>JAFTXO010000002.1 GCA_017461765.1 Clostridia bacterium | reverse complement strand
TATATTGTTTATTAAGGTTTCCGTGATTTCCAAACCGCCGACGAATACCACCTTGATGCGTTCCTTGGATTCGACCACTACGCATTCGATGATCTGACGGACGAGTCGGTCATCGTATTCCATCGGGCGATTCTTTATGCCGTCGAGTATCGTGAAAATCTCATCAAGTCGGGATTTCGTATTCTCACGCTTTTGCTTTCGTTCGGTTATCTGTGCAAGCTGTTGTTGGAGCTTGCTTTTTTCTTCCATGAGGTGCTTTTCCTGACTCTCGGATGTTGGTCAGCAGTAACTTCATGAGATAGCTTTTGCCTTGACCGCTGTTGCCGAGTATAAGGATATTCGAGGTAGTTTTGTCCTCGGCTCGTTTATCCAAATCCACGAGAATGTTCGTTCCGTATTTGTCGCGCCCGATATAGAGTCCGTTTCGGTCTGTTTTGCCCGAATAATTGAAGGGGTACAGGTTGGCTGCCGAGCTTGCAGGGAGGACTCGTTCATACTGCGATCCGAACATATTAAAGCCTACGGGCATCACGGAGAGAAAGCCCTCGCGCTGTCGCAGGGTGAGCCTATCCACCGATATCTTCGAGCGTGTCAGCTCCATCATCACCTCGGATTGCAGTTCCTTGAGTTCCTCGAGGCTCTTTGCTTTGAGTTCAATAAAAACCGAGCAATGCAGAAGGCACTCTCGGTTTCTTCGGATATTGGCGAGTAGCTCGATAACGTCCTGTAGGTTGCCTTCGGCTTCCACACATTCGGTCACGTCGGTGCCGCCCGATTTCATCTTGTTCTTACGCATAGCGTTCTGCACGATCCGCTTTTGCTCTACGGCATCCACGAGCCTGTGGTAAATACGGAGCGTTACGCCGTTGCGGTCTGCCACCTTGGAGAGCAGAGCCTGTTCCTCGGTGGACGGGGGATATTCCTTGATCGCCCAGGCGCACCGATAGCTGTCGCCTATGATATAGTGGTCGGTCATAAATTTGACCGTGCAGGGCGAGATGCAATCAAAGAAGGATTTTGTGTTTCTTATTGCCGAAGTGGTCGCCCTCTATCTGCGGAACGGAGGACTCAAAGCCGAGATATACGCAATCCTCGATTTTGTCAACGCCGAGCCTTTGAGCTACGGCATCCGCATCCTCACGCTCTGTGGGCAATCCGAGCCATTCGGTTGGCTGTTCGCTGATATCCTCATCTCCTGTCGGGGGCTTTGCCAATTCCAAGCGGAAAGCATACGCCGTGTGTACGCCTTGGTTGGGGAGAGTCTGTCCATCGTATATCTCTTGGAACTGATACTCGCCTGCGGCGATATACATTCCCTTGATAAATGCGCCGTGATCGTCCTCGTAGATTACCTGCCCCATCCTCGTTCGGTCAAGGTATGGCAGAGCTTCCTCGGGAATGCTCTCGATCCACTTGAACATCTCGCTTTCAATCGCCAATTCGCCAAGCTCGGTCAAGTTTTTAACATTGGGGGCAACGCTCACCTTGTCGAGTCCGTAGGTCATATTGATGAGGTCTTTTGCGCTGACAACGTCGCCCTCGCCCACGTTCTTGATTACCCTTGGTGTTAAAGGAAATAACGACCTTGACAGTTCCAAAAGGAAACGAACAGGTCGCCCTCGTCAATGCGGATTTCTCTTTGCTCGAAGCTCTCTCCAAAGCCATCGCTGTTCTGTCCTGTAACGGCAGATTTAAGGCGTACTGTTTCTTCCTCGGTGAGTGATTCCGTAAGGTAGCAATCAATTCTGCCGTAGAGCGTGCCTTGGATTTCTTCAACGTTCCACTCCGCAAATACAAGTTTATCTTCGAGCTTGGCATGATCTCCCACATATTCAGCCATTCTTATTTCATCGGCTTGTTCAGCCCACAGCTTATCCTCGATTTTATCGACATTGTCTGTTATGAGGTAGCCGTCCACCTCATAATAATCGCCCATTTCGTGGTCGTGGAGCTTCACGACTAAAGGGCAGTATAACGAGAGCTTTGTTGAGGCGAGTTCCTTGGTCATTTGCTTGATATCCTCGTAGAGTTCCGCTTGGGTATCGTATTGCTCGTTTATCACGTTCTGCTCGACATCCTCTTTGATATCGTCATGAACATGGCTCACGGATTCATCAAAAAGGTGAGCTTCATATAGCGTTGTTTTTGCATCAAGCAGACGGAGCAACCCTTGCCCCATGTCGCTATCTGCCGATAGTGTAATTCTTGAGCCTTCTTTTTGCATTTCCTCAAAAGTCAATGCAAGTGGATGCACTCCGATTTCGGCTTCCTGATACTTATCATACATTTGATGATACTGTGTGGCGAGGTCAAAGGTCGAGACCTCGCCTTGCTTATTTTTAATCGTTAGTTTCAGCATTGTTTTTCTCTCCTTCATATTTATATTGAATTGCGCCGAGTCCGTATCGGCGGATCGCCATTGCGTTGCAGATGATTGCGAATTCCTTGGGTGGTATAATGTCGCCGTCTGCGAGGTCGCTGATCGTCATGTGCTTTGAGCCGAGCGACAGATCCTTTGCACAGCAGAAAAGGGTATAAGCTGTGGGGGTGCTTTTGCGGAGCCTGATTCGGAAAAAGTGTATCTCATCTTTACCGATATGTCGCTTGGCTGCACTCCACAGGCATCCGTCTGCGGTCAATAGGTAAAGGGCGCACATCTTGATTTTGTTGTTCGTGTTCATGCCCTTGATGGCATTCTCAAATGCCGATCTGTGTTTTTCGTTTCTAAATTGCATAGGCTGTTTCTCACTCTCCTTGATGTATCCGTTAATTCGGATAATGAATTCGGGGTTGGTCACGGCTGAAAAGGTTTCCATCAGCACTCTCGACTGTGGGATTTGCCCCTCGTGGATTCGTTGCTCCACACAGGGCGTTTTTTCGCCCGACACGCGCCTTTTCTTCTTTCTGTCGGCACACTCCCTGCATCCGCACCTTTCGGCGTTGTACTCGGTTTTTTCGCTCACAAAAACGCCGTGTCCTCTCGGTCGGAAGTGGGGCGTTTTCTGCATCATCTTTTCTATCTCACGGTCGTGAGGATTATCTGCAAAAATCATCGTTTTCTCCTTGTCTTTGAAATAAAAAAAGCCGAGGATATTTCTATCACTCGGCTCGGGGTATGTTGTATTCAATTTTTATTTTCGGGCGTAAAAAAAGCACAGAGCTTTTCTTTCTCTGTGCGTTGGTTTTTATTCGGTTTTGGCTCTGACGGGAGTTCGAGTCTGTTCAGTTTCGGAAAATACCCATTTTTCATCTACAAAATCGAACTAAAAAATTTCGCCCTTAAAAAGCGAAAAAGCCTTGAAAAATCAAGGCTTTTCGGGGCGATATCTTTTTTGTCGCCCATTGATGGTGCGGGTGACAGGGGTCGAACCTGCGCGATTTCTCACTAGATCCTAAGTCTAGCGCGTCTGCCAATTCCGCCACACCCGCTTATTCTATTATATATGCTTTATTATAATACTATATTTTTATAAAAATGTCAAGTGGCTTTTTTGCCGCTTGACATTTTATTTTTCTTATCATTGACAAAAGTGGCTTGGAGTGTCGTTTTTTCAAAGATTTATTTCAATTGTATTTACTCGTTTTATTCTTATTCTGAGCTTTCTTTCAAACTCCTCGGGAGTTATGTTTTCGAGGTTTGCTTTTTCAAGAATAAACGCTTGACTCTTTCCGAGGTAGAGATAAAAGCATCCGTCGTTTTCTTTTATATACTTGATCTCGGTATAGCCGAGATGGCTTTTTACTGTTTCTATATTGTTTTTAGCTATAACTATTATCTCATCATCATGAAATTCATATGTTATTTCCGCATTATAATAGGGCGAGCGCTTGATCTGTATATTAGGTATTACAGTCAAATTAGCGACACTTATCGCGGTTATTACAAGAAAAATAATAAAAAGTGCAAGTGATTGCTTATCAAACATTATAAACATTGATACAAGAAGCGATGTTGCCGCCGCCATAAATATTGCACACATTATTATGCTTAATATTCTTGAGCTTTTGTCGGTAAATCTGTTATAGCTTTTCATAAGCTTTTCTGTATAATTGGTAGTGCATTTTACATTTTCAAGGGAGAAATCGTTATTTTCCATATTTTGCTCCTTTCTTTTATCAAAGCACGGAGATAACTATTCCGCAGATTATCAAAATCGCACACAGGGTGCGGTAAAGTATGTGCTTTTCCTTATATAGCAGCTTACCGAGAACTATAGATACGAGCACCGATGACTGCTTTATAAGAGTCATTACGGTAAGCTTGCTTTCGGGATCGGCATTTGCTATAAACAGTGCTCTGTCCGCTACTATAAAAAGCAAGCTCATTACCCAGATTATCGGAGATGTGACACAGCTTTTGAAATGCACCTTCTCGCGTTTTACTATAAGATACAAGCCATAAAGTGCGGTAAGGTATAGCATATACCAAAATTGAAGCTGTGAAGAATCAAGTATTTCGCCGCCCAAGAGGACACATCCGTCAGTTGCAAGCAAGAGCTTATCAAGCAATGCAGACACAGAGTTTAATATGCACGAGACAAGCACCAAAAGCATTACGAGCTTAGTCGGCTTTTCGTTTATAGGATCTGTCTTCTTTTTGAGATTTACAAGTGTTATACCTGCAATAACGAGCACCATTCCTATTATTTCAAAAACGCCCAAGGTTTCCTTAAGGAATATTACGCCAAAGAATATCGAGAACAGCATTCTCGACATATCCACCACGCTATAAACGCTAAGTGGCAGGCGCTTTATTGAATTGAGCGCGCATATCCATGCTATGAATATTATTGAAGATTTGAAAAGTATGATAAGATGGGCACGCCAGCTTATCGCAAAGATGTTATGTGAAAACGGAATTATCATAAGAAATGCAAACAGCGTATAGAAGAAGAGTATCTCCATTACGCTGTGCTTTTCCATTGCTTTTTTCTTTAACGCTTCTCTAAAGCCTTTGAAAATTCCGTAAAGAAGAATCAAGAAAACCCAAGTCATTAAAGAAGATATGCTCCTTTTTTCTTGCAGGTATCAACGGTGTTTTCGTCCCAATATGAGGAATGAACCTCTCCGATGTGAGCTTTTCTTAAGAAATACATACACATTCTTGACTGTCCAATGCCGCCGCCTATCGTATAAGGAAGCTTGCCGTCGAGCAATGCTTTGTGAAATTCAAGGTTGCTTCTTTCCTCGCAGTTTCTTATTTTAAGCTGCTTAAGAAGTGCTTCCTCATCTACTCTTATCCCCATTGAAGAAAGCTCAAAGGGAATATCAAGCACGGGATAATAGACTATTATATCGCCGTTTAACGTCCAGTCGTCATAGTCGGGAGCTCTGCCGTCATGTATCTTTCCGGATTTAAGAGCACCGCCTATCTGCATTATAAACACTGCGCCGTATTTTTTAGCGATAGCCTTTTCTCTTTCCTTTGAGTTGAGATCAGGATACATATCCTCAAGCTCTTGAGTAGTTATAAATTTTATCTCATCTGGAAGCATACTTCCGATATGCTCGTATTCGGACGCCATATATTCTTCCGTATCCTTAAGGGATTTATATATGGCGCAAACGGTCTCTTTAAGAGTTTTTTCCGTTCTTTGCTCCTTTGTAATGATCTTCTCCCAGTCCCACTGGTCGACATACATTGAGTGTATATTATCAAGCTCCTCGTCACGTCTTATAGCGACCATATCCGTATAAAGTCCCTCTCCAACCGAGAAGCCGTATTCCTTTAGCGCCATACGCTTCCATTTAGCCAAGGAGTGAACTATTTCAAGATGATTGCCGCTTTTAAGATCGAATTTAACAGCTCTTTCAATGCCGTTCAAGTCATCGTTGAGACCGCTATCTGAGCTTACGAAAAGAGGTGCGGACACTCTTGTCAAATTAAGCGCTTTCGCCAAATTTCTTTCAAAGAAATCCTTAACTTTTTTTATTGCCACTTGAGTTTCTTTTATATCAAGCGCGGATCTGTATCCGTCTGGAATTTGAGATGCCATAACAACCTCCTGTGAATTTTTTACCTAAATAGTATATCACAGTTGCTTCAAGTTTTCAAGTGCGAGTGTTACTTTTCTTTAAAATATTTTAAAATATTTATTTCTATTGACATACGCGCGTTTATATGATAAAATAATTATGTGCAAATCTACCAACAAACGAGGTATTATATGAAAAAAATTTTACACTTTTTTATATTTGTGTTGATTTTGTGTGCGGCATTTACGGTCGTTTCCTCTGCCGCAGAAGATGCAACTTACACAGATGAAAACGGAATCACATGGAAGGTATCGGTCGATTCCGAAACGGGAAAGGCGACTATAACGGGGGCTTCTCTTACAGAGCGCACCGACAATTTCATTATGCCGTCAAAGGTAACCGTTAACGATGTTGAATACACCGTTACCGCAATTGCCGACAACGCCTTCAAGGTGAATTACTACGGAAGCCTTAATGATGCAAAAAACAACAAGGGTATCTATAGAGAATCAATAAGCGGTGACGAGTATATAAGATATGTCGTAGAGAATATTTTGGTCTTCGGTCATCTTACATTGCCGAGCGAGCTTGAAACAATCGGTGCTTCCGCTTTTTACGGCACTGCTATTTACGACAAGGTAACTATTCCTGCAAGTGTTACCTCCATAGGTCAAAGCGCTTTTGAAAATTGTGCGGGCATATTAGAGGTTGAGATACTTTCAGAGAGTATAACCTCTCTTCCTTCAAACTGCTTCAAAATGTGCAATTCTATGGTAACGTTCTCCTCTGCCGCAGATATAACTGTTTTTGGAGATAACTGCTTTAGTAACTGCTATGCTCTTTATAACTTTGAAATTCCCGAAAGCACCTTGACAATTGGAAGATATGCCTTTTATAAATGTAAAGCAATCCCCGAAAAAATAAGCTTACCTAACGCTATATCGATAGGCGACGGTGCGTTTCAGAGCTGTGTATTCGTCACCGAGGTGGATTTTGGAACTGCGACATTCAACACAAATGTACTCAGTGGCTGTACAGGACTTATTTCCATCAAGGTAAGTGATGAACACACCAAATACAAAACCGTTGAGGGTGTTCTTTATGACAGTGCTTGTACGAAGCTTCTTGTATATCCAAAAGCAAAGGTAGTTGATACCTTCTATATAGTTGACGGTGTTACCGAGATCGGACAAAGCACATTTGAAAATGCCAAGATCAAAAAGGTGATTTTCCCGTCATCACTTAAGACTATCGGTTCAAATGCGTTCAAGGCATCTACGCTTGAAACTGTTTATATTCCCGACAACGTTTCATCTGTCGGTGACAGTGCGTTTGCCAACTGCTCCGCTCTTAAATGGATAATTTTCGGAAGTGGAGTTACTTCGTTCAAGGAAAACATGGTTTCCAACCTATCCACTCTTGATGTAGTTTATTACAAAGCCGAAAATCCTTCTCTTAGCGGAAAGCCCGGAGGAGAGCTCAAATTCAAGCGTATTACATCAAACGTAATCGCAAGCTGTACGGATCACTATTTTGGATATAACGATAAAGAGCCCACTTGCTCCGTAAACGGCGAGAAAAACTGTATGATCTGTTCTTACAATACCGTTGTTGAAGCTATCGGACACTCAGGCGACGTTATTTCGAAATCAACTCTTTCATGTACAACAAATGAATCGATCACGGTAAAATGTGATGATTGCGGTGAAACGGTTGAAATCATTTCTATCAAGGCTGAGGGTCACGATGCAGCTGTGCAGATCGTAAACGAGGTCGGAAAGCCCTCTTATTCATACATCAAATGCAGTAAATGCGGTCTTACTCTTGCTGAAAATTTCGAATCAAACGCGGTAACTCCCGGTGATGTAAACGCAGACGGCAAGATTGACAGTGCGGATATTGATGCTCTCGGAAAATTCCTTTCCGGAAAATATGTCGTTATAAGCGAATATTCCTCCGATATCAACAATGACGGAAAAGTAAACGTTTCCGATCTTCTTATTCTTAAGCAATACGTTCTTGATTGGGGCGTTTCGGTTAAGAAAACAGAATTTGAATGCTCCGAGCACTTACATGTAGAAACAGTTACGGTTAACGTTGCAGACTGTGTTTACGGCGGACTTGATATAATTTACTGTACCGACTGCGGTAAAAAGCTTGATGAGATATCTACTTCCGCTCTCGGTCACGATTTCGAATATCTTGAGGATGTTCCCGCCTCGTGCTACAAGGAAGGCACTTATGCACGCAGCTGTAAAAGATGTGCGACGGTTGAAAACGGTGTTTACGAAAAGCTTGAGCACCAATACAGCTGGTGGACGCTTACCGATGAATTCGATTATCAGTACAGCTACTGCAAGGTGTGTATGGCTAACGATATAAAGGACGAGTACGGAAATTATCAGCTTTTCAGAGAAAAGGTTGACCGCGCCGAGCTTGATGAGATGATCACGCGTATCTCAGAGCATTATATGGTCTACTACACAATGGACAGTATTTCTCTTATCAAGCCTCTTTATGAAAACGCTCAAAAGGCTCTTACTCAAGAGCAGGTTGACGAAACCGTTCAATCTATTCAAAACGCTCTTCCCGAGCTTGAATACAATCCTTATGATGTTCCCGTTGTTTATCTTGAAACATCAAAGGGTCTTAACAAATATACGTATACTGACGCAAACGTTATAGTTACCTATACAGATGAGCAAGGCTCTCACGTAATAAGCGATTATGACGCTACACTAAAAACAAGAGGTAACTCTACAAACAACGCTATAAAATATCCCTTCAATATCAAATTCTCCAAGGATGTTGATCTTTTGGGAATGGGCGCAGGAAAGAAATATATTCTTCTTGCAAATCTTTATGACAACTCGCTTTTGAGAAATGCTATGGCATTTGAAATGGCAGAGAGCTTTGGACTCGAATATTCGTGTCAATACAGATTCGTTGACGTTTACGTTGACGGAGTTTACAACGGAAACTACGTTCTTGCTACTGCTATCGAGGTAGACGAAAACAGAGTTGATATTGATAAGGATACAGATTTTATTCTTCAATATTCCGAATCCTTCAACAGAATGGAGATGCAAATAAAATCTCCTATATTCAAGTTCTGGCTACAGGTAGAATCTCATGACGAGCTTGATAAGATGAGCCGTGAAAGCTGGAGTGAGCTTCTTAAGTTCACCTTCCAATCCGATTTTGCTCTGCTGAGCGGTAACGACGAGGAGATCGCGAAATATTTTGACATTGAATCAATGGCGGGATATTATCTGCTTCACGAATACGCAAAAAACAAGGATATGATTTGGGACTCGTTAAGGTTCTATATTGAGGACGGAAAGCTTCACGGCGGTCCTGCTTGGGACTTTGACCTTTCGTTCGGAAATGTTCGTTACGCGGGTGGAAACAGACATACTGACGGTGTTTATTGGAATGCTTACCCCAATTATACACACTATACAGGTGAGATATACAATACCGCAACAGGTACATGGGCGGATTGCGGATGGGCTATCGACGTTTATTCAAACGATAATCCTTACCGTATATGGTCACATTATCTGCTTGAATATTCTGAGGAATTTAAATACACTGTTCTTAGAATAATGTTTGAAAAGCAAGACGTTATAACGCTCTTCTATCAGGATTCGGTCGACGAATACGGAAAAACAGATCAAACAAACCTCATTGATACCATTATAAATCAAAATGCGTCATCAATACTCAAAAACTATGAAAAATTCTCCAGCATATCAGGCGCTTACAGTTCGTTGTCATTGAACTCCACAACTCTCGGTGACGGCACCAGATTCAATGCTCCAAACTCTAACGCAGAGGCTGTTGAATGGCTTAAAAATTGGCTTAAGGAAAGAAACGAATGGTTACTCGAATATTACGCGAAAACCTATCCCGAATATCTTCCCGAATCTGCTAAAAAATAAATTAAATCACCCGTGTGAGACTCACACGGGTGATTTTTTAATGATTATCAGCATTTTTTGGGAATAAAGTTCGGGTACAAAAAAACGGGCGTTGCCATAAAAAGCAACTGCCCGTTGTTTGTTATTTTAGATAGCCTCTGCTTCTGCTTCAACCTCGGTTGTAGCCTCGATCTCAATTTCGGGAGCGTTCTGCTCTTCTTCCGGAGCTTCTTCCTCAACCTTAGGCTCTGCCTTCTTAATTCCAACCTTATTATATGCAGCAAGACCCGTTCCCGCAGGAATAAGCTTACCGATAATAACGTTTTCCTTAAGTCCGAGCAAGTGGTCTACCTTACCGTGAATTGCAGCCTCTGTAAGAGCCTTAGTGGTCTCCTGGAAGGATGCAGCGGAAAGGAATGAATCCGTGGACGATGCCGCCTTGGTAATACCACGAAGTACAGGAGCTGATGTTGCAAGACGGAGATTTATCTCGCCTGCGTCGATCCTTGCCTGGATTTCTTCATTTGCTTTTATAAAGTCATCCTTGCTTACGATCGTACCGGGGATAAAGTCTGCATCTCCCTCGTCAACTATCTCGACCTTTCTTGTCATCTGACGTGTGATTACCTCAACGTGCTTATCGTCAACGTCAACGTTTTGAGAACGGTAAACCTTTTGTACCTCACGAACGATGTAGTCGTAAACCGCTTCGATACCGTTGATTGAAAGAATGTCGGCAGGAGCCATATAGCCCTCTGTAAGAGCCTGACCCTTCTTAAGCTCGTCACCGTCGTGGATTATCATAGTTGTTCCGAAGGGAACGTCGTATTTATATTCCTTACCTGTTTCGTTATCTGTAACAAGTATTCTGTTAATTCTTCCGTCATGCGTTATACGTGCGATACCGTTTGCCTGACAAGCGATAGCGGGCTTCTTGGGGCGTCTTGCCTCAAAGAGCTCTTCAACTCTCGGAAGACCCTGTGTAATATTAGCACTTGCGACACCACCTGTATGGAAGGTTCTCATTGTAAGCTGTGTACCCGGTTCACCGATAGACTGAGCAGCAATTACGCCGACAGCCTCACCGATATTAACGGGCTTGGAGCTTGCAAGGTCCATACCGTAGCAATGAGCGCATACGCCGCCCTTTGTCTTACAACGAAGAACAGAACGCACCTTAACCTCTTTGATGCCGCAGGAGATGATCTTTTCAACGTCCTTGAGAAGTATCATTTCATTTTCCTTAACGATAACCTCTCCCGTCTGAGGATTGATAACATCCTCAACAGTATATCTACCAACAAGTCTGTCCTGAAGCTTTTCAACGATCTCAGTTCCGTCAACTATGTCACTTGCAACCATATAGTCACAAGTTCCGCAGTCCTCCTCACGAATGATAACATCATGAGATACATCAACAAGACGTCTTGTAAGGTATCCTGAGTCAGCCGTTTTAAGAGCTGTATCGGAAAGTGATTTACGGGCACTTCTTGCAGCTACGAAATATTCGAGTATCGTAAGTCCCTCACGGAAGTTCGATTTGATCGGGATTTCCATAGTTTTACCGGTTGCTGAGAACATAAGTCCACGCATACCTGCGAGCTGACGCATCTGTGTCATACTACCACGCGCACCGGAGTCGGACATCATCTTGATAGGATTGTATTTATTGAAGTTTTGTTGGAGCTGAGCAACAACATCCTTTGTTGCCTGATCCCAAATATCGATTACGCAGTTATATCTTTCTGTTTCAGAAAGCTCGCCCTCTTTGAAGTGATTGAAGATCTCGTCAACCTTAGCCTCAGCTTCTTTAACGATCGTGTATTTTTCCTTAGGAATAACCATATCCGCAACAGAGATAGAAAGCGATGCTCTTGTTGAGTATTTATAACCCATTGACTTAATACTGTCAAGAACCTCAGCAGCCATTGTAAAGCCGTGGATCTTGATAGCGCGGTCTACGATCTGTCCGAGCTGCTTGCTTCCCGAAACGAAGTTGATCTCAAGTCCGAAGGGGTCTTTTTCTCTGTCTACGTAGCCAAGATCTTGGGGTATGTTACGGTTGAATATAAGTCTTCCGAGCGTTGCGTCGATTATCTTTGTTTTCTTAACTCCGTCAAATTCCTTTTCAACTCTTATCTTGATAGGAGCGTGAAGCTCAAGCTCCTTGCACTCGTAAGCCATAATAGCTTCGTCGAAGTTACGGTATACGTTTCCTGCGCCCTTTTCTGTAGGAATAGGATCAAGTGTAAGATAGTAAGAGCCAAGCACCATATCCTGTGAAGGAACGGCAATAGCCTTACCGTCAACGGGCTTCAAAAGGTTATTTGCGGAAAGCATAAGAAATCTTGCTTCTGCTTGTGCTTCATTAGAAAGCGGAACGTGTACAGGCATCTGGTCGCCGTCGAAGTCGGCGTTGAATGCTTTACATACGAGCGGGTGAAGCTTGATTGCTCTTCCCTCAACGAGAACGGGCTCGAATGCCTGAATTGAAAGACGGTGAAGTGTAGGCGCACGGTTAAGAAGTACGGGATGCTCCTTGATAACCACCTCGAGTGCGTCCCAAACCTCATCTGCTACCTGCTCTACCTTCCTCTTAGCTTCCTTGATGTTTCCTGCAACCTGAGTTTCAACAAGGCGCTTCATAACGAAGGGCTTAAAGAGCTCAAGTGCCATTTCACGAGGAAGTCCGCATTGATATATTTTAAGTGTAGGACCTACAACGATAACCGAACGGCCTGAGTAGTCAACACGCTTACCGAGAAGGTTTTGTCTGAAGCGTCCTTGCTTACCTCTGAGCATTTCGGAAAGCGATTTATAAGGACGGTTATTCGGACCGACAACAGGCTTAGACGATTTAGAGTTATCTATAAGGGCATTTACAGCCTCTTGGATCATTCTCTTTTCGTTATTTATGATCTGTCCTACTGCTCTCATCTGATAGAGCTTTTTAAGACGGTTATTTCTTGTAATAACTCTGCGGTAGAGGTCGTTTATATCTGATGCTGCGTATCTGCCGCCATCAAGAGGTACCATAGGTCTGATCTCAGGGGGCAATACAGGAATTACATCGAGGATCATCCATTCGGGACGATTGCCCGATTTTCTGAATGCTTCAACGATCTCGAGTCTTTTTATAACTCTTATCTTCTTTTGACCCGTTGCCTTTGCAAGCTCTTCTCTGAGCTCCTTTGCAAGAGCTTCAAGGTCGATCTCCTCAAGAAGCTTCTTTATAGCCTCTGCGCCTGTTTCTGCTACGAAACGGTGCTCGTATTTTTCACGGTAGGAAGCGTATTCATCCTCGTTAAGAAGCTGGCATTTTGCCAAGGGTGTATCACCGGGATCTATAACTATTCTCTGCTTGAATTCGATTACCTCATCAAGGTGCTTTTGCGTTATATCAAGAATAAGTCCCATTCTTGAAGGATTTGATTTGAAGTACCAGATATGAGCCACAGGGCACGCAAGCTCAATATGACCCATTCTTTCACGGCGAACCTTTTTAGTTGTTACTTCGACGCCGCATTTTTCGCATTTATGACCTTTATGACGGGAGCGCTTATACTTTCCGCATGAACATTCCCAGTCTTTGGTCGGGCCGAAAATCCTTTCACAGAAAAGTCCGTCTTTTTCGGGCTTCTGCGTACGGTAGTTGATCGTTTCGGGCTTTGTTACCTCGCCCCACGACCAGCTTCTTATGGTTTCCGGAGATGCAAGACCTATTTTTATAGAATCAAATGTATGTTCCATTAGCATTTTCCTTCTTTTAGTAGTTTTTTATTAGTCTTTGTCGTCGAAGTCATCAAAATCTTCGTTTTGGTATTCGTCAACGAATTCATCGTCAATATATTCTTCATCGGAATCTTCGTTCTCGTCGTAGCTATCGACATCCTCGCCTGATTCGTTTTCCTCTGTTACGGAAACGATGTTCATAGGCTCAAGCTCCTCTTCGCCGAGATTTGAGAGCTCGATCTCCTTGCCTTCCTTGTCGAAAATCTTGATATCGAGTGAAAGCGCCTGAAGCTCCTTTACAAGAACCTTGAAGGATTCAGGAATACCGGGAGTAGGAATATTTGCACCCTTAACAATAGCTTCGAATGCTTTCGTTCTACCGATAACGTCGTCACTCTTGACTGTAAGTATCTCTTGGAGTGTATAAGCTGCACCGTATGCCTCAAGAGCCCAAACCTCCATTTCACCAAATCTCTGACCGCCGAATTGAGCTTTACCGCCGAGAGGCTGTTGTGTGATGAGTGAGTAAGGACCTGTTGAACGAGCGTGAATCTTATCGTCAACAAGGTGGTGGAGCTTGAGGTAGTACATAATACCTACGGTTACGGGGTTATCAAAGGGCTCGCCTGTACGTCCGTCGTAAAGTATTGTCTTACCGTCGCATATTTTGAGCTTGCCTTCCTCACGAAGTGCTTTTATAGCTTCGGGATTGTTTCTTGTTTCTTCGTCGAGCTTTTGAATATCCTTCTTGCCGTCTTCTCTTACTACTTCCTTGAAAAGATCCTTACCGTCGGTGTTTTCATTGGGAAGCACGTCTCTCCAAAGACCTGCCATCTTAAGACATTCGAATATGTCTTGCTCTTTTGCTCCGTCAAATACAGGAGTCATGATCTTCCAACCAAGCTTCTTAGCTGCGATACCGAGATGTACTTCAAGAACCTGACCGATGTTCATACGTGAAGGAACGCCGAGGGGGTTAAGCACGATATCAAGCGGTGTACCGTCTGCCAAGAAAGGCATATCTTCGGGCGGAAGTATTCTCGATACAACACCCTTATTTCCGTGACGGCCCGCCATTTTATCTCCGACGGAGATCTTTCTCTTTTGGGCAACGTAAACCTTAACTACCTTGTTTACACCGGGTGAGAGCTCGTCGCCGTTATCGCGTGAGAATATCTTAACGTCTACAACGATACCGTTTTCGCCGTTATGGAGCTTAAGGGATGTATCTCTTACGTCTCTTGATTTTTCACCGAATATTGCACGCAAGAGTCTTTCCTCTGCTGTAAGCTCGGTCTCGCCCTTAGGTGTTACCTTACCTACCAATATATCGTGAGCCTTAACCTCAGTACCTATTCTTACGATACCGTTTTCATCAAGGTTCTTAAGCATATCCTCGCCTGCGTTGGGGATCTCTCTTGTGATCTCCTCCGGACCAAGCTTGGTATCTCTTGCTTCCTGTGAATATTCTTCGATATGGATAGATGTATATACGTCGTTACGAACAAGCTTTTCGTTAAGAAGAACGGCGTCCTCGTAGTTATAACCCTCCCAGGTCATAAATCCGATAAGTGCGTTCTTACCAAGCGAGATCTCGCCGTTTGAGGTAGCAGGTCCGTCTGCGATGACCTGTCCCTTTTCAACCTGCTCGCCAACCTTTACGATAGGCACTTGATTTACGCAGGTGCTTTGGTTGGAGCGCTTGAACTTGATAAGCTCATAAACGTCCTTAAGACCGTCATCTGTACGAATGATGATCTTTTTTGCGTCAACTCTTTCAACAGTACCCGAATTCTTTGCGAGTACTACTACTCCTGAGTCAACAGCTGCCTTATATTCCATACCTGTACCGACGATAGGTGAGTCGGAGGTAAGGAGCGGAACTGCCTGCTTCTGCATGTTTGATCCCATGAGCGCACGGGCGTTGTCGTCGTTTTCAATAAAGGGTATCATTGCTGTTGCAACGGATACAACCATTTTAGGCGAAACATCCATATAGTCTGCCTTGCTTGCGTCAACCTCAAGGATCTCTGCTTTATCACGAACGAGTATTTTTTCGTTTATAAATCTGCCCTCGCTGTCAACCTTTTCGTAGGCTTGAGCTATGATGTGGTTATCTTCCTCGTCGGCAGTCATATAAACTACCTCATCTGTTACCTTTCCGTCAACGATCTTGCGGTATGGAGCTTGTATAAATCCGTAATCGTTGATCTTTGCGTAGGTGGAAAGATACGAGATAAGACCGATGTTAGGTCCTTCAGGTGTTTCTACAGGACACATTCTGCCGTAGTGTGTATAGTTAACGTCACGAACCTCAAATCCCGCTCTATCTCTTGAAAGACCGCCGGGGCCGAGTGCTGAGATACGGCGTTTATGTGTAAGCTCCGCAAGGGGGTTGTTCTGATCCATGAACTGCGAAAGCGGTGATGAACCGAAGAAATCTCTTATTGCGGTAACTACGGGTCTTATATTTATAAGAGATTTAGGTGAGCGCTCGTCAGCCTCTGTGATAGCGTTCATTCTCTCTCTTACTATTTTATCCATACGGGACATACCGATACGGAATTGGTTTTGCAAAAGCTCACCAACAGAACGCAAGCGTCTGCTGCCGAGGTGGTCGATATCGTCCTTATATCCGATACCGTGAGCAAAGTTCGTAAGGTAGCCAATAGATGCGAGTATATCTTCTCTTGTAATATGCTTGGGGCAAAGCTCTGCAAGGTTACGTCTTACAGTTTCCTTTATAGCATCTACGTCGCCGGCGCACTCCTCTACGATAGCCATAAGCTTTTCATAGTTTATCTTCTCGTTTACACCGCAATCCTTAAGATCGTAGCCGAGAGCGTGTACGGGGTCAACAGTACCGTTACCGAATACCTTTATCTCGACAACGCGGTTTGTATCCTTCTCGATAACCTCTGCGTATACTTCGTTTACGCAGTTTTCCTCAATGATCTTAGCGTCCTCTTCTGTAAGAACTACACCCTGCTCATAAAGAATCTCACCTGTTTTGGTGCTTACTACGGGACGTGAGAGACGGAGTCCTACTATTCTGTCGGTAATAGCAAGCTTTTTATCAAACTTGAAGCGTCCTACGGGATAGAGGTCATATCTCTTTGCATCAAAGAAAAGCTTGTTAATAAGATCCTGAGCGCTCTCCATAGTAGCGGGATCGCCCGGACGGAGTATTTTATATATTGATTTAAGAGCTTCCTCTCTTATTGTCGTGCCGTTTTCCATAGCGAGCTTATCGCTATCGTCCTTTGCAAGAGTAGGAGTGATAAAGAGATCTCCGAACATATCCTTGATCTCCTCCTCGGTCTCAACGCCGAGAGCTCTTATAAGGAGTGTTATAGGCATCTTTTTGTTCTTGTCTATGTGAACGTAGAACACGTTCGATGCGTCGGTCTCGTATTCGAGCCATGCTCCTCTGTAAGGGATAACTTGCGCTGTATAGTTATGAATACCCATCTTGTCTATCGAAAAATCGTAGTACATACCGGGAGAACGAACGATCTGCGAAACTACTACACGCTCCGCACCGTTGATAACGAATGTTCCGTTATCCGTCATAAGCGGGAAATCACCCATGAACACCTCGTGCTCCTTAACCTCGCCCGTTACTCTGTCGGACAAGCGCACATTTACCTTAAGAGGTGCTGCGTAGTTGACATCTCTGATCTTACATTCTTCTACGGGATATTTGGGCTTCGTTGTATCGAGTGTGAAGGATACAAAATCGATAAACAGATTACCCGAATGATCCGTGATAGGCGATACTTCGCGAAGAACCTCCATAAGTCCTTCCTTCAAAAACCACTCGAACGATTTTTTCTGCACATCTATAAGATTGGGCATTTCGATCAATTCGTTGATTTTTGCGAAGCTCATTCGTGTGTTTTTGCCAAGTTTTTGCTCTTTGACCATAAACTAATCACTCCAACTTTCCTATATTTTTATTTTTATAATAATTATTTTTTAAGCGATGTTACGCAAGGTCATATTTTATCACCGAGTTAAAGTTTTGTCAAGAGTTATTTTGATATTTTTTCATTTTTCAAGGCTTTTTCGAAAATATTTACAAATTATGCGAAAAAAATTTACTTTTAGTTAATATGTAAAATTTTTATGAACTTAGTTTCCTTCGCTAACTGCGCTTCCCTTTGCCGAGCTTTTCCTTTTTGTTCATGTGGCTTTAAAATTTTTGTAATTTTTTCATATTTTTTTAAAAAAACTATTGATTTTGTTAAAATGTTGTGTTATTATATATAACTGTACGAACAGGCTATATTCGAAGCACCCTCTCAGGCAACGGATAGTGCATCTGTCGGATTATAATATTAAAGGAGGATTTATCATGCCTAATATCAAATCTGCTAAGAAGCGTGTTAAAGTTATCGCAACAAAAACACTTCGTAATAAGATGCTCAAATCTCAACTTAACACTACTATAAAGAAATTCAAGGTAGCTGTTGAGAGCGGAGATAAGGATGCTGCAAAAGTTGCTTATGTAGCTGCTGTTAAAAAGGTTGACCAAGCTGTTGCTCAAGGTCTTTTGCACAAGAATAACGCTGCTCACAAAAAGAGCTCGTTTACTCTCATGTTCAACAAAATGGCATAAGCTTTACAAAATATAAAAAGGAGTCTTGTTTAAACCCGCAAGGCTCTTTTTACTTTATTATATATCTATATAAATATTTATTATTCTTTATAGTAAATTTAATTTAAGATAACTAAAAAGACGGAGAGTTCTCCGTCTTTTGTGTTATCGATTAGTCGTCGATGTAAGGCATAAGAGCCATGAAACGTGCGCGCTTGATTGCTTTTGTAAGTTCGTTCTGGTGATGAGCGCATGTGCCTGTAATTCTTCTGGGAAGAATCTTTGCACGCTCTGTAACGTACTTTCTCAAACGAGCTGTATCTTTATAATCTATGTGACCAACCTTGTCTGCACAGAATGCGCATACTTTCTTTTTTCTACGCATCATGGGACGTGCAGGACGAGCGTTTTCAACTTTTTCTACATTGTTGTTATCCATCTTACAATAACCTCCTATATTATTTTAAGGTTTGCCTCTTATCAGAATGGCAAATCGTCATCTCCCGAGATTTCTTCAAATTTCGGCGCTTGCTGTGTTTGGAACGAAGGAGCATCTGTATATGTTCCAGTTGAGCCGTTCTCTGCCTTGGAATCTACGAAATACGCTTCATCAGCAACTACGTCTGTTGCATAATGCTTTACGTTTTGCGCGTCTGTCCAAGTTCTTGTTTGAATAGATCCTACAATACAAATAGAGCTTCCCTTTTTGAAAAATCTATTTATAAATTCCGCAGTCTGTCTCCACGCTCTTACATTTATAAAGTCAGTTTGATTTTCCTCTGCTCCTTTTGCTGCGAAACGGCGGTTGATCGCTACTGAAAATGTAACTGTAGAAATGCCTGTCTGGGTCTGTTTGAGTTCGGGATCTGCTGTGATTCTACCACCCAATATTACCTTGTTCAAATTAAAATTTGCCATTGTGGGACCCTCCTGTGCTTCCTTTACGCTTCTTTCTTTGTTTTCTTATCTTCGATGTGACGAATTACGATTGAGCGAAGAATACCTTCGGTAATACCGAAAATACGCTCAAGCTCGAGAGTAAATGTACCCTCGCTCTTAAAATTAACGAGAACATAGTAACCGTCGTTCTTGTCGTTTATGGGATATGCAAGTCTGCGTTTGCCCCATTCATCAACTGAATCGATGGTTCCGTTTTCGCCGATAAGAGCAGTAAACTTGTCTACAATTGCTTTCACTGCTTCTTCACCGAGTGAATAGTCAACTACAAACAAAGTTTCATAAGAATTCATAACTTTTTCCATCTTTCTACACCTCCTATGGACATAAGACCAATGAATTTAATATTTTTCATCGGCAGGAGCAGATATGTATCCATACCTGTTCTGCGATATTTTATCACACAAAAATTCCTTTGTCAATAAGTTTTCATTATTTTTTTGAAAATTATTGATTTATTATATTAAATATGATAAAATTTATCAAGAATTATATATACGGAGATATACCTATGAAGCATGTTGATCTATATACAGACGGCTCTTGCAAATGCAATCCCGGTCCTGGCGGCTGGTGTGCAATTTTAGTTTATAACGGGCATGAAAAGCTGATCTGCGGCGGTGAGAGCCATACTACAAACAACAGGATGGAGCTGACAGCCATTATTGAGGGATTGCGCGCCTTGAAGGAGAGCTGCGAGGTCAGACTCACTTCCGATTCAAAATACGCTCTTGATGCGCTCCAAAACGGCTGGGCGGAGTCATGGAAATCACGCGGTTGGAAAAAAGCCGATAAATCTCAAGCTTTAAATCCTGATCTTTGGCAGATCCTTCTCGATGAGGTAAAAAGGCACAACATAGAGTACGTGTGGGTGAAGGGACACGCAGGTCATCCCTACAACGAGCGCTGTGACGAGGCTGCTCAAAAAGAGGCCGATAAATACGCTAAGAATGTTTAAAAACATAAGGAGCAGATCGTAATCTGCTCCTTTTTTGATTATTTTGCGCTATCGCACTTATCAAGTATAGACTGATAGAAGTCCTTTTGGTCGCCCTTAAGCTTTGAAGCCTGCTTCTTTACATAATAGTAAGCAACCTCATAAATACTTACTGCGCTATTTGAGTTTGTTGACATATCCTTGGAGTTTATTGAGTTTTGAGCAGTACCATACTTATCCTTGACAGTCATCTCTACGCTATATTTATACTCTTCCTTGTATGTTGATGCGTTTTTAACTACGACAGAGAACGTTCCCTTGTTCTCATCGTAATTACCCTTTTTATCCTTGCTATAGATAATTACTTCTTTAGTAACGTCTGCACTGTTTGTAACCTTAGCAGTTACTGTTACATCGTATCCCATATCTTCAAGAGATTGAATCTTTGAAAGATCGAGCTTATATGTAACTCTTGTACCTACGAAGTCTGTATATCTGATAGTATAATCCGAGGTCTTGATATTTGACTTAAGAACAAGAAGATCAGCTTCCTCCTTCTTGCTATCGGGATCTTTTTGCGAGCATACTGTACAAATGTTTTCCTGAATACCCTTTTTGGTATATGTGGATTCGGTTGTTACCGTCCATTTATAGCTATGATTGCCCGTTGCGGGGAAATCAACAAGCTCATCACTCGACGTACTGCAAACATTACAGAGATATCTACCTGTTGCAGAAGTTCCGCAAGTAGGGGCTTTGCCGTCTGTATAAGATATTTTTCCGTCCTTGAAATCGTGAATTCCCGTTGCGTATTCGATTATTTCCTGCTTCAATCCGCAAGTTTGGCAAACAACGTGCTCATAACCAGGCTTAACGCAGGTTGCAGCCAAGTAGTTGTCGGCTACCTCTGTATCTCTTACGTTATCGTGGAATGTACGTGTAACGCCTGTTTTAGCCCATTCGCAAACCGTACAGGTTGCATCAAATGTTTTTTCGCAGTTTTCGCCCTCTGTAACATTTGTCATTGCCTCATCGTCAAATTCGCATACATGAGCAAGGATTTCAAATTCAGAGAAGAACATTGTCGTGCTTCCGTCGCCCTTTACGCCGACAGCTGTTATAACGATAGATTTTACCTTTTTGCCTGTCAAATCATTCGTCATTATAATAGGAGAACCGTCATAGTTTTGGAATGCAAAGTTTTGATATGTATATACGGCCTCTCCCTCCGCATCAAAGAACTCTATTTTGCATGAGTTATAGTTTGAATATGCATAAAGCTTAGTTATAAGAATGAGGTATTCCTCATCAAATGTTATAGTAAGCGTGCTTCCTGTAGGAGCTGCCCAATAGTTACGTTCTCCGCCCCAAGGATTGGTTGCTACGATACCGTCAAGCACTGCTTCGGGCAATCTTGAGCCGGAAGCCTTTACTTCATCGGTCTCAACGAGCGATTCTGTAAATGTTGCGTTATTAGGCGTGAGTCTTTCGGCATAATCGTAAATATCGAGAAGGTCGATCTCTCTTGTGATAGTTTCGTGACACACTGTGCATTCGCCTGTTTTTTCACCCTTTGTATATGCCGTAGGAGCTTTTGTTACAGTTGTTTCATTAAGTGTATGAGTAGGTGTAACTACCTCTGTTGAAGCGCCGCATACGCACTTATAAACATCGATACCTGTTTCTGTACAAGTAGCGGGGGTGCTTGCCTCTTCGTCAAGTATATTGTAGTTATGGCCCAACATAGAATATGCAAAAATTTCATCTATTTCGCCATGATACTCTTTATTATTGAATGCACTGACTCTCATATATTGAACTTCTTGATTGAGTTCAAATTTAATGCCTTCATATACGACGTATTTATTTCTATCAATATCTGTTGCCTGACCGCCGTTTGCAATAGCCTCAGCAACTGCTGCATTGTACTCATCGGACAAAAATGTTTCCTCTACCCAAACAGGCTCGTCACCAACCATTGTCCAGTCTTCTCCGTTTTCGGAAATTTCGAGTTTAACAAACTGTTGCATAGGTATACCACTGGCGTTATGATTCAAATATCCTTTATTTGTGTGTACAACGACATCTGTAAGAAGCATTGGTTCTTTATACTCTATAACAACTCTTAAACCCGTCTGTGCCCATGCTTTTATCAAAGTATAGGTATCAATGTCACCATCAAACATACCAAGATAATCAAGGCTTCCTGCCCATCCTATATAATTAGGAGTACCCGATTCTGTCATAGGGCAATCTACTACAGTTGCGGACTTGATATACTCAAAAAGTCCATTACTATCGTATTGGTTAATGTTTGTGAGCTTCGCTTCACACTCAGCCACTTCTTCCGTTTCTGTTTCTGTTCCTTCTGCGCTTGTGGGAATAATGCACATTGCCATTGTGGACACGAGCATTACAAGGCAGAGAAACATCGATAAAAATTTTTTCATAATTATTTCTCCTTAGAAAATTTTATACGTATGAATTATAACACACGCGCGATTTTTTGTCAAACAGTTTTTGCAAATCTATCAAGTTGTTTTTGTGGAATTTACACAAATTCCAGTCTAAAAATCAATTCTAAAGTCCGATTTTATGCGATTTAATTTGTGCATTTGTTACAAATTATGAATAAAATGTAAAATTACAGGATATCTTTTTCAAGGATAAAACAAAAGACTATATACATTCAAATCAACAAGATCTTGCAAAGCAACTTTTTGGATAAAAAATGTCGGCTTTTTGTTGACTTAATGTGAGTTTTTATAAGTATAATGTAGGATTTTTGAAAAATGAGGTATCAAGGTAACCGAGTTTAAAAAAATAGAAAAAGCCCTTG
>JAFTXO010000009.1 GCA_017461765.1 Clostridia bacterium | reverse complement strand
TCTTATTCCGCAATGTATTCCGTTTGCCAAAAATCACTTTGCGTAAAATACGCCACCTGATATAATGTTCATTTCTTATAATTAAATTTCGAGTGTTTTAGTTTTATCGCAGCCAAGCTTTATATTCAAGCATTCAACTGCCGCGCCCGATGCGCCTTTACCGAGGTTATCGTATCTTGCAACGAGTATTATTCTGTCGTCGTTGCCGTAAACCTCTATTGACATTGTGTCCTTATTTTTAAATCTGTTTGCGGATAAAAGTCCCGCCTCGTCTGCGTTTTCGTTATAAAAAACGATCTCTGTATTATAGGTTTCTTTATATACCCTTTTTATGTCCTCAACGCTACCGTTTATATTCTTTTTAAAAAGAGGAACGGTGACCTCCATACCCGAATAAAAATCTGATACTATCGGGCAGAAAACGGGCGCATTTTCAATTCCCGTTATCTTTGTCATTTCGGGTAAGTGCTTATGATTTTGTGTAAGCGCATACTGACGGGGGGCGTCAAAGATATATTCTCTTTCAGCATCCTCATACTCAGCGATCATTTTCTTTCCGCCGCCGCTATATCCTGTTAGCGAATGAACGGTAAGAAGCGCGTCCTTTGAGATTATTCCTGCCTTTACGAGCGGATATACAAGCGCTATAAAGCCGCTTGCGTGGCAGCCCGGAACTGCGATACGCTTACTGTTTATTATTTTTTCTTCAAATTCCTTGCCAAGCTCAGAAAAACCGTATGCCCAATCGGGATTTGTCCGATGGGCAGTGGAGGCGTCTATTACTACGGTATTCTCATTTTCTATCATAGATACTGCTTCGATAGCCGCAGCATCGGGCAAGCAAAGAAATACTATATCTGCTTTGTTTAATATCTCTTTTTTGGCTATGGGATCTTTACGAAGCTCGTCGGGGAGCGAAATTATTTCAACATCGTCACGTCCCGAAAGTCTTTCTTCTATACGAAGTCCCGTCGTACCTGCTTTTCCGTCTATAAATATTTTCTTCATTTCAAAAATTCCTCAACATATTTTATTTGCTCTTTTACGGACTCATATCCTGTCGAGCCCTTGGAAATTCTCTTGCTTATACAGGTTTCAAGAGATATCTCGTTATAAAGATCTGTGTCAAATACATCTGAGTATTCTTTATAAACCTCAAGAGGCAATTTATCAAGTGTTATATTTTCCTTTACGCATCTTCCGACTATTGTGCCGACTATCTTATACGCTGAACGGAATGGCATTCCCTTTTTCGTGAGATAGTCTGCAAGGTCTGTTGCGTTTATAAATCCGCGGCAAGCGGCATTATACATATTCTCCTTGATAGGCTTCATCGTTTCTATCATAGGAATAAATACCTCAAGGCATTTTGCGACGGTTTCGACTGAATCGAATATTGCTTCCTTATCCTCTTGCATATCCTTGTTATACGCAAGCGGAATACCCTTTAGCATTGTGAGCGTTGCCATAAGATCTCCGTAAACACGGCCTGTTTTTCCTCTTACGAGCTCCGCCATATCGGGATTTTTCTTTTGAGGCATTATTGACGAGCCTGTTGTATAGGAATCGTCAAGCTCTACAAATTTAAATTCCCAGCTCGACCAAAGAATGATCTCCTCGGAAAAGCGCGAAAGGTGCATCATTACAGTTGCAAATGCGCTTTCAAGCTCTATGCAGTAATCTCTGTCGGAAACGCCGTCTATTGAGTTCATGCAAACTCCGTCAAAGCCAAGCTTTTCGGCTACTATATCGCGGTTGGTGTTATATGTTGTTCCCGCAAGAGCGCACGAGCCAAGAGGTGAATAATTCATTCTCGCAAGAGCGTCCTTAAGTCTTGTAATATCACGCATAAACATCATACAGTATGCAAGAAGGTGATGAGAGAAGGTGATCGGCTGTGCTCTTTGAAGGTGCGTATAGCCGGGCATTATCGCATCCTGGTTCGATTTTGCTTGCGTCAAGACAGCGCCTATAAGCTTTTTAAGAAGCACTATTATGCTGTTTGTTTCGTCACGCATATAGAGTCTTAAATCAAGCGCCACCTGATCGTTACGGCTACGAGCGGTATGGAGACGCTTTCCTGCGTCTCCGATACGCTTTGTAAGCTCAGCTTCAACAAACATATGAATGTCTTCTGCGTTTTCGTCAAATGTGAGCGCTCCGCTATTCAAATCATCAAGGATAGACAAAAGTCCGTTTGTTATCTTATCAAGATCGTCGCTTGACAAAATACCTACAGAGCAAAGCATCGATGCGTGCTCAAGAGAGCCTTTTATATCCTGTTTATACATTTTTTTATCGAAATGAATGGAAGAATTAAAATCGTCTGCGCTTTTATCGAGCGCCTTTTCAAATCTTCCTGCCCACATTTTTTCCATAATCAAATTTCCTTATTTGTTTTTATTTTTTGCATTTACCTGCGCTTGAACCTTGATCGGAAGTCCGAAGAGGTTGATAAATCCTGCGCTGTCTGCTTGGTTGTATACGTGATCCTCGCCGAATGTAGCGATCTCCTCGGAATAGAGTGAATAGTCGCTCCATGCGCCTGCTTTGATCATATTGCCCTTATAAAGCTTGATCTTAACCTTACCTGTTACATTTTCCTGTGTCTTATCTACGAATGCGGAAAGTGCCTCGCGAAGAGGTGTGTACCACTGTCCGTTATAAACGAGATCGGCAAATGTAATTGCAAGCTCTTGCTTTTTGTGCATTGTCATTTTGTCAAGGCAAAGTGTTTCGAGATAATTGTGTGCGAAATAAAGGATAGCTCCACCGGGAGTTTCGTACACGCCACGGCATTTCATACCTACAAGACGGTTTTCAACGATGTCAAGAAGTCCGATTCCGTTTGCTCCGCCAACCTTATTAAGGTTCAAAATGATATCCTTTGCGCTCATTTTTTCGCCGTTGAAGGCTACGGGAATACCCTTTTCAAAATCGAGTGTTATATATGTAGGAGCGTCGGGTGCTTTGATAGGAGATACGCCCATTTCAAGGAAGCCTTCCTTTTCGTACATAGGCTCGTTGCCTGCATCCTCAAGGTCAAGTCCTTCGTGGCTTAAGTGCCAAAGGTTTTTATCCTTTGAATAGTTTGTTTCGCGGTTGATTTTAAGAGGAACGTTATGCGCTTCTGCATATTCGATCTCTTCCTCACGGGATTTGATGTTCCACTCACGCCAAGGAGCGATGATAGGCATATCGGGTGCGTATGCTTTTATTGCAAGCTCGAAACGAACCTGGTCATTACCCTTACCTGTACAACCGTGGCATATAGCGTCAGCGCCTTCTGCAAGAGCGATCTCTGCTATTCTCTTTGCAATTACGGGACGTTCAAACGATGTACCGAGCATATATTCCTCATAAAGTGCGCCTGCTTTTACTGTAGGAATTACGTATTCGTTTACGAATTCCTCTGTAAGATCCTCGATATAGATCTTTGATGCGCCAGTCTTAATCGCTTTTTCTTCAAGTCCTTCAAGCTCGTCTGCTTGACCTACGTTACCGGAAACTGCGATAACCTCACAGTTATTATAATTTTCCTTGAGCCACGGAATGATAATTGATGTATCAAGTCCGCCTGAGTATGCGAGTACTACTTTTTTAATATTTTTCTTATCCATTTTATTTGTCCTCCAAACGAATTTTTAATTACGATACATATTATATTACCACATCTTCATCTTGTCAAGTACTTTTTGAAAAAATATTCAAAAATCGTGAAAATTTTTTGCTCATATATATAATATAAGTGTTTTGAATGAATATTTTTTGAATATTATTCATTTTTATGAATATTATACATTTTTTATTCAATTCTCCAAGGTTTTCGCAAGAGGTAAAAAAATGCGCTTCCGTGAGGAAGCGCATTTTTTAAAGCTGTTTAGGTACTTTTATAATAGCAAGGAGATTTACTATAAGTCCGACAAAATGAAATATAAGGCATGAGTAAATTGTTTTTATTGTAAACCTTGTATATATTGCAGCCTTAGTTATTGCAAAAACGCACGCGTATACAGGTCCGGGAAAAAGCCAAAATATTATCAAGCTTACAAGAATAAATATACTGTATGCTATTATATTTACAATAAAATAATATTTTATCAGCTTTGATTTATATACATAATTTCTACGTAGCAATACAAAATAAGCTAACATAAAAACAGTTGCAAGTATCAAGAGCATCCAAAACAATCCGTTTTTTGTCGTTACTATATCAGTTTTATTAAAAAATACTGCAATAAGTGATAGGAATATACTTCCGCCAAAAAGCCATATAAGCCTATATCCTATTTTAACTAAGAGTTTTTTTACTGACATTGGCCCTCCTTTATTAGTGACAGGCTGCCGCATAAGCGACAGCCTGTGTTTTTGATATAGATTTACTATATCGGGTTAAGCCTCGTCCCAGAAAACATCTCCGGGGGAACCTTCGCCACCGTCGATTAATCCTCCTTGTGCGGGACTATCGCTCATTATATCCGTGGTGTTTACAATACAAAGCTCGTATTCGGGGGTTGTATATTGTTTCATTTGCCTCACTCCTTTACTTTGTGTATACATCACCAATGGAAACGGTTTTTTCTCCTA
>JAFTXO010000008.1 GCA_017461765.1 Clostridia bacterium | reverse complement strand
TTTTGGATAAAAAATGTCGGCTTTTTGTTGACTTAATGTGAGTTTTTATAAGTATAATGTAGGATTTTTGAAAAATGAGGTATCAAGGTAACCGAGTTTAAAAAAATAGAAAAAGCCCTTGTAAACACTGAATTTACAAGGGTTTTTCGTATGGTGCTCTTGCGGAGATTCGAACTCCGGACACCTTGATTAAAAGTCAAGTGCTCTACCGTCTGAGCTACAAGGGCGTTTGTTTCGTGCCTATACATAATATCACAGCATTTTTATTTTGTCAATAGTTTTTTTCAAAAAACTTCGATTTTTTTATTTTTTCATTTGTATTGAAATATTTTTTCAAAAAATATATTTTTTACCGAAAATTTGTGTTATACTTATCTCGTAATACATTTATTTTGTGAGGTTTTTATGAAAAAAATTTATCTTTGGGAAAATCCCCCCTACATTTCTTTTACAAACAACAATTTCAATCCTTCGATCACCGAATTCAAGGTAAACGACAACAAAACAGCGGTTATCGTTTGTCCCGGCGGCGGATATTTAGGAAAAGCTCCGCACGAGGGTGAGCCTATCGCTCGAATGTTTAATGAAAACGGCATCAACGCATTTGTTCTTGACTACAATGTTAAGCCTTGCCACAAATTCGCTCCTTTAAGCGATATTCAAAGAGCTATAAGAGTTGTTCGCTCATTGGGTTACGAAAAGGTTGCTACTCTCGGCTTCTCCGCAGGCGGTCATCTTTGTGCCACCTCAGGAACGCTTTACAACTTTGAGGCCTACGAAAAGAAGGACGATATTGACAGCTTAAACGCGCGTCCCGATGCTTTTATGCCTTGCTATCCCGTTATAACCTTCGGAAAAAAATATTCCCACAAGGGATCTCGCATTGCGCTTTTAGGTGATGAGCACGAGGATCCTGCTCTTATAAAAATGTTTTCTAACGAGAAAAACGTAACTAAGGACACACCTCCTTGCTTTATGTGGCATACGACCGAGGATGACTGCGTTCCGCCGAACAACTGTCTTATTTTTGCAAAAGCTCTCGGTGAGCACAAGGTTCCTTACGAATTACATATATATCCACGCGGATGTCACGGTATGGGTCTTGCTTACGACAAAAAGGATGTCGGCACTTGGAGCAAGAACGCAGTTACTTTCTTGAAGGAATTAGGATTTTAATAAGGAGTTTTTATGAAGATCGCTGTTATCACAGGCGCATCAAGCGGTATTGGTGTTGAATTTTATAAGGAAATGCAAAAGGAAGCTCTTGATGAGATCTGGATAATCGCAAGACGCAAGATCAGACTTAAGGAGATCTCGGAAAAATTCGGCATCTTACCGACCAGGATCATTTCCATGGACATAACGGTTGAAGATAATATAAGGAAATACAGAGAGCTTCTTAAGGAAAACGGAGCTGAGATAAAATTTCTTATAAACAATGCAGGCTTCGGCGTTATAGGTAATCTTGACAAAGCGGATTTTCAGCAGCAGGGCGAAATGTGCAATCTTAACGTACGCGCTCTTACGCAATTTACAACGGTATCTCTTGAGTTTATGGAAAAAGGATCATTTATTATAAATACCTGCTCCATCGCTTCCTTTGTACCGAATGCACGAATGAGTGTTTATGCCGCTACGAAGGCGTACGTTATGAGCTTTACGCGTTCATTAAGATATGAGCTTAAGAAAAGAAAAATAAATGTCACTGCTCTTTGCCCCGGACCTATGGATACTGAATTTCTTGCGGTAGCGGGCATTGGCAAGGGTGTTTCAAAGACGTTTGACAAGCTTCCAAGATGCGATCCTCAAAAATCGGCAAAAGGTGCTATAAAGGCGGCGAAAAAGGGAAAATGCGTTTATACGCCGAAGCTTTTTTATAAGTTTTACAGAGTTATGGCAAAAATATTACCGACCTCGTGGCTTATGGGAGCTGCAAAAACCTGATTTGGTCATTTATTAAGGCAATGAATAAAGGACAGAGAATGCGAAAATTCTCTGTCCTTTTCTGTTGGTAATTTTTAATTCAATATAGTACGCACCGCTTCTTTTTCATTTCAGGTTTTTGAATGCGTTATTCTTTTCAAGCGCTTTAAGAAGCAAAAGTCCTAAAACATACGCCATTGCCGTTTCTCCTATAACAACCCCAACGAGGTTTGAAAAATAGACAAACGGGTTTGCTTCATTAGAATAGCAATACATTATAACGAAAGGTACTATCAATGCATTTGAAATAACCGTGGGAAGCGGCACAAGATATTTATTTTTCATCTTCGAGCCGACAAACGCGCCCAAAAAGGTTGCAAGCGTGCCGAATATTATATCGAGCGGCGCGCAGCCTGTCAAAAGATTTGCAAGGAAGCAGCCGACAGACAGACCGTATGTTGCGTACGGTGTAAAATACACAAGAACACACAATACCTCCGACAGACGAAACTGTATAGCTCCGCTTGACAAGCCCAATGCAAACGATACATAAGTAAGTGCGACATAAAGTGCCGCGACAAGAGCGCTTACGGTGAGCGCCTTCACACCTTTGTTTTTCATATTTATTTTTCTCCTTAGTTTTGTTTTAAGTGAGGATGGTTACGAACTCACTGAGGTAAAGTATACACCTAAAAAACGAAAAAATCAAGACCTTTTTATTTTTTCTGCATAGTATATATGATAACGGAGGTAATGCTTATGAACAATCAGTACAACGAAAATATCGGATTTCTCATTATCGAAGCGAAAACGGCAAACGGTGCTTTGCCTGTTGAGGGAGCTTTGGTCTATATCTTCCCTACGCTCGAGGAAGGAGAGCGTTTTCCCGAAAATATGTCAGGGGTCTTATACTCCTTAAGGACAGACGATTCGGGAAAGACGGAAAAGATTGCGCTTAACACCAAGCCACGTTCTCTTTCAATGAGTCCAAGCAACGAAACGCCGTACCTTACATACAATGCTTACATCACCGCAGACGGCTATTTCGACACTTATAAAATGAACATTCCTATCTTCCAGGGAATCACATCTATTCAAACTGCCGATATGATCCCTCTCTCCGAATATGCCAATCCCGATTCGTGGGCTCCCGATACGGCAGAGAGATATTCGGTATCAGAAGAACCAAATCTGTAAGGAGGTCTTATGCCCAATTTACCCGTTATACCAACATATATAACCGTTCATCTCGGTTCTCCAGATTCAGATGCGCAAAATGTCACTGTTCCCTTTGTGGACTATATTAAAAATGTCGCTTCAAGTGAGATCTATCCGACATGGCCCGAAAGCGCCATTCGAGCAAATATCTATGCCCAGATATCTTATGCTCTTAACAGAATTTACACGGAATATTATCCCTCACGAGGATACGATTTTGATATAACGAACTCAATTGCCATCGATCAATCCTTTGTTTACGGACGTGATATTTTCGAAAATATATCTCAGATAGTTGACGAAATATTTAATGAATACGTAAGAAGAAGCGGTACGATAGAGCCATATTTTACTGCATATTGCGACGGACGTGAGATACAGTGCGAGGGGCTTGAGCAATGGGGTACTGTTACTTTAGCCGAGGACGGATATACGCCTTATGAGATACTTCAGCATTATTACGGAGACAATATTGAAATCGTACAAAATGCGCCTGTTGAAAATATTTCACCGAGCTACCCCGGAAGAGATCTTACTCTCGGCTCTGTCGGAAACGACGTTCAACAAATACAGATAAGATTAAACAGAATATCAAAAAATTATCCCGGTATACCTAAAATCTATCCTGTGGACGGTGTTTTTGACACATCAACTCAAAATGCGGTGCTTGAATTTCAAAGAGTGTTCAATCTTACTCCCGACGGCATAGTCGGAAAGGCTACCTGGTACAGAATTCAGGCAATATACAATGCTGTAAAAAGGCTCAACGACCTTGCTTCAGAGGGAATCAGCATCGGTGAGGTGACGGGACTTTTTGATGTTGAGCTTTCAGAGGGCGATACGGGAAGCGAGGTATTTGAGCTTCAGTATCTTCTTTCTCTTATAGGAAACTACGACGAGGAGATCCCGATAATAGCCCTTGATGGTGTTTTCGGTCCAAGCACGGAGGCTGCGGTACGTGCTTTTCAAAGATCGTACGGCATAAACGAAACGGGAGTTGTCGGTTATCAGACGTGGGATATGCTCTACCGAGCTTATATAGGAATTTTATCGTCTCTGCCCGAAGAATATTTTGCAAGCACTACTCTTCCCTATCCCGGAACTATTTTAAGAATAGGATCAAGCGGAGAAAGCGTTTCTGCCTTGCAGGAATATCTTAATTACATCTCCGACACTTATACACAGATACCGAAGGTAACCGTTGACGGAGTTTACGGGGAAGGAACAGAAAACGCCGTGCGAGCTTTTCAAAGAGTATTCGGTCTTCCCGAATCGGGTATCGTTTCATCCCGACTTTGGAACACAATAACCTCTGTATACAGAGACCTTTACGACGGAAACGCTGTTTCCGTATCTCAATATCCCGGTTATAATATAGGTTAGGTGCATAATGAGTTATTTTGATTTAAGAAACGAAGAAAACGCGATAATGTATATTCAAAGAATGCTGAGAGATCTCGACTATTTCAGCAACGACACATCATCTATAACCGTTGACGGCATATATTCCGATAGGACGAGAAATGCCGTTAAGGAGTTTCAAGAGGCGTATGAGCTTGATGCGACGGGAATTGTTGATTACGAGACGTGGCAGCTTCTTAATTACGTTCACAAAACAGAGCTTGATGCTCAAAACGGAGCAAGACCTGTAAAGATCGTTCCAACGAGCAAGCCGTTTATTATTGAGCCAAATACCCGTGACGATATCATTTATGTGATCCAGTATATGCTCACACAAATATCTTCTCTTTACGATGAGCTTGAGGCTGTTGAGATAACCGGTCTGTACGACGAGGAGACGCAGGATGCGATCCGTATATTCAAAAGAAAAAATCTAATCGACGACACGCCGATAATTGACGCTGCTACTCTTAACCTGCTGTTTGACGAATACGAATACGTCATTTCAAGAGAAAATTGAAATTTTTGCCCTTTTGATGTCAATAATACAAAAAAAGCGAAGGGGTTTTAAAAATGAGCAACAATTTTACTCCAAAGGCGCAACAGGTGCTTAATCAAGCAAAAATATGCGCTGAAAAGATGGGACACACCTACATAGGCACTGAGCATTTGCTTATGGGAATGATCTGCACCGAATGTGTCGGAGCTAAGATCCTCGATGACAAAAAGATCACTTATTCCGCAGTCTATGATAAGGTTGTTAAAATTTCGGGAGTAGGCGAGAGCGCTTCTCTTTTGGGATCTGTTTTTACTCCGAAATGCAAAAAAATAATCGAGGCTTCCTTAGGGAGTGCAAAAAAGTTCGGAACGCGCTTTATCGGAAGCGAGCATATTTTGTTTGCCATATGCGACGATTCAGAATGCGTAGCTTCAAGGATACTTGTTTCTCTTAATATATCGTTGCAGGCGATAAAAGCGGATATTGCTTCCTTTTCGGATATTTCAAGCGAATATCAAAGAGAGTCAAAGGGTGTCCTTGGCGCGCCAAATCTTTCAAATCACGGCAAAAATTTAAATATTCTTGCAAAGGAAGGAAAGATAGATCCCGTTATCGGGCGCGAGGAGGAAATATCAAGAGTTATTCGTATTCTTTCAAGAAGAAGCAAGAACAATCCTTGCCTTATCGGTGAAAGCGGTGTTGGCAAAACCGCGATCGTTGAGGGGCTGGCTCAAAGGATATACGACGGAAACGTGCCGAGAGGTCTTGAGGGAAAGATCATTGTTTCGCTTGATCTTTGCTCTATGATATCGGGAACTAAGTACAGAGGCGAATTCGAGGAGCGGATGAAGCAGGTTTTAAATGAAGCCAAAAACAATGAAAGCATAATTCTTTTTATTGATGAGCTTCATTCGATAATCGGAGCGGGAGGAGCTGAGGGAGCTATCGATGCTTCCAACATCATCAAGCCTGCTCTGGCTCGCGGGGAGATACAGCTTATCGGTGCCACGACGACAGAGGAATACAGAAAATATATAGAAAAGGACGGCGCTCTTGAAAGGCGCTTTCAGCCGATAACGGTCGACGAGCCGAGTGAAAATGAGGCTATCGAAATATTGCACGGTCTTAAAGAAAAATACGAAAAGCATCACGGAGTAAGGATTTCAAACGACGCTATCTCTGCTGCTGTGCATCTTTCAAAGCGATATATAAATGACAGGTTTTTGCCCGACAAGGCAATTGATCTTATCGACGAGGCGTGCGCTCAGAAAAAGCTCAGGGATCAGTCAAGCACTCCTCAGATAAAGGAGCTTGAAAAAAAGCTTTCTACTCTTTTTACTCAAAAGGAGGATGCAATTTTAAACGGAGATTTCGATACTGCGCTTGATATAAGAGATAACGAGGTAATGCTGAAATTAGAGCTAAAGAAGCTCAAAAGGCGTCTCTGCACAGATAAAGAAACAGCTATTGAGATAAATGAAAATGATATTTGTGAGATACTTACCTCATTTACAAAGATCCCTGTTAAGAAATTAGCCGCCGAGGAAAAGGCTCGTCTTAAAAATCTTGAGGAGGAGCTTTGCCGACGGGTAATAGGTCAAAAGGATGCTGTAAGGATAATCTCAAGCTCAATAAAAAGAGGGCGAACGGGACTTAAAAGTCCCAACCGCCCTATCGGCTCGTTTATGTTTTTAGGTCCTACGGGAGTGGGAAAAACTCATCTTGCAAAGCAGATAGCAGAGGTCGTTTTCGGTTCGAGTGAAAGCATTATCAGGCTTGATATGTCGGAATATTCCGAGAAGCACAGTATATCAAAGCTTGTGGGATCTCCGCCCGGCTATGCGGGATATGACGAGGGAGGCATACTTACCGAAGCAGTACACAGAAAGCCTTATTCGGTAATTCTTTTTGACGAGGTGGAAAAGGCTCACCGCGATCTTTACAACATTCTTCTTCAAATCCTTGATGACGGAGCTTTAAGCGATTCACACGGACGGCGTATCGATTTCAAAAATTCGATAATCATTCTCACCTCAAATGTGGGTGCCAAAAGTATTACTGAACCTAAAAAGCTTGGATTTTTCGACGAATCGTCATCAAACGATCATCAAATAATGAAATCACAAATAAACGATGCCTTAAAGGCGGAGTTCTCACCCGAATTTTTAAACAGGCTCGATGAGATAATCGTTTTCAAAAAGCTTTCGCTAAGCGACATAGAAAAAATATGCGAGATCATGCTTGATGAGGTAAAGGCGCTTGCCAAGGGTGTCGGAATAGAGCTAACGGTCGATGAAAGTGCCATAAAGCTTTTATCGAAAAACGGCTACGACAGCTTCTACGGTGCTCGTCCTTTGAGGCGCGCAATAGTTACAAATATAGAAAATGCTCTTTCCGACAAAATACTTGATGAGAGCATAAAAAGCGGTGATACTGTAAGGATATTTTCCGACGGAGAAAAAATACTTTTTGATAAATAAAAAATCGGGAGTTACGTGCGTTATCACGCAACTCCCGATCTTTTTGTTTTTGATATTATTTTGTGATATGAACATCGAGCTGAGGGAAGGGTATCTCTACTCCGAATTGATCGAATGAGGTCTTCACGATCTCGTTAAGAGCAAATTTCACATCCCAATAATCCTCGTTTCTTACCCACACGCGAAGCTGAAGCTTGATCGCGCTTTCTCCGTGACTCGTTACAACTGCCATAGGTGTGGGATCTTCAAGAACTCTTTCATCTGCTTTCGCACAGGAGATAAGTACCTTCTTTGCAAGATTGATATCTGCACTTAATGAAATATTGAAATCAAGATCAACTCTTCTTGTGTCGTGTGTCGAATAGTTCGTGATAACCGAATTTGAAAGTGCGCCGTTTGGTACAACGACCTTTTTGTTATCGGGTGTTGTAAGCGTTGTGTAGAATATTCCTATATCCGTAACCGTTCCGTTAACGCCTGCCCCGTCAATGTAATCGCCAAGCTCAAAGGGCTTAAGACCTACGACCATAATTCCGCCTGCGATATTTGAAAGACTGCCCTGCATTGCAAGACCTATCGTAACACCGATAGATGCGATAAGTGCGGAAAGTCCCGCGATATTAAAGCCGATTATCGATACGCCGATAAGTGATATTGCTACATACGCAACGATCAATATAACGTGTCCCAAAAAGTTTCTTATGGTCATAGAAAAATGACCCATTCCCTTGGAATTTATAAATTTCTTTACAATCTTTTTAACGAGCTTAAAGCCTATAAAGATAATAAGCACGCCGATAATAAATTTACCGATAGCCCAAAGAGTTGTCGGGTTTGTAAAAAAATCGACGATTTTTTGTCCCAATTCTGAGAAGAAGTTTTGAATAAAAAGCATTTTTTCTTTTCTCCTTTATTTTTACTTTTGTCCGTTAAGATCCTCTCCGCATTTTCCGCAATATGTAGCTGATTTTGAATTGATCTTTCCGCAGGAAACGCACACACGCTTACCCTGAAGCTGTGCTATCTCTCTTTCTGATTTTTCAATTTCGGTGTTAAGCTTATCTACCTTTGCCACGAGTGCGGCTATCTCTTCATCCATATCCGTACCGTCCGATATCTGAATAAAGAGCGCTCTGCCGAGATTTTCGTAAGCTTCATCAAGGTCAGCCTGCTTTGTTGCAAGCTTCAATTTAAGCTTTGCGATATTTATTGCGCCCGAGGTTTTTTGTACGATCTTATCAAGCATTTCTGCCATAATCTCACCTCCATTATATTATATGATACTACTTTTTTTAATGTTTGTCAAATATTTTGAGAATATTTTTCTTTATTCTGCAAAAACTTTACAAAAAGGCTACAAAGGAGGCTTTATGAATAAAGAAGATTACAACAAATATATTTCAATGCGCGCCAAAAAATCTCCTATTTTGAAAAATTGCTGCTTTGCTTTTCTGATCGGCGGATTTATTTGCACCTTAGGACGTGTGTTTCTTGATGCGTATATTTATTTCGGTATCGAGCAAAAGGATGCTTCTTCTCTTGCTTCGATGACGCTGATTTTTATCGCATTCGTCCTTACCTGCTTCGGTGTTTTCGATAACATTGCAAAAATCGCAGGCGGCGGTACTTTAGTTCCGATAACAGGCTTTGCAAACTCCATAGTGTCCTCAGCTATCGATTCAAAAAGCGAGGGGTATATATGCGGTGTCGGTGCTAAAATATTTTCAATAGCAGGACCTGTTATCCTTTACGGAATTACAAGCGGCGTGCTTTACGGCATTATTTATTATTTTTGTACGTTTTTGAGGTGAAATATGCAAAAGTTTATAAAATTTGAAAAATCTCCCTCTATAATCTCTTGCTATTCCGTTGTCGGAAAGCACGAAAAGGAAGGTCCTATCGGAGAGTGCTTTGACGAATACTCCCACGACGATACCTTCGGGAAGAAGAGCTGGGAGCAAGCCGAAAGCGAGATGCAAAGAATGGCGCTTCGGGGAGCTATCAATAAATCGGGGCTTAACAATGATGAGATCGATCTTTTGATTGCGGGCGATCTTTTAAATCAATGTGTAGGCTCGACATACGGTCTTGTGAGCTTTGATATACCCTATATCGGAATATACGGTGCTTGCTCAACGTGTGCGCTCGGTCTGGCTCTCGGAGCATCGCTTTTAGAGGGGGGAATGTGCGAAAAATGTGCTTCCGTAACGTCGTCACATTACTGCTCGAGCGAAAGGCAATTCCGTTTTCCGCTCGAATACGGAGGTCAGCGTACTCCCACATCTCAGTGGACGGTTACGGGCTCGGGAGCTTTTATTCTTGGGAAAGAGGGAAATATAAAGATAAAGAGCGCTATGTTCGGAAAAAGCGTTGACATGGGTGTTACCGATATAAACAACATGGGGGCGGCTATGGCTCCTGCCGCAGTTGACACTATATGCTCATTTTTACAAAATTCCTCACACAGGGTCGAGGATTTTGATATGATCGTAACAGGAGATCTCGGTTACGAGGGGAGCGAAATATTAAAGGATCTGCTTCTTTCGAAAGATATCGATATTCGTAAAAATCATGTTGATTGCGGTCTTTTGATATATGATAGATTTTCTCAAGACAAGCACGCAGGCGGCTCGGGCTGTGGCTGCAGTGCGAGTGTTCTTGCAGGAAATATTCTTAAAAATATGGAAGCGGGCGCGATACACGATATTCTTTTTATCGGAACAGGCGCTCTTATGAACCCAATGACGCTTTATCAGGGACAAAGCATTCCCTCGATTGCTCATCTTGTTCATATCGGAAGGTAGGTTTTATGGATATATTTTTAAATTATCTTTTTGCTTTTGTGATAGGCGGAGCGTTTTGTGTTATTGCTCAGATCCTTATTGATAAAACAAAGCTCACCCCTGCCCGTATCCTTGTCGTATATGTTTGCGCGGGAGTATTTTTGACGGCTATCGGAGTATACGAGCCTTTAGTAAAATTCGCATCAACAGGCGCTACTGTACCTCTTACGGGGTTTGGATACTCTATCGCAAACGGTGTACGCGAGGCGGTCGATCAGAAGGGGCTTTTAGGTGCTTTCACCGGCGGTCTTACCGCAACATCGGGCGGCATTGCTCTTGCCATTGTGCTTGGCTTTATTGCTTCTCTTATTACGTCACGAAAATCAAAATAGTTAAATAGGGGCTGTCGCTAATGCAACAGCCCCCCTTTGTATTTGAAATTAGAAATTAACCGCTGCTTTTTTTATTTCTCCTACAAGCTTCATTGTATTTGCTGAGCTTTGAGGAGTCACAAAGTCGGGTGAGACGCCGTTATTTACGCAATTAACGAAATATTGCATCTCATTTAAATATCCGTTATCGTTACCGACATTTATACCGAGATCCATCTCTTCTGCTTTTTCTTTATTTTCAGACTCGACCTTGACGCCGTTTTTGTAGATACCGTCAGATGTGCTGTCGATAACTCCGTTCTGGAATACTGCCGTATATATAGCTCTGAAGCCGATAGGCGCGTTATACCATGTTCCCTCGCAGGAAACGAGTGTATCGCCGTAGATCATTTCGGTCTGAGCAAAGTCGTTATTATTTCTGAACGCATATTTTGCAGACATTATCTTATCGGGCATACCGAGAATGCTTTGTACAAAGTCGATATCATGAATTGAAAGGTCTGTGATAACGCCGCCACTACGGTCTTCTTTTCTCATCCAGTCCTCCCAGCTCCATGTGGGAATTCCCGATATACGCTTCATATCAAGACGCAAGAGCTTTCCAAGCTCGCCGCTTTCGATAACGCTTCTCAAATATACATAAGGAGCCATAAATCTTACAACGTGTGCCGCCATAAAATATTTATCTGTTTTTGAAGCCGCTTCAAGAACCTTTTCAGCCTCTTGCTCATTTATAGTCATAGGCTTTTCGCAAAGAACATGAAGACCCTTACCGAGACAGTATATTGCCATCTCAGCGTGCATATAGCTGGGTGTGCAGATATCCACCATATCAAGATTTTCTTTTTCGATCATCTCTTTATAATCTTTATATACGGTTATACCTGTTCCTTTTGTTTTTTCTTTTGCCATATCCTCACGAACATCAGCGACAGCAACAAGCTTTGCGCCCTTTACTTCCTTATAGTTGCCATAGTGACAGCCGCCCATACCGCCGATTCCGATAAGTCCTACTCTGATCTCAGCCATTCATTATATCCTCCAAGAATTTTTTTGCGTATAAAATATCCTCTATTTGCTTATCTCCGTCTATCTCTCTTTCGATAGTGATAGATCCGTCATATCCGTGCTCCTTGAGCTTCTTTATAAGAACGGGAAAATTCGCGCGTCCGTCGCCTATTCTCTTTTCCACGCCAATGTATCTTGGGTCTGTGGGGTATTCGCCATCCTTACCGTGAACGCCTCTTACATAATCACCGAATATATCAATAGCGTCACAGGGGTTTGCCTTTCCGTAAAGAAGAAGATTTGCGGGATCAAGGTTGATGCCGAGGTTGCCCGTAGCGACATCTTCAATAATTCTTTTAAGCGTTATAGGAGTTTCCTGTCCTGTTTCAAAAAGGAGATACTGACCGTTTGACTTACAGTACTGCGCAAGCTCCTTTATTGTGGCTACAACGCCGTGATATTCGTCTGTTATCTGGTTTTCCGGAATAAAGCCCATATGTGTTATCACATCAACAACGCCGAGCATTTTTGCAAAATCGAAGCCTTTTTTAAGGTTTTCTATTCTTTTTTCTCTGAAGTGTACGGGAACGATACCAAGTGTGATCGGACCTCTTACAAGATCCCACGCAGCCTCACCTTCCCAGCCGCACCAAACGGCGCTGATCTCGAGACCTGTTTCTTTCACTGCATCGAGCACGATCTTTGCATATTCCTCGTTCATCAAATTCATATTCCAGCAACAAAGCTGAAATGATTCAAGCCCGTATTTTTTCACATCTCTGATTTTTTCAGCTACATTTTCACCGAGATGCACCATTGTTCCAAGTTTCATCTTATGTACCTCACATATATTTTACTGTTAAGGAAAGTATATCATATAAAGAAAAGAATTTCAAGGCTTTATATTTCAAATTATTTTATATTTTTTCACAACCTCACTGTATCACGCTTTGTGCGCTATCTCCCGCTTTCCACGAAAAAGTATAGCTTATCTCTCCTACAGAAAGAAATTCCTGTGCCATGCCCGCCTTATGAAGCTGATGAAGATCCTTTGGAGAAACAGATCCAATTATAGTGCCTAATGTGCCTGTGAATACAGGGCTTGAGTCGCTTTCATCCCAGTTATAGAAATCTATTACCTTATAATTAAGTGTTGCCGTATAGGTCTTACCGTCAAAGGTAATTCCGATCATTTCGATGCTTGTAAAATACGAGCCGACTGCGTATCTCCAATCACCCGAAAGGTTATGAAATATACTCTCTTGCATTTGATAAATATCGACACTCTCCCCCTCAATCGCCAAGATTTCAGCGGCACGAAGGGCTTTTTCAATATCGGTATTTCTGTTCTGCACGGCTATGCTATCTGACAAGAAGGATGTCATATCTATACTGAAATTTTCACCGCTTCCGTCAAGATAATGTTTCATCAGCTTTGCGGCGTTTTTATATGTCAACGAGCCGCCCAAAACTATTGTTTCAGCGATTGCTTTTGTACTGTTAAGCTCGCTTTCCGTATAAGCAGTTCCGTTATTGTAAGCTGATTTTGACAAGCTCATCTGACGAAGCCTGTCATAGGACTCTACGGTTTTTGTAACTGTTGAAAAGCTTCCGCTTTCCGTTATTATTTCGGGGGGAGTGTCGATTATTATATCACTTGAAGTCTCTTCCTCGCTACTATCGGAGCTTATCTGCTCGTTCGCTTCTTCGGTGCTTGTATCCGTTTCTTCATTAGAAGAGCTTTCATTTCCCGATCGATCCTCATCGGAGCTTTCTTCTGAAGCTTCTTTGATGCTTTCTTCTTCGGTTGCCGTTTCTTCTATACTCGATATTTCGTCACTTTCCGATGCTTCGGTATCATCAAAAATTATATCCGCATCCTCTTTACAAGATAATAAAAGAAAAAGCATTACAAAAAGAGTCGCAAATGAAAGGATTTTCTTCATTCTTATCACCTCTTATTTTGTAGAATATCACTTTTTAATAAATTTGTCAAGTTTTTTGCTTGAATAGTTATACTTATTATGGTAAAATAATAAAAGAGGTGATATTATGACTGCAAAATTCAATACTCTTCGCTCCTTTTTCGGTTCACTGGGCGTTGAGGCTATTTATCTTACGTCAAGCGTTTCTCATAGGTATTTTACGGGCTTTGACAATCCTGACGGAGCTATTTTTGTAACGGAGGATGAGATATACGCTTTAGAGGATTTTCGATACATGGAAATTGCCAGCGATACTATCGGTGCATACTGTACCGTTATTGCTCCGGAGTGCTCCTTCAAGGATGCGATAAAAGCGATCGCAAAGCAAAAAAAGATAAAAAGGATAGGCTTTGAAAACCGTTTTATGAGTGTTGCCGAATTTGAGCGTCTGAACGACGGATTTGGTGCTGAATTTATCGGAATAGGCGACACTGTATCAAAAATGAGAGAGATAAAGACCGAAAGAGAGATATTATGTATCCGCGAGGCGCAAGAGATAACCGATCTTGCATTTGAGCATATTCTTAAGGTTCTTGATCCTAAGATGACGGAGTGCGATGTTGCGATCGAGCTTGAATATTTTATGAGGCGAAACGGAGCATCTGATAAAAGCTTTGACACTATTGCTATAAGCGGCGAAAAATCGTCGATGCCTCACGGCGTTCCTGCTCCTGTAAAGCTTCAAAAAGGCTTTTTGACGATGGATTTTGGATGTGTTATTGACGGATACCATTCCGATATGACGCGAACCGTATCTATCGGCAAAGCAAGCCACGAGATGAAAAAAATATATGAAACGGTTCTCTTAGCGCAAAAAAGCGCGCTTGAGATATTAAAAGCGGGAGTTAAGTGCTGCGATGCCGACAAGGCTGCAAGAGATATAATCTACAAGGATTACAGGGGCTGCTTCGGTCATTCACTCGGTCACAGTGTAGGTCTTGAGATACATGAAACTCCCTGTCTTTCACCGAGATGGGAAAATGAACTGGTATGCGGGAACGTAATTACTGTCGAGCCGGGAATTTATATTCCAAAATTCGGCGGTGTAAGGATCGAGGATCTTGTTGTTATTCGAGACGGCGGTATTGAAAATCTCACCCATTCACCGAAGGAGCTTGTGGAAATTTGCTGATTTTTTCGAAAAAACAAAAAAATATTGCATTTACCTATTGAAATATCTATTATTTTATAGTAAAATACTAATGTATATTATGGGCATAATTATGCCTTGACGAAAATCGGTTGTGGCTAATCGGTTTTTAAAAAATAAAATGCCAGAAAAGGAAATATTTTTATGTTAACAGCAAGTGATTTCAGAAATGGTGTTACCTTTGAAATGGAAGGTAAAGTATACCAAGTTATCGAATTCCAGCACGTAAAGCCCGGTAAAGGAGCTGCTTTTGTAAGAACCAAGTATAAGGATGTTGTTACAGGTACTATTCGTGAAACCTCCTTCAACCCCACTGCAAAATTTGAAAACGCAGTAGTTGAGCGCCGTGAGCTTCAATATCTCTACAATGACGGCGATCTTTACTACTTCATGGATATGGAGTCATATGAGCAAACTCCTATCGATGGAAGCAAGCTCGGCGACAACTTCAAGTTCGTTAAAGAAAACGAGCTTTGCAAGATCTCTTCCTTCAAGGGCGAGGTTTTCGCAGTTGAGCCCCCCACATTCGTTGAACTCGTTGTTACCGAAACAGAGCCCGGCGTTCGCGGTGATACAGCTACAAACGTAACAAAGGCTGCTACTCTTGAAACCGGTGCTGTTATCAGAGTTCCGATCTTCATCAATGAAGGCGATTTGCTCAGGATCGACACAAGAACAGGTGAATATCTCGAGCGCGTAAATAAATAATTTATCAAAGAAAGGGATTATTTAAAATGAACGAAATGGATATACTCGAAAAATGTGCTTATATAAAAGGACTTGCAGAGGGTCTTAACCTCGACGCTACAAAGCCCGAGGGCAAGGTTCTTACCGCTATTATCGATCTTCTCGGAGATATTTGCGAAACCGTTGCAGATCTTGACGATGAGGTTGCTACTCTCGGTGATTACATCGAAGAGGTTGATCACGATCTTGGCGAGGCTGAGGAATATATTTACGATTGCGACTGCGACTGTGACGATGATGATTGTGATTGTGACGACTGCGATTGCGACTGCGACGACTGTGATTGTGATTGCGACGGCGATTTCATGGAGGCTATGTGTCCTCACTGCTCCGAAACGATCTGCTTCGACAACGAGCTTGATCCTGAGGATCTTATCTGTCCCGCTTGCGGAAAGAAATTCTCTGACGCTGAGTAATTTTCATAAAAATTCAAAAGAAGGTAGAAATCTCCTACCTTCTTTTTGTTTTTAAAAAATATTTTTACATTTCGCTTACAATTTAATGATTTTTTTCAAACAAATAATTGATACTATATATAAGAGTATGTTTGATGGGAGGTGAGCGTATGAGATCGTTATTAGATTTTTACCGTTTAATATGGGACATTGTAAAGACAGAAGAATTTCAAAAAATGAAAAAATTCAAGCATCATATCAAAAGCAACGTATACAGACATTCTATAAAGGTTGCGTATTTATGCTACAAGCATCACAAGCGCTTTCATACGAAAACTGACCTTAAAGAGCTCGTTCGCGGAGCTTTACTTCACGATTATTATCTTTATGATTGGCATGACAAATTACCCGAAAACAGATTTCACGGATTTACCCACCCTAAAAAAGCTCTCAAAAATGCGCTGAGGGTATATCCCGATCTTAGCAGCAAAGAGCAGGATATGATAAAAAGACATATGTTTCCATTAACCGTTATTCCTCCGAAAACAAAGCCGGGGTGGATCGTTTGCTTTTATGATAAGGTCGCCGCGCTATCGGATTATTTCAGCAAAAGAAAGAAAAGATCGATATCTAAAAAATGCAAGCCTCAGTAAAATTAAGATGATATAATGATGGTAGACACTAAAAAAGCGGTGTCTACCATTTTTCTATGGTATAATAAAAGAAAGGAAGGTGAAAGAAATGGGACGACCAAAAGGTGGTACAAATACATATCACTCAAAAGAATAAAAATTAGCATTGGTATTAA
>JAFTXO010000055.1 GCA_017461765.1 Clostridia bacterium | reverse complement strand
ATACTTCTTCTTTAAATCATATTTTTTTACAAAGTTTTGGGGAGTTGTGTATGGTTCGTTGCCCCAATGGAACGCGAAGAGATATTTCACATAGCCCGCGCGATTATCAGCTTCGACAATATAACCGGGCTTTTTTTCTTTAAATGATGCGATCTCCTCGGCTCTCTTTTCTTCGAATTCGGCAATGATCGGCGCGACTTGATTCATGACAATGCCGAAGATCACACCTGCGATGGTGGCAAGCACAACTATGCAGCTTATGACGATTAAAACGATCTTTTTTGATTTTTTCATAGTGACCTCCTTATCGACAAATTATTAAGAATCTTGCACAAATTTATTGTAGCATAAATTGGTTTTATTGTCAATAATTCCGCATTAACTATATGTTAATTATGTGTTACACTGAATTGAAGAACAGAAAAAGCACTTCGTACGAAGTGCTTTTTCACTATTGAAACATTATGATCTTTGACTTAAAATATCGCTCTTGAAAATCGGTCAGCTTTGCTATTTCTTCTTTGGTGAACATCGCGTTTTCGGGAGCTACGACCCATTTTTGCTCTACGTCGTCCTCGCGCTCAATTACCGCGATTACCCTTCCCGTGAATTCTGAAACGGGCTTGTCTATTCCTGTAACGTATGCGTCCTCTTCTTCGCCGTCAGGCGCGAGAGTTCCCTCTATGTATCCGTAGTTTATCGGGTAATACAGAGTCGGAAGTTCGGGGTGATAGCTTCCGAGAGGGCGATCGATGATTACTGTGACGGTTTGTCCTAACATTTTGGGGAGTCCTTTAGGATGTTTATTTGTCCTGTAAATTCTTATTATAATAATTTTGATTTCAAAGTTTTAATTGAGCTGATTAACAATATTTTGACTTTTATCAATTTGTTATGCGTTTTCTCGAAAACAGATTCATCAATAAGCTTTGCGTTTTTAAATATATTGAGCCAATTTTCGGTTTCATTAGCTTCTTTGAGTGCAATTTCAAATTTTGAGATCATATCTGCTCTGCTTTGTGGGTGATTTCCCTCGGCGATGTTAGCGGAAATACTCGTGCCGCTCCTTTTTGTTTGATCTGCAAAGCTGTGTTCACCTTTGGCTTTCAAAACGAGACTGAGTTCAATAATATCTATCGCAAATTCTTGTGATAATTGAAGTAGCTTGTTTTCTTTCATTGATATGTAAAACTGCCTTTCAAAAATGAATTTTGAGAGTAACAAACACAAATACATGATATCATAAATTTATGAAATTTTCAATATAAAATTCGAGCGAAGCGAGTTATAATGCGCCGTAGGCGCTATAATGTGAGCGACAGCGAGCTATAATTCAAATTCGCATTAGAGTAGGTTAGGTGTTCGCTTCGCGAAATGATAACTCGCTACGCTCGAATTATAGTCAAATTCTTGCGAATTTGACATAAAAAAGAACGAAGCGATGCTTCGTTCTTTTTTTGGCCCGCTCTGCAGGATTCGAACCTGTGACCCTCAGAATCGGAATCTGATACTCTATCCAGCTGAGCTAAGAGCGGTTACTACTATTATCAACGCCCATAATTATATCACATCTTTGCGTCAAAGTAAAGAATATTTTATTTTTTTATAAAAAACCTTTTCAAATATCGCGATATATGTTATAATATAAGGTAATTATTGACAAGGAGGATGCGGTATTGACATCTTTACCCATAACTGTCGTCACCGCATCGGTGATTGAAACGGAAAACGTCGGACGAGAGCTCGGGCAGTATTTGCTAAACAACGGCATGACTGACGCGTTTATTGCCATGTACGGCGATCTCGGGGCAGGGAAAACCGCCTTTGTACGCGGACTTTGCGACGTTATTACCCCCGGTGCGCACGTTTGCTCACCGACCTACACCATTGTCAACGAATACTACGGAGGCGGCAGAACTCTCTGCCACTGCGATATGTACCGAATCGAAAGCGACGACGACCTTTATTCGATCGGCTTTTACGATTACGAAAACTGCGTGATAGCCGCTGAGTGGTGCGAAAAGATACCCTTTGCGCTTCCCGAAAAATACATTAAGCTGACTATAAAAAAGCTCGACGGAGATAATCGCGAGATAACTGCGGAGGAGGTAGAAAATATATGATGATTCTTGCTCTTGACTCTACCGAAAATACCGCCGCGGTTGCGATAACTGACGGCAAGACGCTTCTCGGCAGCACAGTCATAAACGCAGGAAAGAGCCATTCGGAGCTGCTTCTGCCTGCTATCGAGTCGCTTATGAAGGCGTCGGGGCTCAATTATTCCGATATTGACCTTTTCGCCTGCTCATCGGGACCCGGCTCGTTTACAGGAGTCCGCATCGGAGTTTCAACGATAAAGGGACTCGCTTTCGGCTACAATAAGCCCTGTATCGGCGTTTCGGCAACCGAGGCGCTTGCATATAATTTTATAGATTTTGACGGCATAATATGCCCTGCGATGGACGCTCGCCGTTCACAGCTTTATAACGCGATCTTCCTCTCGGATAATGGGAGTATCACTCGCCTCACCCCCGATAGAACTATCCCCGCATCGGAGCTTGCAGAGGAGCTTACGAGCTATGACGGACCGATATATATTAACGGCGGCGGTGAGCATATAATAAGAAAAGCGGCAGAGGGAAACGAAAACGTAATGCCTACAAACGAGATTCTGAAGCGTCAGAACGGATATTCCGTCGCGCTTTGCGCTCTTATTAATTACGAAAACGCGGAGAATAAGGACGGCTTTACCGACCTTGCGCTCCAGCCCATCTATCTTCGCCCGTCACAGGCGGAAAGAATGAGAAACGGAGAAAAGGAATGAAAACAATAGCGGTTGGATGTGACCACGGAGCTTATGAGCTTAAGGACAAGGTCGTAAAGCATTTAAGCGACCTCGGATATAACGTGATCGATAAGGGCACGAACGGTCCCGAATCGGTACACTATCCGATATATGCGCACGAGGTATGTCTCTCGCTTCAGAACAAAGAAGCAGAGCTTGGAATCCTGCTTTGCTCGACGGGAATCGGAATGAGCATGGCGGCAAACAAGCACAAGGGAATCCGTGCGGCACTTTGCGGTGATACCTATTCTGCCCGACTTACGAGAATGCATAACGACGCAAACGTCCTTTGCATCGGTGCGCTCGTTGTCGGTTCTGCTCTTGCTATCGACATAGTTGATTCGTTTATCAACGCCACCTTCGAGGGCGGACGGCACAAGACGAGAGTCGATATGTTTATGGCGCTTGAGGAAAGCGAAAAATGACGTATCGTCTGACGGTAAATAATTTTACGTGCGGAATTTCGTCTATGGCTTGCAAAATGAGAAGAAAAGGTGTATTATATATTTCGTACTGCGGTAATTCAGACGCAAGAGCATCCGAGGTAACGGCATGAAAAAGCAGGTCTGGAAGGGAACTGTACTGACCTCACCTGTGCCGCCTGTAATGGTGTCCTGCGGTGATATGGAAGAGAGTAATATCGTAACCGTCGCCTGGACGGGAACTGTCAACACAAAACCGCCGATGACGTATATCTCCCTGCGTCCGAGCCGTCATTCGTACGGTATTATCAAGGAGAAGGGCGAATTCGTCATTAACTTGACACCTACGTCCCTTATAAAAAAGGCGGACTACTGCGGTATATATACTGGCAAAAAGGTCAATAAATTTGAAAAATGCGGCTTCACGAAGGCGGAGGCAACAGAGGTCTCAGCGCCGCTTATCGCTGAGTGTCCTATCAACCTTGAATGCAAGGTAGAGGACATTATTCCTCTTGGTACTCACGATATGTTTTTAGCCGAGATAGTCGCGGTACACGTTGACGAAGCGCTTGTCGACGGAGAGGGAAAGCTTCATCTCGAGAGGGCAGACCTTACCGCGTATGCCCACGGCGATTATTATTCGCTCGGCAAAAAGCTTGCGCCGTTCGGAATCAGCGTCAAGAATAAGAAAAAGCATACACATAACAAAAAATAAAGATCAGACACACGGAATAGCCGACATAATATAAAACGGTAATTTTCAGGTAAGGAGGAAAGACGATGAATTATTCCGAAATCACGCCGTACATAAGGGAGCTTGCAGAGCTTTCTGACACAAATAATCATATTGTTCCCGAAATGTACGCACAGTACGACGTAAAACGCGGTCTGCGCGATATAAACGGAAACGGTGTCGTCGCAGGTCTTACTGAGGTGTCGCGCATCAAGGCGAAGGACAAGGACGCTGACGGTAATGAGACTCCCTGCGAAGGTCAGCTGTATTACAGAGGTATAAACATTCGAAATATCGTAAACGGTTTCCTTGACGATGACCGTCCGGGATTTGAGGAGACGGTTTATCTTCTTCTGTTCTCCAAGCTTCCGAATAAAGATGAGCTTGCACGGTTTTGCGAGCAGCTTTCGGCATACCGTTCTCTGCCCCCTTCTTTTGTGCGTGATATGATTCTCAAAGCACCCGGCAAGGATATGATGAATATACTGTCGAGAAGTGTGTTGGCTCTCTATGCTTACGATGAGAATCCCGACGACGTATCAACATCGAATGTTCTTCGTCAATGTATGCAACTCATAGCTGAATTTCCTCTTCTCGCGGTCTATGGCTATCAATCATTTCAGCATTATCATAATAATAACAGTCTGTTTATTCATTATCCTCGAAAAGAACTTAATACAGCTGAAAACCTCCTGTATATTCTTCGTGAGGACGGTCAATATACGCCTCTTGAAGCGAAGCTGCTTGATCTTGCACTCGTTCTTCACGCCGAACACGGCGGAGGTAATAACTCGACATTTACGACACACGTCGTAACCTCGTCAGGAACAGATACATATTCCGCTATATCCGCGGCGCTCGGTTCACTCAAGGGTCCCCGACACGGCGGTGCGAATATCAAGGTAATGCAGATGTTCGACGATATGAAGGCGACTGTTGATACCAAGGACAAGGGCGCAGTTAAGGATCATCTCGTCAAGCTTCTTGACAAGCAAGCGTTTGATAAGGCAGGTCTTATATACGGCATGGGACACGCCGTATATTCGCTGTCCGATCCGAGAGCGGATATTCTTCGCACTTATGCAAGAAAGCTTTCCGAAGAAAAAGGAATGCAGGAGGAATTCGAGCTTTACGAAACGGTAGAGAAGCTCGCCCCCGAGATAATTTCGGAAAAACGCAAAATGTATAAGGGCGTCAGCGCAAACGTGGACTTTTATTCCGGAATGGTCTACAAGATGCTCGGACTTCCTTATGAGCTTTTTACGCCC
>JAFTXO010000054.1 GCA_017461765.1 Clostridia bacterium | reverse complement strand
TGCCGGGGTGCAGGGGCAGCGTCCCGCCCCCTCGGGAGAGCGCAATAGCATCTTTTGATGGCCTTTAGGCTGTCAAAAGTGCTTTTGCGTTACTTTTGGCAAAAGTAACAAAACCGCTAGCCTTACGGGCAGCAGATAGGAAGGTACGATTATAGAAAGAACGATAAGCGCAGAAGTAGGAAGGGGTTCGGTTGCTCATAATGGGCGCGTATTCCACGCTAAGAACACCGATCCCGAAAGAAGTCATTTGAACCGCTGCTATTGTAGCGAAAATATAAAGACGGTATATCAAGAGTTGTTCGGTGAAGCACTCAAAAAGTACAACGCCAAGCAGACGCGCTCTGACAGAAGGATAAGCAATTATTATGATAAGATACGGTCGGGAAAACAAGAGAAGCCGTTCCACGAGCTGATACTTCAAATCGGTAATTGCAACGACACCAACGCACAGAGTGAGTTCGGTGCGGAGGCGGCAGAGATGCTCGACGAGTATATGAAGGGATTTCAAGAGCGAAATCCGCACCTCAGAGTGTTCGCCGCTTATCTGCACATGGACGAGGCAACGCCCCATCTGCACATTGATTTTATACCGTTCACCACCGGAAGCAAGCGCGGACTTGAAACGCGCGTGTCATTAAAGTCTGCTCTTGCACAGCAAGGCATCACAGGCGGCACGAAGTTTGAAACCGAATGGAACTTGTTTGTCGGCAGAGAGAAGGAACAGCTCGCGCTGATTATGGAGCGCCACGGCGTTGGGTGGAAGAAGCTCGGCACACACGAGAAGCATCTGTCCGTTCTCGATTACGAGAAGAAGATGCGAACGCAAGAGGTGGCAGAGCTGACCGTCCAACTCGGCTCTCTCCAAGACAGCAAGGACGAGCTTGAGGAAGAGATCTCGGAGGCAGAGGCAAAGCGAAAAGCTTTGAGCGACGAGATCGAAGGACTCAGAGCGATGGCTGACGAGGTGGAGATGGAAACCTATAAATACTACAACGATCCCGAATGGCAGTTGCCTGAGCCGAAGGCTTTGACGGGTGCGAAGGCGTATAAGGAGAAAACCGCCGCGCCGTTTGTGGAAAAACTAAAGAATGTTATTATAGCTCTCGTATCAAAAATCAAAGACCTGATGCGAGAATATAATCGCAAGCTGCACGAGCTTCAGAGCGAGCGTTCCTATTCCCGACGGCTTGAACAGCGTAATCAAGTCTTGCAAAGGGATTCCGACATTTTGCAGACCATCCGCGACGAGATCGGTAACAATGGCGTTGAAGAGATCCTCGACAGAGCACAACAACGGGCAGAAGAAGAGGCAGAGCTTTACGAACAGGAGCGCAGTTCACGCGACAGAGGCTTCTCGATGGAATTATAAGTATTATTTCCTTAAATTGTTTTGTAATCGATATAAAATTTTGCCCTTTTGTATTGACAAAACAGCAGAAAAAGGATATAATATAAATGCGGGTGTATCTCAGCCCTAAGTGAGAAACTTACTAAGCGAACTTCTCTTGGTTCTTTCAAGAAAGTTACAAGTGAGTGTTTCGCTACTCAGAATGCGAAAGTTATGTGATGAGGGCAAGGCACACTTGCCCTCATTTGCTTTTTAGGAGGACTCAATGGACAACCTTAAGCTTTACGAAATTAACGCAAGCTATATTACATATCTCTCAGCGTATGCTCCGCATCTTTTTCAGAACAAGAAGTCTGGGCAGAAGAACGAGCGCAAATATATCGGTATCGTTTTACAAATCAACGGCTTTGATTACTTCGCGCCGCTTTCCTCTTTTAAGGACAAGCACAGACTGATGAAGGAAGGACTTGATTTTATCAAAATCAAGGACTACGCCGTTATCAATCTGAATAATATGTTCCCGGTGCCGCTGAGCGAAACCAAGTACGTTGATATTAGAAGCGAGCGAGATCCGCACTACCGCGCTTTACTTCTCGCCGAGTACCGATATATCAAGTCTATTCAAGAGAAGATTTGGAAGAACGCGCAGAATGTTTATAAGATTAAAATCAAGGACGGCGACGGATCATCCCTCGCCAAACGCTGCAATGACTTCCTTCTCCTTGAGAAGGCTTGCGCCGATTATATGAAATAACAGCCAAGGACATCACAAATGTTTTTCGATTGCGGTGTCCTTATTTTTGCGTTTTCTATTGAAAAAAATCAAAAACTGTGATATAATAATCGTGCGACACAGTTTAATATTTTCGTCCGAAGTTTACGTTGGTAAAAACGTAGGCTTTGCTTGTCATATCTTCGGACGATGTGAACTGTGTCGCAACAGAGGCGAAACTGCGTTTTTCGCTGCGTGGGTTCGCTCACGCACCTTTTTACATTATAAGGAGATAACGTTATGAAAAAATCTTTCTGCTTGAAAATTCTTTTCGTGGTAGCGCTACTATCGCTTGCGATGCTTTGTCTTGGCGCTTGCGGCAGTTCCGCTCCCGCTGACCCATACGCTTGCAATGATGGAGGGGATCACGTTTATGGGGAACTTCACTATTACAACAACAATGTATACGAAGGGGAGTCTTTCTACGTAACTTGTACACGTTGCGGCAATAGTAAAGAAGTTGCTCCGTCGGAGGTTGAACACGATCTTGTGCTTGAGGATACGGTAGACGAGGGAAATTGCCAAAACGTAAGAAGGGATCTGTACAGGTGTACCGTATGCAGTTACTCAACTTTAAAAGACGGCGAGTTTGGCAATCACTCTTGGTCCGGAAGCTGTACCGCTATGTGCGGCAGTGACGGATACTTTGAGAGATCGTGTAGTGTTTGTGGCACTTCGGAAAGCGGAACAATGATAGGACTGCAGCACGATATCGCGCACCGCGACGGAGAACTCCCTGACTGTGATTCTGAAGGTTGGAAATCATACGATGAATGTATGCGTTGCGATTATGACACATATGTGAGCATCCCTGCAACAGATCACCCGCATGCATCGTGGGTCGTAACTCTTACTCCCACCGAAACCACGAAGGGCATTCGAGAGTTCCACTGTACCGACTGCGGAGTTGAGGAACGCATTGAAATGCCCGAGAGTATTTACACAGATGGTCTTATTTACGAAACCTATGACTACACAACGGGCGAATTGATGGTCGTTGGAATAGACCGCAGAGTATCACCTGATGCAACTGTCATTTCCGTGCCAAAAACCTACAACGGAAAAGCTATCACATACATAGCCGATTACGCATTCGAAAACGATACGTTAATCACCGAGATCAATTTGGAACAGTCGCAGATATCTGCCATTGGTCTTGCTTCATTCAAGGGTGCCTCCGCGCTTACTGCCGTGAAGCTCGGTCAAGACACAAAAGCGATAAAGGAATACGCCTTTGAGGACTGTGGAAAGCTTGAGAATGTTAACTTTATGAACGTTGAAAGGATATGCCTGCACGCCTTTAAGGGTACGGGTATCAAAAATCTTGTCCTTCCGGGCACGTTACAAACCATAGATTCCGAGGCATTCCTCGACTGTAAGTCGCTTAAGACTGCAACGATATCCGATGGTACATCATTCATAGGAAATGGCGTATTTAAGGGATGCACCGCTATTGAAAGCTTGACGGTTCCGTTCATCGGTGAGAATAGCGAGGAAACCAGATTCCGTCACGTTGTTTACTTGTTTGATGTTGAGGATGACGTTACTGCCGATGCTTCGTTTGATAGATACGCCGCGGTGATACCGAGTACCCTAAAAAGTATAACCGTTACAAGTGACTCCATTATTGATAAGTCGGCGTTTCGTAAATGCGCCTCGCTTGAAAAGATAGTTCTTCCTGACGGAATTCTTCCTTATACGAATCTCAATAGATACGGTTGGGATTTTGAGGGTTGCGACAATCTTACTTTCAATGAATATAACGGATGCCGCTATATCGCGAGTGTAAATAATCCGTATTATCTCCTTGTTGGTGCTTCAAATAATTCCATTACGGAGATCGTGATGCACGAGGATACCGCCGTAATAAACGGCGAAGCCTTCAAGGACAACAGCGCTATAAGAACTGTTACCGTATCGGGTTCGATAACTTATATGGGTGATTCCGCGTTTGAAAATTGCGTTAATTTACAAAGCGTTACGATAGAAGAAGGAGTTCGTGAGATTGGGGATTACGCGTTCCAAAATTGCACGAGTCTTGGAAGTGTAACGATGGCATCTACGCTCACAAGCATAGGTCACTATAGCTTTTACGGATGCACCGCACTTTACTCAATAGACATCCCCTCTCGTGTTAATTATATCGGCGGATACGCCTTTAGAGGATCTGCGCTTGCTCATGCATATTTCCACGTCTTTGACGGTTGGACGGAGTCACGCCATACAGGTAGCTATGGCTTCAATGACGAACTTACAGATTCAGCCAAGGCAGCATATTTGCTCACCACTACCTACTACGGAACGTGGAAGAATACATAACCATAATGAACGTTGTTCTCACGGAAACATAATATTTCCGTGAAACCTCTTGTAATTATTACGCTTTTATGGTATAATAAAGCGAACGGAAAAAGTGTGTTTTTCGGGTGGTATCGGTGATACCAATTTGATACCGTTTTTTCGTAGACTCCATAGACGAGGCGGAAAATAGCGCTCAAATCCCCCGAAAAATCACGCAAAAAGACCTTAATACACTATATTTAATGCTAATTTAAGCGAATGGGAATAATGCCAAGGGCATTATTCCCATTCTATCAACTATGAATTTTCGCAGAAAATTTATATCATAACATTAAGGAGAACTTATGAGTAAAATTATTTTAAGAATCATAAGCGGAGCCATGTTTATCGTTGCGATCGTCTTTTTGGCGTTTGCTCTGACGCATCCCGAATTCGGAACAGTGTTCTATATAGGGGAATTTGCAATCGGCTCGGAAATATGGAGAGTGTTTTATCTCATATATGCAATCGTTACGGTTGCACTGTTTGTTACTTCCTTCTTTGTATGCAAAAACAAATCCGCCTTGATTTAAGGCGGATTTATTTTTAAGAGATTTCAGTGTTCTCTTTTTTAAAAGTCAGTCTTTCTTTTTCGAATTCTTTGCAAATTCTATTCTTGCCTGAGCCTCAGCTTCTCTTTGTCTTGCCTCGGCAATTTGAGCGTCGCGCTCCTTTTGCATAAGCGCTTGTCTTTGCGAGGGCGACATCTTTGCCTCCTCCCAAGTTGCCTTGCTCTCTGCTTTTATAGCGTCAAACTGCGCCTTATCAACCTCGTGCTGAGCCTTTGCGTTTTGCTTCATATCGCTGAATGCATTTTTAAAAAAATTCTTAACTCCCATTTCTGTTTCTCCTTTAAATGTTTTCTGATTACGATATTATGATACTGCTTTTTTGTTAAAGAAAATCAAAGAAAATGTTTTTATTTCGCAATTTAAATGTAAAGGTTTTGTAAAAATCAACAATTCTGCATCTTTCTCATAAAAAGTCAAATTTGCTCTTGCATTTGTCTGCCTGTTATGATAGAATAAATATATAAAATTCATATTCAGGAAAGGATGATTGTTTATGAACGAATATGCAAAATTCTGCCCTCAATGTGGCAAGGAAGTTTCCGAAGGATCTGTATTTTGTCCCTTCTGCGGCACTTCATTAGCTCAAAGTGCAAGGAACGAGCAGGATGAAAGAGCTAAATATGAGCAGGCTCAATACGAACAGTATCAAAATGCTCAGTATCAACAAAACGCTCAATATCAAAACAACGGTCAAACACAATACGCACAATACACACAGAATACATACGCACCCGCACCTGTAAGCAAGAAAAATTCCATTATGTCTATGGTATTTGGCTTGATTGCGTTGTTTTGCGCTATTTATTCCGTAATACCCGTTTGTGCTTTCATATTCTGCCCCGTTGCAATAGTTTTTCTAATACTCGGTATGAAGAAAAGCAGCACGTTTGTTCGCGAAAACGGTATGGATAACGGCTTTTCCAAAACAGGTAGAATCTGCTCAATAATTGCTATTCCCGTAACTGTTGTTTTCACCATTTTGGGTATTGTTCTTACAGTAGCACTTATGACCGACCCCGAGCTTGTCGGATCTTCTTATTATTGCTACTATTATTAAAAGAAAGGGGCTGTTGCATTAGCGACAGCCCCTTTTTAGTTTGCGATCCAGAAAAGCTTGCTTCCCTCTATCCGAGCTTCTATCCTTCCGTTATCCTTCAGATACGAAAGATATGAGCGCAAGGTGCTTCCCACCAAGGCATACTGCTCAAAGGTCATTTTAAGCTCATAGTGATCAAACAAATTTTGAAGCAGCTCCTCGAAGCACGAGGGCTCGGAGCAAAGCGCCACTACCGTATCTGCAACCTCGTTTACCTTATCGATATTATATTGCGCCAAGGGAGCTATATCCTCGCACGGCTCTGCGTGAGAAGGAATAAAAATACGCGCCTTCATGCTCTTTACCTTTTCGAGTGTTTCAAGATATTTTTTGACATCGTAGATGAAGCCTATCTTGTATTTATCAAGCGTTTCCCTGCTTGATAAGCAATCGGCAAGATAAACGACTCCGTCCGCGCTTTTATAGCCTACCATATCGAAGCTATGCCCGGGAAGATCTATTATCTCCATACCGATTGGCAAGCAATCAGCCTTAAGCTCCTTTGCCGAGCTTTCCTGAGCCATAAGAAATTTATGCTTAAGCTCCCCAAACGCATAACCGCCGTAAAGAAATGTTGGCTCAAGTATCGGAAAAACAGTAAATGCTCGCTCAATGCCATTTGCATATATATCACATCTTGTTTTTTCGTAAAGAAATTTGTTTCCGCCAATATGATCAGCGTGGGAGTGTGTGTTATAGATCGCCTTAAGAGTCCACGAATTTTGTTCAAGCATACGCAGAACCTTTTTTGCCGCATCCTTGTCGTTTCCGCTATCTATAAGACATACATTATTATCATCAAGCTTCACTATTCCTATTTTTGCGGGACACTGCACATAGTAGCATATTTCGGAAGCCTTTATAAGCTCATACATATATTTTCCTCACCCTGTGTCGGTTATTCTACGGTTTCCGCAGGCTCGTCAGGCTCTGCCGGTTCTGTGGGTTCTATAGGATTTACGGGTTCTACGGGAGTTTGCTGACCGAACGGATCGTCACTGTATGCCGCCGCGCAGAATTTTCCGATATTGATATTTTCTGTTTTTACGTCGTTAAATATTTCTGTTCCCGATCCGAGAGCAAACAGCGGAACGTCAACGTTTGTATGCTCCCACGAGGTAAAGTAGAAATAATTAGGGAGCTTTTTCGCCTGCTCAAGACCGCCTGTTTCGTGATCCGCAGTAACTATAAGAACGGTATCGGGATGACAGAGTGTAAACTGAGCGGCGTATGCTATTGCATCATTGAAGCGAATAACGTATTTGATCGCGCCGTTTTTATCCTTGGAGTGTGATGCTTTGTCGATCTGTCCTTCCTCGATCATGATAAAGAATTGAGATCCGTTTTCCGATATCTTCGAAAGAGCTGTCTTTGTATGATTTATAAGCTCGTCACCGACATCTCCCGCTATGTAATCTATCGTTTGAGATGCGATAACCTCGTTTATCTGAGCTTGAAGCTGCTCTGTATTTTCACGTGAATTGTTGTGACAGATGAATGACGAGGGAGTTGCTCCCGTTATAACGTCTGTCGTTATAACAGCAGTCTTTGCACCATTTAGGTATGCAAGCTCACGGACGTTTCTTATAAAGTTTCCGTTTTTATCAAGACCTACGTATTTATTTAACGTCTTATAACCCGTCGACATAGCAGTTCCGCCTGCGGCACTGTCTGTATACGATGCTTCTCCGTTAAGAACGGACTGCGAGCGCGTTACACTCTCGCCAACACTTGAAAAGCTTCTTGCAACGAAAGCGTCAAGACCGTTCTTCTCCGCCATTTTTATATGAGTTTCGCCCATACCGTCGCCTATCATAAGAATAGCGTTTTTATATTCGGTGGCAAATTCAAAATCAAGTGCCACCTCAGCTGAAGGAAGATCTTGAATATCAAGCACTCCACCGCACTCGTATGTAAATTTATTTATAAAATCTCCGCAAGCCGCGCCAACATATATGCCGTAGCCCTTCATTACGATTTTTTCGTTTTCTTTAAAGAGCAAATATTGCTTATCAGCGAGGGGAGTGTCTGTTTTTGACTCCTCGCGGTTAGTTTCTCCGATCAGAAATTCGCGCTCTGCTTCGGGAACATCGTCGGTCACTATCGAAAGCTCGATTGAAAGCGTGTCCTTTACAAGATTTACGAGGTTTTCTGCCGCGTATTTTGTGGAAAGATCGCACTCTGTGGGAATAACGACCGTGTAGCCTGTAATATCAAGATGCTCGTGAACCTCTTCCTCGACGCTTGAGCTATCCTCACTTGTACTTTCATCACTTGATGACTCTTCGGTATCCGAGCTTTCTTCGTTGGAGCTTTCCTCAATCGATGAGCTCTGCTCAGGCGCATTATCGCTTGAGCACGATATAAGCATACAAAGCATAAGCGCTATACATAAAATAAGGCTTAAAAGTTTTTTCATCTTTTCTCTCCTTCTTGATTTAAATATTATTCCTTATATATTCAAAATCATTATTAAGCGACACAGTGTCGACCCTTCCCGTCTGATCGAAGGATGTTCCCTCAACGGTAAACGTGCCGTTATAGCCTATGCTTTTTATAAATTCGAAAAATCTTCTGAAATCGATATTTCCCTTTCCGATATGGAGCGTTTTGAATTTTGACCACTCCTTACATCCGCCTGCATAATCGTTTACATGAAAATGCTTTATGCGCTTTACTATATCACGGTAGCGATTATCATAAAGAAGCTCCATCTCTCCATGGAACTGTGCCATTTTTGTATCGAAAATAAAGCTTATATCGGGATAACGCTCGTAAAGCTGCATCCATCTTGCCATCGGGCTTTCGTTATTACAAACGATATTTTCTATAAGGAGCAATATAGAATGCTCCTTGGCTATCTTATTAAAAAGAGCGTATGCGTCCATATTGTGAGAAAAGCATTTATCTGAATCAAGGCCGCCCCAAAGGTGAAAAACAGCCACGTGTACGCCTATTTTGTTTGCTATATTACAATTTATCTTGAAAAGCTCAAGCGCTTTTTCAAGATCTCCATCCTCATATCGGCTAACAAGCTCGCCTATCTTTTTATCAAAATGCATTATCGGGATATTAAAATTATTTTTTGTTATAAAATCGATCACAGTGTCCGCCTTTTCGTACCACGTGTCGTACATCATAAATTCGTATCCGTCGCACCTTAAGCTTGGGAGCGCGCTTTTCATTATCGTATGATCTCTCCCGTTCGGAGTGCCGATCATTGCTCCCGTAGAGCATAAAACAAGACTCATCTGACCACTTCTTTCTTATTTGTTGTACCTTTATTCTATCATAAAAATCCCCTTTTGGCAATAGAAAAGAGACCGTCAAAGGCTATTTTTGTTATAAATGTCAAATTTCAATGTAAATATTGACTTTTTTACCGAAATACTGTATACTGATTATAGAAATATTTTTACAAGGAGATATTTATGGAAAACAGATTTTGTACCAACTGCGGAAGCAGGATAACCGACGACTCTGCCTTCTGCGGCGAGTGCGGTATGCGTTTGATCTCCGACACTCAAAGCTCGGATACATCTGCGTCTGCGCCCAAGACCGATCCCGTTTCGTCAACGCCTGCTCCTGTGCAAAGCGCTCCCGCTCAAAGAAGCTTTTCAGAGCAAGCTCAGGGATTTCTTAATCGCTTCACTACATCGATATGTTTTGCTATCGCTTCGATAGCCTTCGCTTTGCCGATCCTTTTTGAGCTTATAAAGACCTTCGTTGTTATAAGCGAAAAGGGTGCTTATGCTATTGTAAGCAACACATCACTCGGAATTTTCCTTTGCGTATTCTGTATGTTCACTTCGCTTGCGGGCATCATTACATCGGGAATAGATTCAAAGAAAAATCCGTCCCTTGCAAAGCTTTCAAAGATATTTTGCATAATTGCCCTTGCTTATGCGATTTTCTTCCTCACCGTTCTCTCGCTCTTCTCATTGATAGGAACAGCTTCTGCAATGGATTATATTCTTTAAGAACCAAGAGAAAATGGCAAAATAAAAAATCCAACACTGACATCTGTCTATGTTGGATTTTTTCTCGTCTTATTCGGTTTTTGGTTGTTTCTCCTTTAAGACGGCATGCTTTCCGAAGCTCGGCTTGTTTCTTATCTTAATGATATTGTTCTCTTTGAAGCTTTTACAGTTCAACTGTAAGAAGCTCGTTCTTTTTTATTTCATATTCCTTGCCATCAATGATAAGAGTACCGCCGCTGATAGGCGAAAGGACTAAAACCTGCTTTTTGTCAGCCTTAACATAGATTTCGCCATTCGGGGTTGGAACCTTGCCCTCAATTTCATTAAAGGACATTAAATTAGGCTTAACAATATAGCTCTTATAGCCGACGCCTGTAGGCATAACACCAAGAGCATATTTACCAAGGAGATAAATAGGTGATGCTCCCCATGCGTGGCAAAGGCTCTTTTCGTACTTGCCTCCATACATTTCATAGTGCTCAATCCCGCTCTTTTCAGGATCAAACTCCTCCCAAATAGTGGTTGCGCCAAGGCGAAGCATACCAAGGAAATAGCTATCAAGCATATTAGTTACATATTCAAAGTCGCCAATTGCACACATAGCGTCAAGCTCATAGAACTCAAAGTACGGTGTAGTAATAGGTGTTATTTCCTTATTATAAATAACATTCTTGATTATTTGTTCCTTTCTTTCATTTGTTGTATAATCAAATAAAAGGGCAAAGATGTTTGCATGACGGGTTACATTGTTTTTGCCAGATTTGTAGTCATCAATAAATGCGCCCTTGCTGTCGCTCCAGTATCTTTGGTTAATTTGCTCCTTGATATACAGGTGACGTTTTTCAAACTCGCTAACTGTATCAACATCGCCAAGCTCCTTAGCGCATAAGCTAATGCACTGACAGGCGCGGCAAAGAAGCATCTGTTCTGCACACATAGGGCCGTTAGAATCAAAGGTTGACCAGTCTATAAATACCCAGTCATCCGGCTTTCTTTCGTATAAGGAGTCCTTATCAAGTCTGCCGCTTATAAAGTTCCACATATCAAGCATTTCCGGGTAAATGTCCTCAAGGAAGCTTCTATCTCCTGTATAGAGATAGTATTCCCAAATGCCACACAGCCATAGGAAGGTGTAGTCACAAATTGTATTAATGTGCTTAAAGATTGGGTCAGCTCCGCGAAGCATTCTTATAGTGCGCTTTACTATCTCCTTATCGTTTGCAAGATAATAGTTTACAAAGAAGCTTTGATAAGCATCGCCGCCCCAAACCCAGCGGTCGCGCTTTATTCCGTCAAAAAAAGCCTCTCTTGAATTTAAAAGCATTGTGTAGGCGCAAACCTCCCAAAGCTTGTTAATCTCCTCATTATCGCACTTGAATGAGCCCTTGCTTTCAAGAGGCAAATATTCAAGGCTCGCAGTAACTGTGGCATCAAATACATTTGGAATATAAATATATCTAAAGGCAACAGGGAGTGATGTATAGCTGCCATCCTCTATATTAGCATTTAATACTATTTGAGAATACTTAGTATCAAGCGCTTCCTCTCTTGATTCACCAAGAAAAATATCAACGTATCCGTCCTTTGGTATCTTAACTGTAACAGGGCCAAAGCTTTCCTTACCAAAGTCATAAAGAGTACCGCCCTCAAGCCTCTCAGTAACGAGAGGAAATATAGGTGTATAAGCGAACTTGAAAACCTCAGGATTGTCGTTAAGCTCTGTATAAAGCTCGCTTTCTCCTGCGTGTCTGCCTGCCTTTTCATCTCTTTCCTCAACTAAATATGTTCTGTCCGATGCAAATACATTTCCCTTGATATAGTAGCAAGGGAAGCCACATTCCTTAAAGCCCTGCACACAAACGGTGTGACGTCCCGGCTCAAGGGTAATTTTAGCACCGACAGGGTAAGACGTATCATCTACTGTTATACGAGCAAGCTCTGTATTTGCGTAGAATTCGATTATCTCCCTCTTAGAAATTTCAGCAGTCTTAATCAGAATAGAGTTATGACGAGGTCCGTCAACCCTCCACATAGGATAGTAATAAAGTGATTTTACGCTTCCATCCTCGTAAGCTCTTGAGGATGTACGTCTGTTATGTAAAAGCATACCGTGATAAAGCTCAAAGCTGCCAGGGTACCATATCCATTTTGATTTGCTCATAAGCACCTCCAAACATCTGATATTCAATACAACACGTAAAAAACAGCAAACGTGTCTTTTTCATATTATAAAACAACGTCAAGTATCATCATTGAAGCGAAGCCGAGCATTGCGCTCCATGTTCCGAGATGCTCGTGCTCCTCTGTTTTCGCATCTGGGATAAGATCCTCTATAACAACAAATATCATAGCTCCTGCCGCAAATGCAAGAAGCCACGGCTGAAGCGACTGTATGTACGATGCAAGAAAATATCCGACGATTGCAAATATCGGCTCTACAAGTCCGCTGAGTGTACCGAGTGCAAACGCTTTATGTCTGCTTTTCGTTGTTACGCTCATTGGGAGTGCGAGTGCCGCGCCCTCGGCAAAGTTCTGAACTCCTATGCCTATTGCAAGGCCGAGCGCCGCCAAAATCGAAGCTCCGCTGCTTCCCGAGCTTGCAGAACCGAGTGCAAAGCCGACAGCGAGTCCTTCGGGGATATTATGAAGCGTTACCGCCAAAAAAAGTCTTACCGATTTTTTGACCTGAAAGTGCGGGCCCTCCTCACTGTTCGTTCCCTTATGAAAGTGCGGTGTTACCTTATCAAGCAAAACGAGGAAAAGACCGCCTATTAAAAATCCGACGGTGGCAGGGACGAATTGAAAGCTCCCGAAGCCCGTCGTTTCCTCTATTGCGGGAAGCAAAAGTGAAAAAAACGACGCCGATACCATAACTCCGCCCGCAAAGCCGAGGAAAATCGTGTTCGTTTTAGAAGATATTCCGTTCTTGAAAAAATATACAAGCGACGAGCCAAGAGCAGTCGTCACAAAAATTATAACTATTCCTAAAATACTTATCTGTATATCTGTCATAGCATTTCTCCTTTACTCTTATTATTTTAACATTTAAATACGAGCTTGTCAACTTGACAGTGATAAAATAAAATGATATAATTTTTATGAGGTGATAATATGGACAATAGCATGAAATTTTGCTCACGTTGCGGGGCTACACGAAAAGATCAAGCGGTTTTTTGTGACAAATGCGGATGTAAATTAGACACTGAGCCGTCCGTTTTCCAAAAAGCCGATAAATTTTCGATACTTTCTCTTGTCTTTGCAGGTATAGCGTTTATTTCAAGCGTAGTAAGCGTCGAAAAATTATCACTGTTTAATGACGGAAAATTTACTCAAAGCATCGCACCTATAATTATTTTCGCCTTGCTTGGCGCAGCTTTTGCCGCTTTGGGTATGGTATTCTACTCCGTTTACGTTAAAAAGCACGGAGCTTATCACGTCACATCAAAAATAGGCAAAATAGCATCGATGATTTTATTGATTTACAGTCTGTGCGCACTGATGTTTTCCGTTTTGCTTTTTATGACCGTAAAAAAATAATATTTTATAACTAATTCAAATCAAACCGAAAGGAGAATTTTTATGAATAATCAAAGTCCGCGCTTTTGCCGTTTTTGCGGTAATTCCTTGCCTCACGATGCGGTATTTTGCCCAATCTGCGGAGCGCGTATAGCGCAAAATAATACATACAATTACAATTATAACTATCAGGGATATTATCACAATCAATACTTCTACAGTCCGCTTATAAATAAAACGAATTCCATTCTCTCAATGATATTCGGCATCAGCGCTATCGAGCTTGCCGTATTCTCGTTTTTTCCGATTTTCGGAATATTCTTTCTTGGAGCAAGCATAACGCTTATCGTTCTCAGCTTTACGATGCGTTCAAAATTTCTTTCGCAATACGGCATCGAAAACGGATTTACAAGAGCAGGACGGATCTGCTCTGTCGTTGCTATTCCCGTCGTCTCGTTTTTCGGACTTTACGGAATGATATTTAATTTCGTGCTGTTATTTGCTCCCGTATAATACAATCTCCAACACTGTTTACAAGAAAACCTCTTATGGATATTACACCATAAGAGGTTTATTTTTCTTTTGAGCTCAAAGCAGGCTTTCGTCATACACAGCGCGAGCGCCGCCAATGAATTTCGGACGGACACGGGCAAAAATCACGTTTGCCTCACCTATCTTATTTATGCTTAAGCGAACAGGCACGGCGACTCTTTTAAGATGCATTCCTATAAGTGTGCCGCCAATATCCATTCCCGCATCTGCCTTTATCTCCTCTATCACACACGGCTCGTTGAATTTATGATAAGCAACCGTCGCAAGTGAGCCGCCCGCTTTCTTTTGAGGAACGGCATTTACATATTCTGCGCCCGGCACTGCTGCCTTTTCCGTAATTATCGCGCGATTAAGATGCTCGCAGCACTGAACCGCAAGATATATTCCCCTCTTATTAAGCTCCTCATATATTCCCTCGAATATTTTTTCAGCAGCATCGGGATCGGAATTCGTTCCTATCTTAGAGCCGACCACCTCACTCGTTGAGCAACCGACGATAAATATATCGCCCTCCTTCAGCTTAGCTACCTCGCAAAGCTCGGAAACGGCTTTTTTGCACTGATCCTTTATATCCATAAAAATCACCTCGTTAAAATTATTTTATCACCCTGATAAAAAATTGTCAATATTTTTGCATTTGTTAAAAAAATGTTCACAATTATAGTGTATACTATAGACAGAATTTACTGTTAATAAAAATATTATAATATATAAGGAGCTCTACAATGGCAAAATTAAATGAACTTAAAAATCCTATTGGAATTAAAGGCCCTGTTCTCACTATCGTTATGGACGGCGTGGGAATCGCGCCCGAAGGTGTTGGCAACGCCGTAACAAGCGCTTACACTCCAACTCTTGATATGCTTATGCAAAAATATCCTTGGGTAAAGCTCAAGGCTCACGGTACTGCTGTAGGTCTTCCCGGTGATGACGATATGGGTAACTCTGAGGTTGGACATAACGCTCTCGGATCAGGCCAGGTTTTCGCTCAGGGTGCTAAGCTCGTTTCTCAGTCTATCGAAAACGGCAAGATGTTCGCATCCGACACATGGAATACTATCATTTCAAACGTAAAGGACAACAAAAGCACTCTTCACTTCATCGGTCTTTTCTCGGACGGTAACGTTCACTCTCACATAGATCACCTTAAGGCTATGATCGAGCAATCAAAAAAGGAAGGCGTTTCAAGAGTAAGAATTCATATTCTTATTGACGGCCGTGACGTTGGCGAAACAAGCGCGCTTGAATATATCGTTCCCTTTGAAGCATTTCTTGACGGCTTAAGAGATGAAAGCTTTGATATCAAGATCGCATCGGGCGGCGGAAGAATGGTCATCACGATGGATAGATACGAGGCTAACTGGAAAATGGTCGAGGAAGGCTGGAAAACTCACGTTCTTGGCGAGGGCAGACAGTTCTGCTGCGCTAAAAAGGCTGTTGAAACATACAGAGAGGAGCTTAAGGTAATCGACCAGGATCTTCCCCCCTTCGTTATTGCTGAAAACGGCGAGCCCGTTGGTACTATAAACGACGGCGACAGCGTTATTTTTTATAACTTCCGCGGCGACCGTTCTATCGAGATTTCAAAAGCGTTCGACGATGCTGATTTCAATAAATTCGACAGAAAGAGATATCCCAAGGTTGTTTACGCAGGTATGCTCGAGTACGACGGCGACCTTCACATTCCCTCAAGATATCTTGTAAATCCCCCGGAGATCACAAACACAATGGGCGAATATCTCACAGACACAGGCATCTCTCAGCTCGCTATCTCCGAAACTCAGAAATACGGTCACGTAACATATTTCTGGAACGGTAACAAGAGCGGTAAATTCAGCGACGAGCTTGAAACTTATATCGAGGTTCCCTCTGATGTTGTTCCCTTTGAGCAAAGACCGTGGATGAAATGCGCTGAGATCACAGATAAGCTTATCGAGTGTCTCAAGAGCGGCAAATACGATTGCTTGCGCGTAAACTTCCCCAACGGCGATATGGTAGGACATACAGGTAACCTTTTGGCAACTCGTTGCTCTATGGAAGCTCTTGATCTTCAGCTCAAGCGTCTTCTTGATGTCGTTGACTCGCTCGGCGGTGTAGCGGTGATTACTGCTGACCACGGTAATGCAGACGAAATGTACGAGGTTGACAAAAAGGGCGTTGCCAAGACTGACAAAAACGGCAACTACAAGGCAAAAACCAGCCACACCTTAAATCCCGTTCCCTGCATAATCTACGACAACTTCTATGCTGACAAATACACTGTAAAGGCGGACGACGGAAGCTTCGGTCTTTCCAACGTTGCCGCAACCGTTGCAAATCTTCTCGGATATGAAGCTCCATCTATGTGGGATGCTTCTCTTATCGAGATCAAATAATAAATTAAAGGGCTGTCGGTGACAGCCCTTTAAAAAAACGGAGATTTTATGAAGATCTATTATCACGATACCGATATCGTCGTTTGCGAAAAGGAGTACGGCATAGCCTCGCAAAGGAGCGACAATGAAAATCTTGTAGATATGCTCACTGAGCATTTTAATAAAGAGGTATATCCCGTTCACCGTCTTGATATAACGACAAGCGGTGTTATGGTTTATGCTTTGAATCAAAAAAGTGCCGCCGCTTTATCAAAGGATATTTCCGAGCGCAAGCTTGAAAAGGTCTATCTTGCCATAGCTCACGGAAAGTGCGACGATCAAGGCAAAATGGTCGATCTTCTGTATCACGACAGGCTGAAAAACAAATCCTTCGTAACAAAGACGAAGCGCGCGGGCGCAAAGGAAGCAATCCTTGACTTTGAGCGTATCGCTTATGATGAGGGAAAAGATCTTTCGCTCGTTATGATCACGCTTCAAACAGGCAGAACTCATCAGATAAGAGTTCAATTTGCGCAAAGAGGTCATGTTCTTTACGGCGACGGCAAATACGGCGCTAAGGACAATGACAAAATCGCGCTTCACTCGCACAAAATAACCTTTTTCCACCCAAGAACCAGGAAAAAAATGATTTTTTCTTCAACTCCTGCGTGGATATTTGAATAAATTCAAATCGGTTAATATTAAAAAGGCGGAAAAATTTCCGCCTTCTTTTATTTATTCCACTCTATTTGGATTTCATTTGGAATTTTGCTTACATCCTCAGGGAACAACTCCTTTGGAATTATATTGATATGATAAAAATTTTCCTCAGCCATTGTCACAATATCGCCACTCTGAGGAATCATAACATCCGCAGTGATACTCATTTTATTATTTGCCTCATCATATTGGAATTTGTGATATCCGTAAACATCATATCCCCCGGTTCCTACCCAAATATGTGTTAAAAGCAAATAATTATTCTGAAATATTTCTTCGTTAAAATTATTGTTTAATTCTATTCCGTAATATTCCATATCATCAACGAATTCCTGATGACTTGTGTAAACAATCTTTGATATGTTTTTTATATCAGTTCCTAAGTTTTTCTTGTCCTTTAATACTGATAAATAATATTTATAATCCTCTATTTTCTCTTGCTCAATATTTTCATTAACAGTAATTTCGCTTGGAAATTGCTCAACAGATTTCGGAAATAATTCCTTCGGAATAACAAGCACATAGCATAATGTTTGTTTTCCTTGTGTATATGAGCCCTCAACACAACGAGATATATCAACAGATATTGACATTTTGTTATTTATCTCATCATAAGCAAAATCATAATATCCTTTCACCTTATATCCTTTATCATTGAAAATCATTGTGTTTACAAGCACATAATTATCATTAAAAACTTCTTCACTTACATCATCATCAAGAACCACCTGTCCATTTATGCTTGTTATCATTTCCTGATAACTCGTATATACCTGTGGCATTGATTCGAAAAACTGACCCGACATATAGTTCGCTGTATGATCCTTGTCATTTAATGATTGATAATATTCACGCTCTTCATTCTCATCTATCGTTTCTTCCGTAGATGTTGCCGTCTCGTTCGAGCTTTCATCCGCCGAAGCATCCTTATCACAAGAGGTCAGAAATAGAAATGTGATTAACAATATAAATGCTAATATTTTTTTCATAAAATTCACCTCTTAATTTATCAGTCCTGCCCTGAAACAAATGCATAAACATCTCCAGTTAACGGAATATTTGGGTCAAAATCGGTTTTAGGAATTATCAAAAATCTAATCACATTAGGATTCTCATTATATTCTGTTACTATGGCGTTATGAAAACTATCCAAACGCACCTCGTTTTCTCCCTCTTTACGCAATCCGCCAAATCCCCTTAGTTCAAGCTCAACCTCTTCGTAGGTAAAATAAACAAAAACGTAATTCTTATCAAATATCGATTGGTCTAATTGTTCACCTTTTATCACCAACGACGCAAATTCATCATAAGTTTTGATAATTCTATATTTTCCTATAGACGAATGAATATTATAAAATTCTTCAAAATCCTTTCCAATATATTTGCCACCATCGATTAAAGGATATCCACCTTCCGGTAAAGTTATTATTTTTAAATCTTCTACATTAGCATCCGGATACTCATTTTTTTCTTCATTAACAGTTGTTGTTTCATCAACCGTTGATGTTTCTTCAAATGATGTTTCGCTCGAATCTTCCGTGTTTGTTTCATCACTTGATGTAGTTTCTTCAATAGAAGTCGCGTTTGATGTATCTAAAGAACTCTCATCAGCAGACTCATTATTGTCACAAGAGGTCAAAACTAAAAATGTTACTAAAATAAATAAAAGTAAAATTAGTTTTTTCATATTTGTACCTCCGTATTTTTTATTAGAAGGCGGAAAAATCCGCCTTCTTATTTTTAATTTATTCTGACATCTCAATGTCGGTATTCAATACATCTACAAGCTTGCCATTAAAATCAAATATAACATATTTATCCGGTATATAACTCTGCTCATTATACCGATAATTAAAAACATA
>JAFTXO010000053.1 GCA_017461765.1 Clostridia bacterium | reverse complement strand
TTAAGAATATTAGCATGCGTCTACTTGATCGCTTGACGTAATGTCAAGATCACTTCTGATTTGCTACTTTATCAAAGAACTTAAAAAATATTTATTATTTTCAATGAAGTTTACGTAACGTCAACATTAAAAGAGAAGCTTAAGAATATTAGCATGCGTCTACTTGATCGCTTGACGTAATGTCAAGATCACTTCTGATTTGCTACTTTATCAAAGAACTTAAAAAATATTTATTATTTTAAATAAAGTTGACGTAACGTCAACTGTTGGTTTAGCCAACGGCCACTTCACCGCTTAACGTAACGTCAACCTGAGAGAGCGGTTTGAAATATTAGTGCGCGGCTGACGGTAATGTCAATCTATAATCGGTCAAACATGTGGCGTTTGCCTGTAGATGCTTGAATGCTTGACGTGATGTCAAGCTTGGAGAGAAAAACGCCTCCGCTGGTGCGGAGGCATTCAATTCGGAATTATTTGATTTTTTCAATCGGAATCCAAAGCTCTCTGTAGCGCTGATTGCTTTTTTCTCCTCTGAACCAATGAGTAACGACCAGCTCCGGAGCGTTAGCGAGGCGATATCCCGAGTTTGGAAGCCACTCATTTGCTATCTTTTTTCTTAAATCGAGAAATATCGTTGTAGGATACGAGCAACGTTCTGTTTCGAATACTGCGTAGGTTTGCGAGGAAATTGTGATATGCTCAAAACACTTTGCAAATTCCTCACCCAAAACGCTGGTTTTGTGGAGATTTTCACGATATGCCTTGGGAAGCTCGGATGCAATGTAAAAATCATATCCGTCGTCATTTATATTAGTAATGACATTATAATCTGTTTCGATACTGCCTGAAAGAGCCTTAAGCATATATTGAAGAGGCCTTGTATTTACATACATATCAAACTCCTGATCCTCACGTTCTCCGGGAACACCGTCAAAATGGCGTTTGTAGCCTGTTAATATCATTTCGCCCTTTTCGATAATTTTGTAATCCATCGTTTTACCGCCTTCTAAAGAAATTTTTATAGACAATCGAGAGAAGGATTTAAGCATACTTCCGTCACTGCGCGCTTGAGACGGAGTAATGCCATGGAACGCACGGAATGCTTTAGTAAAGCTGTCGGGAGAATCATAACCGTATTTCAGAGCAATATCGATAACCTTGCACTTGCCGCCTGCAAGCTCAGCACCTGCCAAGGACAATCTTCTTTGACGAATATATTCACCGAGTGTGTATCCGCAAAGAATACCGAAGACCCTTTGAAAATGATAGCTTGAAGAAAACGCTTCCTTTGCAACAAGCTCGTAATCAATATCGTCTGTTATGTGATTTTCGATGTAGTCAATAGCTTTTCCGAGTCCGCTTATCCAATCCATACTATCCCTCCTGTCTGTCTTAATTTTATCAGAAGACTTTATTAAAATCCCGATTTTTTGTGCGAAGATATATCGGGTATATATCTTTTTAACACAATATTAATGAAAGCCATCACGGATCCACGTCCGTAAGGGCAATTCATTGCTTTGTGTCCTTAAGAACGCAAAACGGTTGCACTCGTTTTTTAATTATTGAAAAGAATATCGGAAAGGATATAATTGCTGACGAAAAAGCCCTTTGGGGTGAAGCTGAAATTTCCGTTTCGGTGGGTGATGTGTCCGCTTTTTATATATTTCTCGATACTCGGATATGTGGAAATAAAGTCGTTTTTGAAGCGCGATTTAAACTCATTTTCGCAAAGACCGTCACAAAGGCGCATTTTCAGCATAACATATTCGTCGCGCTTTTCATTTTCACTCATGGTGACGCTTTCCTCTGTAAGTGCTTTTGGCATAGCTCCCCTCTTAATTATCGACACATAGTCGCTCAAATTCGGTAAGTAAGAGTATCTTACACCGTTAAAATAGGAATGTGCGGAAGGACCGAGCGAAACGTATTCCTCCGAAAGCCAATATTTCATATTATGCCTGCAACGCTTGCCTTGCTTTGCAAAATTGCTTATTTCGTATTGCTCGTAGCCGTTTTTGGCAAGAAAATCGCACATATCAAGATACATCTCGTACTGTGTGTCCTCACTCGGCAAGGAGCTTTCGTCTACCGTTTTAAAAAAAGGAGTGCCCCTTTCGATCTTCAAGCAGTACGAGGATATATGCTCAGGCGATTTTTCAACCACATAGTCGAGCGTTTTTAAAAAATCCGATTTTGTCTGATACGGCAGAGCATACATAATATCGATATTTATATTATCAAAGCCGACAGAGCGCGCCAAGGAGTATATTTTTTCAAAATCCGAAAGAGTGTGTACTCTGCCAAGGCGCTTAAGATCGCTGTCAAACGAGGATTGAAGCCCTATGCTGAGGCGGTTTACGCCCACATCCTTAAGTGTTTTCAGCTTTTCTTTATCGAGCGTTCCCGGATTTGCTTCCGTTGATATCTCGGCATCATCTGCGATATTCAGATTTTCTCTCAAAGCTGAAAAAAGCTTCGAAATATCGTCACATGAAAGGAGCGAGGGTGTGCCGCCACCGAGAAAAACAGTATCAAAAACGCAGTCCGTATAAAGATGTGACTGCGTTTTAAGATGTAACAAAAGAGCATCTGTATATTCCGAAATCTGCGCACCCTGTGTGCATGGAAGTGAATAAAAATCGCAATAATTGCACTTTTTCAAGCAGAACGGAATGTGAATATAAAGACCTAAGCTTCTCATTTTTCGCTGTCGTCGAGCTTGAGCACTGCCATAAATGCCTCTGGCGTGACCTCGACAGAGCCGAGACGGCGCATCTTCTTTTTGCCCTCTTTTTGCTTTTCAAGAAGCTTTTTCTTTCTTGTGATGTCACCGCCGTAGCATTTTGCAAGCACGTCCTTTCTCAGAGCCTTGACCGTTTCTCTTGCTATTACCTTTGATCCGATAGCTGCCTGAATAGGAATTTCAAAGAGCTGGCGTGAGATGTTATCCTTAAGCTTTTCCGCTATTTTTCTCGCTCTCGGATAAGCCTTTTCCGAGTGAACTATAAACGTAAGCGCATCGACGATCTCGCCGTTAAGCAAGAAATCAAGCTTAACGAGATTGCTCTCGACATATTCGCTGAATTCATAATCGAGAGATGCGTATCCGCGGCTTCTGCTTTTGAGCGCATCAAAGAAGTCGTAAACGATTTCGTTTAGAGGTAAAACATAGTGAAGCTCGACACGTGTCGCGTCAAGGTACTTCATATCCTTAAACGTACCGCGTCTGTCCTGACAAAGATCCATAATTCCGCCAACAAACTCGACAGGAGTGATTATATTTGCGCGAACGGTCGGCTCGTATGCCGTTTTTATAACGTCTGTGGCAGGGAAGTTTGAGGGGTTGTCGATAAAGATCGTTTCGCCGTTTGTTTTTTCAATTTTATAAATAACGCTGGGGGCAGTGGTTATAATATCAAGATTGAACTCGCGCTCGATACGCTCTTGGATTATCTCCATATGCAAAAGTCCCAAAAATCCGCATCTGAAGCCGAAGCCGAGCGCGATTGACGTTTCGGGCTCAAAGGAAAGAGCCGCGTCATTCAGCTGCAATTTTTCAAGCGCCTCGCGAAGATCGTTGTATCTTGCGCCATCAGCAGGATAAATACCCGAAAATACCATCGGCAAAGCCTCTTTAAAGCCTTGGAGTGGCTCTGAAGCGCCGTTTTCCGCAGTCGTTACCGTGTCACCCACACGCGTTTCGCTTATATTTTTGATGCTCGCGGTGATATATCCTACATCTCCTGCTGAGAGTGTATCGCATTTCTGAAGTCCGAAAGCATCAAGGTGCCCTACCTCGACAACGTCGTAAGTAGCACCCGAGCTCATAAGCTTGATCTTATCCCCCGCCTTAAGAGTACCGTCGATCACGCGAACGTAAACAACGACTCCGAGATAGGAATTATAATACGAGTCGAAAATAAGACACTTAAGCGGCTTATTTTCGTCACCGCTCGGAGCGGGAATACCGTCGATTATGGCATCAAGCACCTGATCTATGTTAAGACCGACCTTTGCCGAAACCGCAGGACAGCCGTCGGCAACGATACCGATAACGTCCTCGATCTCGTGCCTTACTCTGTCAACGTCGGCAGAGGGAAGATCTATTTTATTTATTACGGGAACTATTTCGAGGTTACAGTCTACCGCAAGGTACGCGTTTGCAAGAGTTTGCGCTTCAATACCCTGTGTCGCGTCAACGACAAGAAGTGCGCCCTCGCAAGCATTGAGCGAGCGCGACACCTCATAGTTGAAGTCAACGTGGCCGGGAGTGTCGATAAGATTGAGCACATACTCCTCGCCGTCCTTGTGTTTATATTCGATGCGAACGGCGCGCGCCTTGATGGTTATGCCTCTTTCCTTTTCAAGCTCCATGTTATCAAGAAGCTGCTCCTCCATCTCGCGCTTGGAAACGGCGTTGCAATATTCCAGAATTCTGTCAGCCAAGGTGCTTTTGCCGTGGTCTATATGAGCAATAATAGAAAAATTTCTTATTTTCTTTTGTTTTTCGTCCATATTTCGTCCTTTCAAAAGGTGAAAAATAAATATATACAGTAATTTTATCATAACTTTATAATTTATTCAAGAAGAATTTAGAAAAAGACTGTCAAACGACAGCCTTTTTGTTAAACTATTAAAGTTGGAATTTGTTTTCGTACATAGCATACGCAGATGAGAAATCCTCGTTTTGATCTTTTTTAACGGTATTAAGATACTCGTGAGTTTCAAAGCTACCCTGCGCGGTCTCGATTATAGCAACCGCGATATTGGAGCAGTGATCGGAAACTCTTTCGTAGTTGTTGAGAAGATCGGAAAGGATAAATCCGAGCTCGATTGTACAGTTGCCGTCCTGCAAACGGTCGATGTGATTTGATTTTACTCTCGATATCAGCTTGTCGATTACCTGCTCAAGCGGCTCAACTCTCTTTGCAAGAGAAAGATCGTTTTTGGTAAACGCCTTCGATGTGATATCGATTATTTCCTCAAGCGCGTCGGTTATAACCGAAAGCTCACTCTGTGCCTGCTCAGAGAAGGATATCTTCTTTTCGTTCATCTCGTCTCCTACCTTCAAAATATTCACTGCGTGGTCGGAAAGACGCTCGAAATCACCGATGGTGTGAAGAAGCTTTGATACCTTTTTCGAATCGGCAACAGAAAGAGAGTGAGAGGATATCTTTACAAGATAAGTACCGAGGTTGTCCTCATATTTATCGATATGCTCCTCGTTTTCAAGTATGCTTTGGGAAAGCTTTGTGTCGTAGCTCTTGAGATTTTCAATCGACTTGATAAGCGTTTCCATTGAAAGCAGACACATTTCGTTTGTAAGATTTGCACATTCGGAAATGGCAACTGCGGGAGATTGGTCGATAAGTATCGGATCGAGATACGCAACCCTTTTCTTTTGATCGCCCGATTTGTCCTTCACTATCATATATGACAGCTTCATTATCCAGTTCGTAGCGGGGAACAAAATTATTGATGATATTACGTTAAAGAGTGTATGGAATGTGGCAATACCCCAAACGCTCGGAATATTATCAAGAAAATCAGGACCGATGCCTTCGATTATCGCAAACGGTATCATACATATAAGAACAGCGAAGCATTTTATAAGAAGGTGAGTTACGGCAACGCGCTTGGCATCACTGTTGGCTCCGAGGCTTGAGATTACCGCAGTTACGCAAGTACCGATATTTATACCGAGTATGAGCGGAATAACGACTGAATACGACATACCCGTAACCTCGCCTGTCGCTGTCGTTATTGTAGTAGCCGCAACAAGAATCTGAAGAACGCCCGTTGCCGCAGACGACGACTGAATTATAGCCGTAAATACCATTCCGACGAGCAAAGCAAGCCAAATTCCCGCAAAGGGTGTTTCAAATATTTCAATTACCTTGAAAAACGCGTTTCCGTATAAAAGATTTCCCGCCGCGTCCTTTTCACTTAAGAAGGAAACCGACGCCGACATAAGCTCCATACCCTGCATAAGAATAGCAAAGCCGAGGCATACCATACCGATATCCTTGTTCTTCTTGCTTTTGTTCCCGAAGAACATGATGAGAACGATACCTATAACCGCGATTATAGGAGCAAAGAACGAGGGCTTAAGAAGATTTAAAAATTCAAGTGACCCGCTTCCGCCGTTAAGTGAGCTAAGACCCGTTATCCAAGGGGTGATCGTAGTACCTATGTTTGAGCCCATAAGCATACCGACAGTCTGGGGAAGAGTCATAATTCCCGAGCCCACAAGACCTACGAGCATAACTGTTGTTGCGGATGATGACTGAATTACTGCGGTAACTCCGCAGCCGAGCGCCATGCCCTTGAGCTTGCTTGAAGAGGCGCTTTTCAAAATGCTTTCAAGCTTACCTCCTGCCATTCTTTCTAAACCGGTCGTCATAATATTCATGCCGTAAAGGAAAAAGGCAAGACCGCCAAGGAGCGTTACTATGATAATAGCGATATCAATTCCTGACATAAAAGATCCTTTCATATGTGAAAAATAAGTTAATTTTGAGTAAAATCCAAGTTACACTATTCTAATTTTACATTAAATTTATCAAATTTTCAATGCTTTATGAGATTTTTTCCGAAAAAGAAAGGAACTCTAAATTTATTTGTCGAAAATATTTAAAAAAGACTTCTTATTTTCTTGACTTTTTGTGTAATATATATTATACTTATATTAGTATATACTATTTTCTACGGAGGTAAAAATGAAGAAAACAGTAAGAAATATCTTGCTCTGCATTCTTTCGGCTTTGATGCTTGTATTTTTCGTAGCTTGCAATAACGATGACGGCGGATCTGACGACACGAGCTCACAGACCAGCGTTGAGGAAACAACGACCGACGATGCAACGAGCACAAATGACGAAACAACTACCGAAGAAACTACTACGGAGGAATCAAGCAGCGAGGACGAGCCTCTTTCCACAGAGGTTACGAAGCTTGAGATCGATTACGATATGACCTTCGTCGGCGTTTCCCTTAAGGATCTCAGTGCTCTTTTTGACGAGCAGGATAAGGCTGACCCGTACGTTAGCACAGGATTTGTATTTCCTCAGAGCTACGTCCCTGTTTACGACGTTGACAACGACGGCGATATAGACGATAAGGACTATTCGTTCGTATTCGAGATAACCGTTGATTTCGAGGTAAACAAGCATATCGATTGTATTTATATTTACAACAAGATAGAGGGACATAACTTTGCAGTTGAAGCGGGAACTCCCTTTAATTACGAATTTTCAACCGACGTTACCCCCGAAGCAAAGGGCTGGGTAAAGATCGATATAAATCAAGATACCCAATATCTTAACTTCAAATTCAAGAACAGTGAAGCTCCTTATGAGATTTATATTTACGGATACGATCTCGGCGAAGAGCCTCCCGTTCCCGAAAAGGAACACGAGAAGGTAACTATGGATTATCTTATCGGTATAAACGGACACAGTAAGAACGATAACGTAGCGCATCTTTCATGCGCAGGCTATTACCGTGATTACCTTAACTGGAACTATTTTTATACGACCTCTGTATACCCGACAGGCAAGCCCACAAGCTTTGCGGGTCAGAACCAGATAAGACAGGCTGCAACATATAAATATATGACACAGTCTCTCGGTATGGACCCCGTTCCTTGCTTTATGTTTGATATGTCAGGCTCCAATCCTTCTATCGAGGGCGTTGACAGATATGATCCCGAAGCATACATAATGTACGGCGAGATGGTATATCAGTTCGTTGTAAGATACGGCTCAAATAAAAACAATACTGTTGACAATCTCGTTTTGTCAAAGGGTAACATCACAAAGCCCGAAATGGCAATAGGTCTTAATTACGTTAAGTGGGTAGAGCTCGGTAATGAGCCTAACGGAGAGGGAGATAACGGCTTCACTCCGTATCAGCTCGCGGCTCTTACATCTTGCGCGATAGACGGACACAATAACACAATAACATCTCCCACAGGAAGCTTGGTAGGCGCTAAGGTTGCCGATCCGAATGTCAAGGTTGCTATGGCGGGTCTTGCAGGTATTCAGACAAGATACGTAAAAGCCATGGCGTTCTGGCTCGAGCATAACAGAGCGGACAGAGATATCGGTATTGACGCATTCAACGTTCATACGTACTGCAGAAAAACGATCTCCTATAACGGCTATTCCGTAGAGGTAGGCGTATCACCCGAGGAAGCGGATCTTGCGGGTCAGCTTGAGGGAGTTATCAGCTTCAGAGATAAATATTATCCCGATGTTGAGGTTTGGCTCACGGAGTTTGGTTGGGATACTAACCAAAGCTATCAGACAGAGGGCTCGTCTCACGCATATGGCGACTTCACCGGCAGAGAGGTTCAGGCTATTTGGCTCGTAAGAGCATATCTCATCCTTTCCTCAATAGGTGTTGACAGAGCTGCTATGTATATGTGCTACGACGTTGGCAATGAGGAAACGAGCGTTGGTAAGTACGGAACGAGCGGAGTTGTTACAAGCGGCGGAGAGAAGAAGGATTCTTACTTCTATATCTACACCCTTAAGAATACAATGACAGGTATGTATTTCGTTGAAGAAATAGACTCAGGCAACGAAGACGTATGGATCTACAAATTTGAAGACGGTAACGGCAAAGCCTGCTACGCTGTATGGTGTCCTACTATGGATAACGTAAAGGTAGACGGTTATGTCCTTGATATAGGCGAGGTTACAAGCGCAACTCTTACAGAAATGGTTGACGAGGATACAGACGGAGTTCAGACAGAGCTCGCTGTTACAAACGGCACTGTAACTGTAAATGTAAGCGAAAAGCCTGTATTCGTTACTGTTCAATAAAAAATCAGTAAATGAGCGGCGGCTTAGCGCTTGCTAAGCCACCGTTTTTATGCAAAGGAGAACGAAATGGAAAACAAATCACAAAAGATCCGTGTAACGCCCGAAATGATACTTAACGATATGGGCATTGAAAAGGTTTCTAATTTCTTCTGTGAATTTGACACAGACGGAGACCCGCTTTACGGAGTAGAGGGAGCTATCCCTCAGGTGCATCCGCGCTATGACCACTGGTGGATAGGACAGACAGACCTTTCATTTACAGTGGAGCTTGACGGTACTTATCAGATAACGGATATGTACATCTACAACAATTACGGTGCTCACAAGGCAAGAGTAAGAATGGGTACTCCGTTCAAATGGGAATTTGATGCGGAATTCGTGCCCGAGGACAAAAAGTGGACACACTTTGAAGCAAAATATGAAACACAATATATAAACTTTTCATTCAATAACAACCAAGCACCGTCCGAAATAATCATCTACGGCTATAAGATAGCTGAAAAAACAGATATTATTCCCGAAAGAAAGCCTCATGCAAAGACGAAGATGGATAAGTTCGTCGGTATGAACGCATTTATAAACGACGGTGACGATATACTCCGTTGTGTAAACTACATAAGAGAATATCACCCTTGGCTCTGGACCTGTACCCCCGATCTTGAAAAGACTACTATTTCGTTCAACCTAAGCCTTAATAAATGCTGGGATTTCGATGAATTTTACCGCAAAACACATGAATTCGGCGTAGATGTTTGCCCTGTTATTTCGACACATAGCAAACGTCAGCCCAAGGACGGAACCTGCGATCCCACAGATCCTAAAAACTATATGAGCTACGCAACGATGCTCTTCCAATTCGTTGCAAGATACGGTCATAATAAAAAGATCGATAAATCACTTATTCAGGTGGGTGATGACCAGAAGGTAAAGATCGGTCTTGGATATCTTTCAAGCGTTGAGCCTCTTAATGAGCCTGACGGAACATGGCTTGGCAGAGAGCCCTACTTCTCACCCTTCGAGCTTGCGGCATTCCTCAGTATGTGCTACGACGGACATGAGGGTATGTACAAAAATGTCGGCGTTAAGCAGGCTGACCCGAACTTCAAAATGTCGATGTCGGGCGGTGCGGGACTTAATGACAACTATATAAGATCAATGGCATTCTGGTGCAAGTACAACCGTAAGGACGGAAAGCTTCCTTTTGATGTTATCAACGCTCACTGCTACTGCGGTAAGAGAGTAAATAAAAACGACCTTGGTCAAAAGAGCAAGATCGTTAACGTAAACACCGACGAAAGAGGCAATACTGCTGATATGGTATACGTTGGCGTAAGCCCTGAGGAAGGCGATATCGCAGGACGCTTCGATAAGATCCGCGAGTGGCGTGACAGATACTGTCCAGAAAAGGAAATTTGGCTTACAGAATTCGGCTGGGATACCAACCAAAGCTATGATACGGCAACATCAGCTCATGCATACGGAGAATACACGGGCAGACAGGTTCAGGCTATGTGGCTCGTTCGTGAATATTTACTCCTTTCATCAATAGGAGTTGAAAGAGCGGCAATGTATATGTCCCGTGACTGCGGACCTGAGGAAACGGCTGTCGGCAAATACGGCTCGAGCGGTCTTGTAAGATTTCCGATCGAGGTAAGCGCAAACAATGTTATTCAAGGTAATAAGAAGGATTCCTTCTATTATGTATATACTCTTAAGGAAACACTCGGTGATTGCGTATTCGATAGCGAGGTAGAGTCCTTGAACGAGTATGTAAAGATATTCAAATACAAAAACAAATCAGGAAAATCGAAGTATGCGCTTTGGTGCGTAACCTCGAATTCCACAAAGATACCTGGCTACAAGTTCAAGGTAGGCAAGGGCGAGTACAATCTCGTTCAGCTTGCAAATGAAGCTTATAGAGGAAAGATAAGCGAGCTTGAAAACAAAGACGGCTACGTAACCGTTGATATCTCCGAAAACCCAATCTTCATCGTTGAAAAATAAAGCAATAATAAATACCACCCGTGAAATCGGGTGGTATTTCTTGTATAACGAAAACCACGCGATAGTAGCGTGGTTCAGCTGAGGCTATTGCCGATGAGCAGAAAGCAAATAATAAATGAGGGCAGAATGTATTTTGTGAAAGCCTCCCTTGTGTAAAGGTAGTGTAACGGCAAAACGGTAGTGAATGGCGTTGATAACGCCAGAGCCGTTTTGTGACCGAGCCGCAGCGAGAGCTGGATTGCGAAGCAAGACTGAGGGATTGGTTATTTAAGAGCAACTATATTAACCAATCCTTCCGTCATTTTCTTGCGAAAATGCCACCTCCCTTTATACGTGAACCCCAAAAATCCTGACGAATTTTCGAGGACCCCTAACACAAGGGAGGCATAAATGCAAACCCGTTTACGGGTAGCAAGCAACAGTTGCATGGCTGGCAGGCCAATTCTTAACGCACTTGTGCGTCGCCGGTAGTATTAGGGCTATGCCTGAAACCGAAATACCCCCCGTTTTACGGGGGGATATTTATTGTATTTGTGCCCAAAAATGCAGTGCTTGTCGGGAAAAATGATGTTCTTCTTCCCGTAAGGTGCTTTTATAAAATTTCGCTAAATATATTTACAAACCGCGAAAAACGTAGTATAATAAATATGCCGCTTGGCGAGTGAAGGTGAGTATCCTAATTTGTTGAGAATTGTGTGGCAACAATGGAAACGCATTTTTCGGTGCGTTCTCTATTGGGGCGCACCTTTTTTATATTCTGATAGGGTGATATATGAGCAAGAATATTGAAAAAATAGTAATAGATATTACCGGCGTAGAGCTTATGCCCGGAGACCCTACCATTTGTCTTGGTAACGGAGAGCAGGGCTTTGAGTGTTGTTGCGACGAGTGTGACTACTATTTGCTTTGTTTTCCTGAATTTGATCCTAAAAATAAAGAAGGAAATATTTCTGAGAATAAAGCTTATATTGAATAATCGCACAAAAAGGATAGAGAAAAAATTTCCTCTGTTCTTTTCCTATTGGTAGGTAACTTCACTTGCCACGTACCTCGGGAACCTCGAAAATACTAAAGGATTTTTGGGGTGAGAGAGGCAAACGTAGTTTATCGTGATTATCACGCATGTGCGTGGATTTCTTTTATATGAAAAAGTGACGGTCGATTGACCGTCACTTTATGTTTTTGATTATTTGTTTACTACAACGTAAACGGGATTTTCGGAAACGTTGAATGTAACTACGCCGTCCTTAGCGGTGAGATTAGTTTGAACACCGTCCTTATCACCGTTAACTGCTTCAGTAAGAACTGCAGCGTCAGCGTCGATATAGAGCTCATAGTTTTCAACCTTTGTTCCGTCAGATGTAGGACACCATACGGCGTAACCTACGTTGCCTTCCTCGTCAGCGAATTGATAGATCCAAACATCTCCTCTGCCAGAGTCGATCTCTTGAATGAATGTCATAGCGCCGAGAGTTTCTTTAAGTGTGTAGAGGTAGTAGTAGCCTTCCTTAGCCTTGCCGTTACCGTCAAAGATACCGCAAGTGCCATAGTGACCAACACTAAGCTCGTCAGAAGTACCGCCAACATCCTCTGTCATGTACATAGTAGCTTTATCAATTCCGAGAGCGGAGAGGATAAGATAAGCTCTTGTGAGCCACATAGCCTGAACTTCTCTTGAAGAGTATTCGCCGTATGCGTGTGCAGCTGTCTTTGTTTCATATGACCAGTTAGTATCCCAACCGAACTCTGTGAGCCAAACCTCTTTATCGGGATAGTATTTATCTCTTGCTTCGATGAGGTAAGAGAGTGCGTTTGCAAGACCGTCAATGCCGTAAGCTGTCCACTCTTCGGGAGAAGCACCAACCATAACCTCAATACCGTTGAGAGAGTAGGTTGTAACGCAGTAGTTGTGAACGTTGAACGCATCCATGGAAACCTGACCGTCCTCACGGTTAGCCTTCATCCAGTAGATCATAGAACCAACGTAGTTAGATCCGATACCGGCAAGACCAGCCATAGCAACCTTCATTGTCGGGTCGGCGTTCTTAATACCGAGATGGTAATCTGTTTCGGGATCAAGATTTTCGTTATCAAGAGTTAAGGTGCTGCAATGTCCGTCGTAAGCGGCAGATGTAAGAGCAGCAAGCTGATAAGGTGTGTAACCGAGGTTATCTTCGCCGTTAGGCTCGTTACCAAGCTCGATCCAGTTGATGTAGCCGAGACCTGTCGTTGATTCATTTACGATAGATGTGTTCATAACGTGAGTTTTTTGTATGGTTACAAGCTCGGGAGTATTAGTGTGACCGTAACGTGCAGCCATTATGAACATAGCGTCGGCATATGTTTTGTAAGAGGAAGCGGAGAATTTCTCCCAGTATGTTGCAACTCTCAAAGCGCCGTCCTCGTAAATTTTACAAGGATTGTTTGAGGTAGCCCACTGAGGACAAGGAATTACTTCAATTCCCGATTCCGAATATGATTTGTAGAGTGCGTCAAAGTTACCCATGCTTCCGTTGAAGTAAGAAGCTTTCTTGGGATAGTATTTATCGTTGTAGGACCAACCGAAGTTATGGTATTCACGAAGAACGGTTGCGCAAGAGAGCTGTTCAACTGTACAGTTACCGCCACCTGCTGCAACGAAGCCGCAAAGACCCATCATCTCTCCGAGAGTAGGACGCTGATGCTCAGTAGTAGCGATGGGATCACCCTCTGCAACTGCATAGCCGTATACCAATACTTCGACAGGAGCTTCGCCATCCTTGAATACGATCTGAACGTATCTTGTTTCCACGCCGAGCTCAACCTCACACCATGACTTGTCAGCGTTATCGGTAGCCTCGTAAACGCCGTCCCATTCCTCATCGTCAGCCATGAAGTCAACCTCGTCCTTTGACCATCTTATCTTTATATCGTAAGCAGTATCATAGTAGATATATACATAATCTACATAATGAATGTACTCAAGGTCGATGATAGGAGAAAGGTTCATGCCGTAATTGCCCTCTGTATTGTCTTCAGCAAAGAGCTGACCCATACGCGAAGAGGGGAAGTAGAAGCCGCTTCTGTATTTTGTATCCTGCTCGTCGAAAAGCTTGCTGAGATCGCGAAGCGTTTCGCCGTGATAAACAGAGCCTACTGTTTCGCCGTATTTAACGGGAATGAGGTCAACTTTACCTGCACGAACTGTTTCAACGGTTCCGATAGTAGTGCCTTGCTTACTTCTTGCGGCAATGTAATAGCCTGTTTTTGCATCAACAGACATATTTTTGATAACGGCTGTCTTTTCCGTGTCACCCGAAAGAGTAAACTCTGCATCCTGAGCACTGTCAAAATTCTCTGCAGAGATAGGCTTAGAGCTGTACTTAATCTCATATTTGAGATCCGCGGGAGCATCGTAAACATTGAATTTAACGGTTACAGTGTTCTCGCCGATTTCGGCAATACGAAGATAACGAACGTTTTTGAAGGTTGTTGAATAAACCAATTGGTCACCGCCCGGTATAACAGTGCTGCCACCGCCCGTAGACGTTTCGTCATCAGGGTCGGTTGTAGTGGATGATTCACCGCCGCCCGTCGTTGTTTCGTCTCCGCCTGTCGTAGTTTGGTCATCTTTGGTTGTTGTTTCGTTTTGCTCTGTTGTAGACGATTGATCATCGGGATCTTCATCTTTTGTGCATGAAGCAAAAGCAAACATACAAAGAATCATTACGATAGCAAGAAGACTCAAAAGTAATCTTTTTTTCATATATTCCTCCATATGGAAAATTTTTAAGCACCGAAAATGCTTCTTTACATAGTATATAATACTATTTTTTTATATGTTTGTCAAGAGCATTTTATATATTTTTAACAAAATTAAATAAAATTCACAAATTCACAATGTGCAAAATTACTCTAAGCAGTCCCGTTTTGCGTAGGCGGAGCCTCCTGATCCTGCACCTCACCGTTCGGTGAAGGCTCCGGGGCTTCGGTCGAAGGCGGATTTTCGGATGGCTCTTCCGACGGCTCTTCGGGCGGAACTATTGGCGGAAGCGGCGGAGAATAAAGCGAATCGAAGCAATCTATTTGAAAACGCGTATCGTACCGAACTCCGAGAATGTGGATCACCCTGAGCGAGAAATAGTTGTATTCGGAAAGTGGCTTGTCAAGCGCGTCGTTTGAATTCGCGCAAATATAAATTTCTCCGTTTTCGTCGATCTCGCTGATTATAACGGTGTGATAGAAGTCGCCCGCCTCATTCGCTAACTGAATAACATCTCCGATCTCGGCACCTTCCGTAGTCGTTTCAACGCCGTAAGGACCAAGAGAGTCATTTTGCGTCATGAAGTTATAAAAGTATTCGACTCCCGTCCACGAGGCACTTCTTCGCGTTGTGGATAGGTAGTACCAGCCGTAGATTGCAGTAAAATTCATAACACAGCTTCCAGCCAAAACGCATTGAGAGACAAAATTGGTGCAATTACCTCCTATGCCCGCAAAGGAATAAAAAAGCGGGTTGCGCACAAGCGCGTATTTTCTTGCGTACATGACGGCTCTTTCACGTATATATTCTTTTTCAAGTATCATAAAAATCCCTCCCACTCAGTATTTTATGATAGATATCTCGTTTTGTGAGGAAAGGATATGATATTATGAGTTTTTTGACAAATCTCGACACTCCGTCGGACATTTTCACACTTTTTCTTGCACTTGCTGTAGTTTTTTTAAACGGCTTTACCGATGCTCCGAACTCGATAGCCTCGTGCGTCGGTACGAAGGCTATGAAAATGAAAAAAGCGTGCATCCTGTGTGCGATATTTAATTTTTTGGGAGTGTTTTTGACTCTGCAAATGAATGCTTCCGTGGCGAAAAGTGTGTTTGAATTTGCCGATTTTTCCGATAAAATGCAGCAAGGGGTTATAGCCTCGCTTGCAACGGTCTGTATATTCAGCGCGGGAGCGTGGCTCTTTTCGATGCCGTCAAGCGAAAGCCACGCGCTGATAGGTGCGATCGCAGGAGTATCCCTGGCGATAGGAAACGAATTTGAAAATTCGGGCGAATTTTTGAAAATACTCGGTGGAGTGGCTGTTTCTTGCGTAGTTTCATTTTTTATTTCTTTCGCTTTTTGTAAGCTTCTCGGAGAAAGAAGCTTGCCTTATAATAAGCTACAGACGGTATCTGCTGCGCTATCGTCGTTTGCACACGGTGCACAGGACGGACAGAAGTTTGTTGGCATAATAATGCTTCTTTGTGTGAGTGAAAACACAGATTTGGGCACACCTGTGTCGATAATTTTGACTGTTTCGATCGTTATGGCGCTCGGCGCGTTGCTCGGTGGCGGCAGAATAATCAAAACTCTTTCGGAAAAAACGGTAAAGCTTTCGGGAAGAAGTGCGTTTGCTTCGGATATATCGTCGTTTGCTTCGGCAATGGTCTTTTCTCTTGTTGGTATGCCTGTCAGCACTTCAAACATAAAGGCTTGCGCTCTTATGGGAGCAGGGAGCGCGCTTAAAGAGAAAATAAACAAAAAAACAGCCACGTCTCTCCTCATAACTACACTTTTGACCTTCCCTGTGTGCATAGCCTTGGGGTATATTATAACAAAGCTTATAATTTTATTTTAAATATTAATGCGCTTATTTGTTTACTTAGTAAACGAACAGTGCTATAATAAAAATTAAATTTAGATATTTTTTCGAGAATTTCTTTAAAAAGGAATGACATTGTAATGAAAAAATTTATAGTATTTATTTTGAGCGCTATCGGCACAGTCTTACTTTGCGTAACGTTTGCTTTTTCATCTGACGGCTGCTCCGAAATTGATAAGATATGTAACATCTGCGGAGCAGTAAGAGGCTCAGAGGTTGAGGACGGCGTTGAGAAATTCACCGTTGTAGGCTTAAGAACCGAGCTTGCCATGAGAGAAACGGTTGCCGCGGTAATAGATAGCGTTGTAAATAGCACAGAAGAGATTATTCAAAGCTCCTATGATACACCTAAATCACCTAAAGTGCCTGAGACTATGGTGAAAAAAGAAGATGAATAAAATCTCGGCAAGGATGCTAGAGTAAAAATCAGCGCTTGCATAATAACAAAAATACATTAAAAGAGCTGTTGCTAAAAGCGACAGTCTTTTTCCTTTTTAAAACACCGCAAAAAACAGAAAAATCCATTCGGCTTGGTTATTGTGTACAAAATTCAATCGCAATTTTTGTACATTTTTAACAAAGTTAAAAATAGCCTATTGACAAATATTATCACATATGCTAAACTAAAAATAGGAAGATAATGAAAAAGCTGTAAAAAGCTTAATTTGGAGAAAGAGAGGTACGGTCCAATGGGACATTTTGTTCAAAAACTATTCATAGGCACTTCCAAAATAACGTAGATAAAAGGAGAAAGAAAAATGAAAAGATTTTTTTCAATAATTTTGACATTGATAATAGTTATGAGTACGTTATCAATATCGGTAACAGCAGTAACCTCGGACAGTACCGAGGAAGTCGTAAGCAGTAAAATAAACGACGTTCTCAAAGAAAAAATGAACGAATATACTGATGATGAGTATATTCCCGTATATGTATGGCTTCAGGATATAGGCGACAGCGCAGTATATGACGTTCTCTCAAAGAAGTTAGGAGCAGAGATAAGCTCAACAAATGAGCAAAGCTATATAGAAGCAAGGGTAAAAGAAAAGTTAGACAGCTACAAAGAGATAATATCGGAAAAGGAAAGCATATTAAGTGAAGAAGTGGAAACGGTATTATCGCTTGATACAATAAAGGATATAAGCGCACAGATAACTGATATCCGTACGCAAGCTGACATTTCCTCAATAATGACAGACAGTGAAATAAAAATCTGTATAGAAGAGGGAATGGATATAGAAAAGATAATAGAGCTTTCGGAGCAAAATCAATTTTTAAGTGATTGGAGAAGCAGCCGAAAGACAGTAAACGGAGTAATAAACACCGCGTTTGAAACAAAGCTTGATGAAGGTCAGTGCAGAAATATCTATATAGATCCCGCACTCCCCTACGCCGAGCTCGAATGTAAAAAATCATATATAACCACCCTCGCCACCATAACCGAGGTTACCGAAATCGGCTATTATGAGGAAGTGGAATTAGTTGACGATATAGAATCGGAAATAGAAACAGAAATCATCACCGAAGAAATAGCTTCAACACAATCTGCAAATGCAAATGGGCACATTGTTTCAGGTAACTATCTTATG
>JAFTXO010000052.1 GCA_017461765.1 Clostridia bacterium | reverse complement strand
TTTTTTCCGAATTTTAGACATAAAAATAACCCCCCTTGGTGTAGTCTTGAAAACTTTTTGTTTTTTCAAGTGTCTACTCTAAGGGGATTATATCAGGATGAAATAATCCCCTTTTTCTGTTCGTATAAAGTGATATTCTTTGCTGACGCAAAGAGTGATATTGCCATTTGGGCAGTGATAGTGTTTGGCTTCGCCTCACAGTGATATTCTATTCGCCTTTAAGCTCGCGTAGCGAATACCACTCGGCGCAAGCCGAATATAACTGCGTATCAATATCACTTGCCAAAGGCGAATAGAGTTAGCGCGATACTCCGTTAAGAGTATCGCGCTATTTGCCGAGTGTTTTTGATTTTATCAATAAAATTTTCAAAATACCGTTTCTATAAGCTTATCACAGTTTTTGGGTGAATATCTCCAATAATCAAGATGCTTCACTTTATCCGTATCTATAAAATATTTGGGCTGATGTGTCGTTAATTTGGAGTTATAGGAATCTATTATGACAAGCTTGATCTTCATTTTTTCCGGCATTATATTTTTTATGTAGACCGCACAGCTCTGACCGACCTCAACACCCTCCTTCAGCTCCGCAAGTCCTGCAAGGTTCGGTGAAAGCTCGACGAATATTCCGTAGCTCTCTATGCTTCTTATAATGCCCGACACCGTCTGTCCCTGCGAGAACATTGATGCATTTTCCTCCCAAGTTCCGAAAAGCTCCCTTGTGGAAACGTATATTCTGCCCGTATCGTAATCAATACTTTTTACTACAACGCTGAGCTCCTCACGCATCTTAAATCGCTCTGTCGGAGATGATATTCTCGATACCGAAACACTGTCTATACATATAAGAGAATTTACTCCGCAGCCTATGTCCACGAATGCGCCGAAATTTTCAAAATGCGTTATCTTTGCCGGAATTATATCTCCCGGTATAAGATCCATAAGATAATTGTTTACACATTCTCTTTGAGCTTCCTTGCGTGAAAGAATAGCGACGGGCTTTTTCCCTTCCTCTTTTATTATCTGCATTACTTTAAACGCTACGCTCTTGCCGACGCGGGTTATTATCGCGATATCCTTCGGATTTTCTCCAAAAACACATTCCTCGCGTCTTATTATTCCGTCTATTCCGTTTAGATCCACGTGAAGCGTATATGTTTCGTTATCGCATTTATCGACCACTCCCTCAAGGATCTTCTCTTCAAGTCTGGCTCTTTCAAGTCCGTAGACCGACGAAATATATTCTCTGTTTTCTGCCGTGGCTATAAGCGTTCCCTCGGGCGCATACTTATTAGTTGTCATTTCTTCTTCCTCCGTTTATTATCATTAAACAATATGCATCTTTTGCTTTTTATATTCTCTTTTTTGTGCCTTTGCGGATCTTTTTATTTTTGACCACTTTGAAAATAGCTTTCTTATAAAATCGAAGACAACAACAAGGAAGGATATCAGAACTATTTTCAAAAGATCCTCAAAATAAAGCGGTGTTGCGCGAAATGTTTCGCCGCCGAAATAAATAAATACCATTTGAAGCACAGATATACCGATCATTATTATCAAAAAAGATCTGTTTTTACTTATTTTCGCCATCAGGTTAAGGCGTGATGTTCGCGATGTGAAGCATACGAAAACGCCTGTAAAAATGAACATCGCAAAGAATGCGCTGAGAAGATATTTTTCGTCACCTCTTAACAATATCATCGACACTGTGTCGCTCTTTAAGAACCATACACACAGGGCAAGCACGAACGAGCCGTTTAAAGCTATCTTACTCTTCATTGAGGATGAAAGTATTTTTTCATCACGCGGCTTAGGCTTTTCCTTCATATAAGCCTTATCGCTCGGCTCTGATGCAAAGGCAAGAGCGCCCAAAGTATCCATTATTATATTGACCCAGAGCATTTGCGTTACGGTAACGGGCTTTTCTATACCTATAAACGGGCCTATGAGCGATATTCCGACGGCAGCTAAATTCATTGTAAGCTGAAATACTATAAATTTTCTTATAGAGTCAAAAACGGTTCTGCCGTAAAGTATTGCTCTTACTATAGATGCGAAATTATTATCGGAGATAACTATATCGGATGCTTCCTTGGCAACGTCAGTACCTGAACCCATGGCAAATCCGACATCAGCCATTTTAAGTGAAGCGGCATCGTTTATTCCGTCTCCTGTCATTCCGACCACGTATCCGCACTCTTGCGCTATCTTTACAAGTCTTGTTTTATCAGACGGCAAAGCACGCGCTATTACCGCAAGGGTGGGGAGGAGTGTCTTGATTTCGTCATCATTCATTATTGCAAGAGCATCTGCAGTTATTACGGCCTTTCTTTTTGAATATGGAGATATTATTCCGCATTCCTTGGCTATTGCCTCGGCGGTATCGCGGTTATCTCCCGTCATCATTATAACTCCGACACCCGCATCGCTTACCTCTCTTATTGCCGAAGGTACTTCTTTTCTTATTCTATCTCGGATAGTGACAAAGCCCAAAAATGCGATTTTGCAGAGGGACGTGTCGTTCTTTCCTACTTTTATTCCAAGCGCAACTACTCTGTAAGAAAGCGAGGCAAGCTCCTTCAAAAGCTTAAGATAACCTTCCTTTTTTTCCATTTTGCGAAGCTTTCCGTTTTCGTCTATATATTCATCGCACGCATTTAATATCTTTTCGGGAGCGCCTTTAAATAGGGTGTATTTTTCATTTCCGAAGGCTACTGTTGCACTGCTGTATTTTTTTGCGCTGTCAAACGGAAGCTTATCTATTATCTGTGCCTTGTATGGCGGATCCTTTACAAATGCGCATATTGCTCTGTCTGTGGAGTTTGAGCCTATAGCTCTTTTGCCGGTATAGGTAGCGTCATTGCAAAATTTCATGCACAGGGTGAGGTATTTTTTATATTCTTCGTTATTTACTGAATTAAGCTTTGAATATTTTTCTCCGCTCGGAGATATTATATGCTTTACTTTAAGATCTCCTTCTGTAAGCGTTCCTGTCTTATCGGTAAAGAGAAGATTTACATTTCCCGACGTTTCTATTCCCACCATTTTGCGAACGATAACGCCCTGTGACATCATCTTTTTCATATTTGACGAAAGGACTACCGTTATCATCATAGGAAGTCCCTCAGGTACTGCGACGACGATTATCGATACTGCAAGTGTAAGGGCATTAAGAAGCTCGGAAAAAACGAATTTCGGATTTTTTATCTTTACAAGCATTTCTGCGGTGTTCATTTTTGCGTCAATACAAAATACGTTAAAAAGATATGCGAATGCGATAAGCGCTGCCGCTACATATCCCAAAATGCTTATACTTTTTGCAAGTGCGCTTAGCCGATGCTTCAAGGGGCTTGGACGCGGATCTTCCGTTAATGTTTGAGCTATTTTTCCATAGTAGGTGTTTTTGCCTACCGCGCTCACCCTTGCGTATGCAATTCCCGACAATACGAGCGCGCCCTTCAAAAGCGTTTTTGATCTTTCGTCTCCCGTGCTTTTTTTAGTTATCTCCTTGCTTTCGCCCGTAAGCGCAGATTCATCGACCTTTATCTCGCCTTCCAAAAGCAGCGCATCGGCAGGTATCTTCTCTCCTGCGTTGAGAATTATTATATCGCCGCACACTATATCCTCTATCTTTATTTCGGTCGCCATATCATTTCTTATAGCCCGACATTTTGCTCCTGTGCCTTGATCACGCAGCTTTTCAAATGCGTTATCGCTTGTAAACTCCGACAAGGTTGAAACGAATGTGGCTATAAATATCGATGCCGCAATTCCGCCTGTTTCGAACCAATTTATATTTGGAAACATAAAAACTATGTTTACAAAAAGCGCTATTATCAGCACCCTTATTATCGGATCTGAAAAATTCGTCAGAAATACCTTGAAAAAATTTTTTCTTTTATATGCGTCGAGCGTATTCGCTCCATGGTTTTCGCGAGACTGCTCGACCTCTTTTTCATTAAGTCCTCTCATATGTATGTCCTTTCTTTTCATTTAATAGTTATATATTCTTAAATGGATATATTTATGAGCAGGAAAAGAAAAAAGGATCTTGCTGTTTTTGCAAGATCCTTTTTGCTATTTGATTTGAATTACTGAGCGTCCTTTATTGAGAGGTTTGCTCTGCCCTTTTCGTCGATGCCGAGGAATTTAACTCTTACCTCGTCGCCTACATTGCAAACGTCCTCAACCTTTTCGGTTCTTTCCTTTGCAAGCTTGGAGATGTGTACAAGACCTTCTCTGCCGGGTGCGTATTCTACGAATGCGCCGATAGGAATTATTCTTGTTACCTTTGCGTTGTAAATTGCGCCAACCTCAGGCTCAAATACGATATTTGCGATCGTTGCTCTTGCTGCCTCGATAGAATTCTTATCGATAGCAGAGATAAACACGCTTCCGTCGTCTTCAATATCGATCTTAGCGCCTGTATCGGCTACGATCTTCTGAATTACCTTTCCGCCTGTACCGATTACCTCTCTGATCTTATCGGGATTGATCTTCATTGAGATCATCTTGGGAGCATATTCGGAAACCTCTGCACGAGGTGTGGGGATTGCTTTGAGAATTACTTCATCAATTATCTGGTCACGTCCGAGGTGTGTTACGCGGAGCGCTTCCTTAATGATCTCGGGTGTAAGACCGTCGATCTTAAGGTCCATTTGAATAGATGTGATACCTTTATGTGTTCCTGCAACCTTAAAGTCCATATCGCCGTAGAAGTCCTCAAGACCTTGGATATCTATCATAGTCATCCATCTTTCGCCTTCTGTGATAAGACCGCAGGAGATACCTGCAACAGGAGCTTTGATCGGAACACCTGCGTCCATAAGAGCAAGAGTCGAGCCGCATACTGATGCCTGAGATGTAGAGCCGTTTGAAGAGATTACCTCTGATACAAGACGGATAGCGTAGGGGAACTCCTCAACGGAAGGAAGCACGGGAACGAGTGAACGCTCAGCCAATGCACCGTGTCCGATCTCACGTCTTCCGGGTGAGCGGGAAGCCTTTGCTTCGCCTGTGGAGTAGCCGGGCATATTGTAATGGTGCATATATCTCTTTTCTGTTTCCTCGTCGATTCCGTCAAGCAATTGTGCGTCGGAAATAGGACCGAGCGTTGCAATAGTCATAACCTGAGTTTGTCCGCGAGTAAACATACCGCTACCGTGAACTCTGTTGAACATACCTACCTCAGCGGTAAGAGGTCTTATTTCATCAAGACGGCGGCCGTCAACACGCTTACCGTCCTCAAGCAACCAACGGCGAACGATCTTCTTCTGGATCTTGTAGATAAGCTCTGCCATTATTGCGGAGATGTCGGGATATTTTTCTTCAAATTTTGCAACGATATCTTCCATAATCGGCTGCATTCTTGCATCGCGAACAGTTTTGTCGTCTGTATCGAGAGCGAACATAACTTCCTTTTCGCAATATTCGAAGATCTCGTCGAACATATCGTGATCGAGCTCATATGAGGGATATGCAAATTTAGGCTTACCTACCTCGCTTACGATACCGTTTATAAATACGATAAGCTTTTTGATCTCCTCATGAGCGAGCATGATAGCGTTGTACATATCCTCATCGGATACTTCCTTAGCGCCTGCTTCGATCATTACTACCTTCTTTTCGCTTGCGGCAACTGTAAGCTCAAGGGTGCTTACCTTTCTTTGCTCAAGAGTTGGGTTGATAACTATTTTGCCGTCTACCATACCCATGAAAAGACCGCCGATAGGTCCGTTCCACGGAATATCCGAGATAGAAAGAGCTATCGATGCACCGATCATGGCTGTGATCTCAGGTGAGCAATCGGGGTCAACAGAAAGAACTGTAAGAGAAAGGTTTACATCGTTTCTGAGATCCTTCGGGAAAAGAGGACGGATAGGACGGTCGATAACTCTCGATGTAAGGATAGCCTTTTCGGAGGGCTTGCCTTCTCTTTTGAGGTATCCGCCGGGGATCTTGCCTACTGAGTACATTCTTTCCTCAAAATCAACCGAAAGAGGCAAGAAGTCGATACCGTCTCTTGGTGCTGCTGATGCTGTTGCGCACGCCAATACTACTGTTTCACCGTAACGAACGAGTACGCTTCCGTTCGCGAGTCCTGCCATTTTGCCGTTTTCAACGACAAGCTTTCTGCCTGCAAGCTCGTATTCGTATGTTTTGTAATTGTCAAATACTTTTTCTGTAAACATTTTTGTCATTTGTTTTTTCTCCGTTTTTTTATTTTTTGCGAGGGGACATAGCACTTAACCAAAAACCGAAGATTTCGATGCTTGGTTAACTGCTATCTCGCCCGCATTCTTTCAAAAAAATTCGGCTGTGCAAATGCACAGCCGAGTTGCGCACGATTTGCGTGCATGGTTTCTTATTTTCTAAGACCAAGTTTTTCGATGATTGCACGGTAACGCTCGATATCTGTCTTTGCGAGATAGCCGAGAAGGTTACGTCTGTGACCTACCATTTTAAGAAGTCCTCTTCTTGAGTGGTGGTCGTTTGCATTCTTCTTAAGATGCTCATTGAGAGAGTTAATACGAGCTGTGAGAAGTGCGATTTGTACTTCGGGTGAGCCTGTGTCTCCTTCATGAGTTGCATAAGCTGCAATGATTTCCTGCTTTGTCATGATTTTTCACCTTTCTTAATTTTATTTGACTCCGAACACACAGCAAGCGGTTGGTGAAATGCCTTTTGGCTTTGTCCGTAAACCGAGCGTACGGCGTCACGATGTCGATTATATCACAATAAATCAGATTTGTAAATAGTTTTTTGGAATTTTTTCTATTTATTTTTATTTTTTTCTTTCTTTAGAGTATTATATATACTTAGAATACCCGCTCCGACAAGCAAAACTCCGAGAGCAATTCTCGGTATTTTCGGATCGATCCTGTTTACAATACCCGACGCCAAAAAAGCTCCGAGCGATCCAAATGCCGACATGAGCAAAACCTGCTTTAAGGATATCTTTCTTTTAAAAAGATGTACTATTATTGCAAAAACGGAAGCTATGGCGAAAAACACAAGGTTTGTGCCTTGCGCTAAAATTTGTTCATATCCGAGACACAGGGTGAGGTATATGACTAAAAATCCGCCTCCCCCTATTCCCATTCCCATAATCGCGGCTATAAGAAAAGATATTACTATATCCATATTCACCTCAAAATCATACACATCCCCGAATATATCACGAGAGCCGCGAAGATAAGATTTAAGTATTTTTTCTTTATCTTATCTGTAATTAGCGCACCTACTGCGCCGCCAAAAATGGCAGGGAGTGTGAGTTTTCTTATCATTTCAATATCTATATTTGAATTTTTGGCGTATACCCAAATGCTTATCAGCGAAAGGGGTAAAATCGCACACAGGGTCGTGGCAAAATTATCTTTTTCGTCGTTATCGGTAAGATATTTAAGAGTATACACAAATACTATTCCCCCGCCTGTTCCCATAAATCCGTTTACGCCGCCTGCAAGGAACGAGGCTGCGCAAAAGCCTATCACTTTTAAAATTTTTATTTTTTGTTCGCTTATTTTCATTTCCTTATAAAAAATTTTTTACTTTTGTAAAAAATCTATTGTTTTTTCGGTTTTTTTCTGTTATCATATATTATATATCTTTATTTTAAAATTATACTATTGGTTCATTGAGCAACATTTTACAGAAAGGAAAAGAAAATGAAGTCACAAAAAAACAAACGCCAAATAACTTCCAAAAAGAACTCAGGCAAAGCTGCCGTCTCGCAAAAGAAAAAATCCAAAATTATCCCCCTTATAAGTAAAGCAATGCCGTATGTTTTGGCGGTGCTTTTTGTTGTTACGCTGTTTTGCATTATAGGAAATCGCGGCATCGGAATAGTCCTAAAGGGACTTTTATCGACTTGTGCTTCATATTTTCTTTCAATATTACTTCTCTTTCACTCGCTTATGTGGTATTACGACGTAAACAGAAAAATCTGTACCAGACGCGTCGTTTGCTCGATAATTATAGTTATCAGTGTTGCTACTCTGCAACAGCTGATAAGTTCCTCATCCGATCCTACACTTTTGACTCTAAGTCTTGATGAGCTTTATCAAAACGGTATAAACAGTATCGGAGGCGGCGGTATCGGCGGCGCTATCGGTAATTTCTTTGCCACATCGAACGCAGTTCTAGGATATGTTGTAACAATAGCTCTTCTCTTATTCATGGTGCTTCAAATGTTCAATATCACTCCCTACTCCGTTATGAGAAGGATATTCAAGAACAGAAGGATCGAAAAGGAACAGCGCAAGGAAAAGGCGGCTAAGCGCGCAAGCATTCGCAAAAAGCATAAAAAGTTCCAGGTATTTGACGATTCCGACGATATTTACGATGAGGATCTTCTTGTAAGTCCTGTTTTGCCCGTCGATATGGATCAGATCAAAAACGACGATTACTCGGAGGAATCAAATACCGAGCAAACTACGCTTAATATTACAAGACACGCAGTATTCAAGGATACGCAGCCTGTTACTGCCGCAACAGTTTACGATGACAGTGCCGACGAAAATCAAGATGAAGCTCCTTATAATTATAATGATGATGTTGAAAAGGTTCCGTTCGAAGAGCCCGATGATGATATATCAAACGAGCCCGAATTCGTTTTAAATTCTTATGATGACGGTACAATTGACGCTTCCGAGTCTTACAAGGACGATGAAGCTACCGAAGAAAACGAGCCTCCGTCAGATGACGATCTTTCAAGCTATATTTCCAAGGATGCTCTTAAAAAGATCGGTCTTTCCGAAGAAAAGCCGGCTCCTACCCAGCCTGAGGTAATAGAGGAGGACAAGGAAGAGGTAGTTGTTGAGAAAAAATCTCTCTTTGGATCTTTGTTTGGAAAGGGCAAGGGCGAAAAGGTATCTTCCGAAAAGAAATCCGAGTCCGCTCCCGAGACCAAGCTTGAGCCTCAGTCCGAGCCTAAGCCTAAGCCAAAGCCCAAGAAAAAATACATGTCTCCTCCTCTTGATTTCTTTCCCACCATTAAGCAGGACGATGCCGATGAGGAGGCTGTAAACGAGGAGCTTCAGAATAATGCGCGCATTATTGTTGAAACTCTTAGCAATTTCAATGCAAAAACCAAAATAACCGACATTTCAAGAGGTCCTACGGTTACAAGATACGAGCTTATGCCCGAGGCAGGTGTTAAGGTACGCTCTATTGCCAACCTTGTTGACGATATCGCGCTTTATCTTGCCGCTGAGGGAATAAGAATAGAATGTCCTATTCCGGGAAAGAGTGCTGTCGGTATCGAGGTTCCGAACAAGATAACGAGCATGGTATATTTACGCTCGTTACTTGAAGATCCGCAATTTATGGCACACAAAAGTCCTCTTTACTGCGCTATCGGTAAGAGCATTTCGGGAGAGCACGTATATCTTGATATTGCAAAAACGCCTCACCTTCTCGTTGCAGGTGCTACGGGTATGGGTAAATCAGTATGTATAAACTCTATCCTTATAAGCTTGCTTTACAAATCCTCGCCCGACGATATGCGTCTTATCCTTATAGACCCGAAAAGAGTTGAATTTTCGGCATTCAACGGAATTCCCCACCTTCTTGTTCCCGTCGTTTGCGAAGCAAAAAAATCTATCGGTACGCTTCAATGGGCGGTTGCCGAGATGGAGCGCCGCTTCGAGCTTCTTGAGATTGCGGGTGTGCGTGATATCGGCGAATACAACGAAAGAGTTGACCGCGGCTCTATTTCTGCTGAAAAGATCGCCCGTATAGTTATCGTTATCGATGAGCTTTACGATCTTAAAATGCAGGTTCCGGAGATCGACGATCATATTATAAGACTTACCCAAAAGGCCCGTGCCGCGGGTATTCACGTTATTATCGGTACACAGCGTCCGTCTGTTGACGTTATTACCGGTGTTATCAAGGCGAACATTCCTTCGCGTATTGCCTTCCGTGTTCCTGCTCAGGTCGATTCAAGAACTATTCTTGACGAGGTAGGAGCTGAAAAGCTTGTTGCTCGAGGAGATATGCTCTTAAAGCCTGTCGGCGCGCTCAAGCCCTTGCGTGTTCAGGGTGCGTTTATTTCAGACTCTGAGCGTGAAAATGTTACTAAATTCTTAAGAGAAAACTTCTCTGCCAATTACGACGAGGAGGTTATTTCACAGATTGATTCCAACACCTCAAAGCTTCAGAAGGCTGAAAAGAAGCCCGATTATGAGGACGGCGGCGAAGGCGGTGACGACTCCGAAGCGCTTGACGAAAAATTCTATGCTGCGCTTGAGCTTGCTACCGAGTTTGGGAAAATATCCTCGTCTCATCTTCAAAGAAAGCTTTCTCTCGGCTTCCAAAGAGCTGCGAGAATTATCGATAAAATGGAGGAGCTCGGCTATATAGGCCCTGCAAACGGTTCTAAGCCCAGAGATGTGCTTATAACCAAGGAAGATTACCTTGAATTAAGAATGAAAAACGAAGACGAATAACGGAGTTATTATGGGAAAATTTATAGCTATTGACGGTCTTGACGGTTCGGGAAAGGGAACGCAAGCAGATATCCTTATTGAAAAGCTCAAAAGCGAAGGCAAAAAGGTACGCGAGCTTTCTTTTCCGATGTATGAAAACGACTCTTCTCTTTTTGTGAGAATGTATCTTGACGGAAAATTAGGCAAAAAGCCATCTGATACGAATGCTTATTCTGCATCAATGTTTTTTGCCTGCGACAGATATATAAGCTACAAGACCGATTGGATAAAGGATATCGAGGACCGTGACACCTATGTTATTGCAAACAGATATACCTCAGCAAATGCAGTTCACCAGCTATCAAAGCTTCCGAGGGGTGAATGGAACAGCTTTCTTGAGTGGCTTTGGGATTTTGAATTTTCAAAGCTTGGCTTACCCAAGCCCGATGCTGTCATCTACCTTGAGGTGTGTCCCGAAATATCTCTTTCTCTGGTAAGATCGAGAAGCAATGAAACGGGAAGAAAGATCGATATTCACGAAGCGGACACGGAATATATGAACAAATGCTACGATGCCGCTCTGTTCTCGTGCGAAGCTCTCGGCTGGAAAAGAATAAAATGCTATGAGGGCTCTTCTATGCGCACGCGTGAAGATATCGCAAAGGAAATATATAACGAGGTATCTGGGCTTTGATATCATTCAAGATCGGTAAAAATCCTCTTTACGAAAAGCTTTATTTCGACGTTTTCGGCGACGATGCCGACTTCATTTCGCAGATCTGCGACACATCAAAGGTCTTTTCGATTTACGATGACGGTATATTCTGCGGCGGTCTTTGCCTCTTTGACGTATCGGTAAACGGATTTTCAGGCGCGTATTTATACGCTATATGTGTCGATAAAAATATGCGCGGACGCGGATATGCAAAGGCTCTTATCAGTTACACCAAGGAATACTGTGAAAGCAATGCGTATTCATTTATAATAACCGTGCCGGCAGAAAAAAGTCTTTTCTCGTACTACAAGGCATCAGGCTTTTCACATATCGGCTACGGTATAATCTCTATTACGGGTGAAAATACGCTTTTCTCCCCACCCTGTGACGTTTATTTTAAAGATTTTGACAGAGATTTTGATAAGCTTTATAGCTTACATCTTGCAAACGATACATTAATAAAGCCGTTTGATATGTTTAAATTGAGCCTTGACGGCTTCGATATAAAATATGCTTTTTCGCACACATCCTCGGGCTATTTGCTTACAAAGGACAAACAGAGTGTTTATTTATCGCTCGACGGCACTTGTTACAAGGCTTGCGAAAAGGCTCTTATTATGATCATTGATGAAAATTTTGTTTTTCCGAACAGCGCTCTTTGCGACGTACTGTTCGAGATTTAGGAGGAATAATGGTTTATTTATTTTTAGCTGACGGCTTTGAGGAGATCGAGGCGCTTTATACTCTTGATGTTTTAAGGCGCGCTTCCATTGATGTAAAAACAGTCGGTGTTACTGGAAAAACAGCCACAGGATCACACAAGATACCTGTTGTGTGCGACGTTTTGGAAGACGAGATATCGCCAAATGACGATTTTGATATGATCATTTTACCCGGCGGTCTGCCCGGAGCTTACAATCTCGACAACAGTAAAGCTGTTTCCGCTTTTATAGACAAGGCTTACAAAAGCAACAAATTCATTTGCGCCATCTGCGCCGCACCCTTTATTCTAGGCAAGCGCGGAATTTTAAACGGTAAAAAAGCCACCTGCTTTCCCGGATTTGAAAAGGAGCTTACGGGAGCTTACGTTCAAAATTGCGGCTGTGTACGTGACGGAAACATAATAACAGGACGTGCTATGGGCTCTGCTCACGAATTTGCTCTTGAAATATTGAAGGCTCTTTCAAGCGAGGAAAGCGCTGAAAAGATGAAAAAAGCCATCATTCTTGACTGAGGAGGAAATATGTCAATTACACCTATTAAACGTGAAAAGGACGCTATAAGAAAAGAATTTTCTTCAAAGCGCGATTCAATACCCGCGCAAACACGCGAGCTTTACAGTGAAAAAATATGTAATTATGCCAAAGGGCTTATAAGCTTCAGGCACGCTGATATCATTCTTCTCTACGCTCCTATAAAATCGGAGATAGACATTCTTCCCCTTGCAAAGTTTGCTTTAGAGAGCGGTAAAAGGATCGCTTTTCCGCGTTGCAATACCGAGAACAGGACTATGAAGTTCCATTTCATATCGTCATTTGACGATTTTGAGATCGGTGCGTACGGCATAAGAGAGCCTAAGGCTCATCTTCCCGTATATGATCCTGAAAAAACATCGGGGGTTGCTATATGCTTCGTTCCCGGAATTGCTTTTGATGTTTACGGCTACCGTTTAGGCTACGGAAAGGGCTATTATGACAAATTTCTTAACGTCTTCAAGGGCTCTACGATAGGATTTGCCTTCAGTGATCTTATTACTGACAAGCTTCCAAGAGGCAGATTTGATCTTCACTGCGATATAATGATAACCGAAAACGGAATAAAACAAATAAAAATCGAAAAATAAATAAACATTAAGAGGAGCTTGACCGACCATGACAGAAATCGAAATTGCACTTGCTTTAAATGAGCTTGATCTTGACAGCTTTGAAAATACTTTGACATCAAAGGACATAAACAATCAATTCAGAAAGCTCATGGTATTTTACCATCCTGATCACAACAATACCGATGCTTTCAGCGACGGCGAAAAGGCAAAGAAGGTTAACGCCGCGCGTGATTTTCTTATTGAGAATCTGGACGCTGTCAACGCTTACATAAGAAAGAAATTCAATAAGCAGACAGACGAGGATCGCTTTCAGGAAAAAGCGGCTCGTGAAGCTGAGGAACAGGCTTACCGACAACAGCAGCAATACGAAGAGGAAAGACGCCGCAAGGAAGAAGAGGATCGACGCACACGCGACATAATCGAGCAACATAAGCGCGAACAGGAAGCAATAAAAAGAATGGAAGAACGGCTTGAACGTCAACGTCAGGCTGAGCTTGCCGCAGTAATGGAAAAGCGCAGAAAAAGAGATAAGGTTGGTAAGATATTTGCTCTTATCATGTCTCCTATCGCTTTAATTCTTACTGTTCTTACTGCTATTTGCGGCGGCTTCGGCTCTTTTGACGGTGTTCCCGTAACGGCTTACAATATATTTTTGTGCGGTATAATCTTCATTCTTGAGGGTATTCCCGCTACGAGAAGACAGATATTCACAAGATTTTTGTGTCCTTTCCTGCTGTTTGCTATGTTTATTCTCTTTTTGGCATCAACGGGACTTTAAAATTTTTATTGAGAAAACGAGAGAAAAAATGAGGTTTTGCGAGATTTCGAGAGATTTCAGTGCAAAACCTTTGTTTTTTCAAAAAAAATTTCAAAAAACTATTGACACTCACTATTCAAAATGGTATAATACGTAGGCAAAAAACAAACATCTGAAAACTATTTGGAGGAATTTAAAATGTCAACTTTTATGGCTAACAACACCATTGAAAGAAAATGGTATGTTATTGACGCTGCTAACAAGCCTCTTGGCAAGACAGCTGTTGCTGCTGCTAACATTTTGAGAGGTAAGCACCGTCCCGAATTCACACCTCATGCTGACTGCGGTGAATTCGTTATAATCATCAATGCTGCAAAAGCAGTTCTCACAGGCAAGAAGCTTGAACAGAAATACTATCGCCGTCACTCAGGTTACATCGGCGGTCTTAAGGAAGTTCAGTACAAGACTCTTATGGCTACTCGTCCCGAGCTTGCTATGGAGCTTGCAGTTAAGGGTATGCTTCCCCACAATTCAATCGGTGACAAATCCATCACAAGACTTAAAGTTTATGCAGGTAGCGAGCACAAGCAGCAGGCTCAGTCTCCTATCGCTTACGAAGTTAAATAATCAGGAAAGGATATAGAAGAATATGTACACAAGTGCTAAACCTTATTTCTACGGAACAGGTAGAAGAAAAAAATCAGTTGCAAGAGTTCGTCTTTATCCCGGTACAGGTTCTATAACTATTAACGGAAAAGACATTGATGAATATTTCGGTCTTGAAACACTTAAGCTCATCATCAACCAAGCTTTCGATGTTACTGAAACAATCGGCAAGTTTGACGTAGTTGCTAACGTTGTTGGCGGCGGTATCTCAGGTCAGGCAGGCGCTATCCGTCACGGTATCGCAAGAGCCTTGATCCTCGCTGACGAAACATACAGAGGCGCTCTTAAAGCCGCAGGCCTTCTCACTCGTGACCCTCGTATGAAGGAAAGAAAGAAATACGGTCTCAAGGCTGCTCGTCGCGCACCTCAGTTCTCAAAGAGATAAGTTCTTATCTTATATGCAAAAAAGCTCTGTTTCGACAGAGCTTTTTGTTTTTTATATGGCGGTTTAATCTGTAAAATATTGAGCCTTTCTATTTACTTTTAGGAGATTTTATTATATAATGTAAATAATAGATAAGCTTAAATTTGACAAAGAGGTATTTTTATGGAACTGTCATTGAAAAAATATTTGTCAACTGCATTGAAATGGTTAACTCCGTTTCTGTTTTTGGAACTAATAATATGCCTTTTATATTTTACAAGGATTACTGAATCTGCTCTGTTTGCTATTATAAATATTTTGAATATAGTCTGTCTCTTGCTTCCGGGGGCGTATTTTCTCATTATGTTCTTTGTTTACAAGAACAAGTGTAAAAACTTTACTCCCGTAGAAGGTGTTATTACTAATTGGGAAGCAGGTTTTTATAGATTTACAGGCGGTGTTATTATCAAAGTTGACGACAAAGAATATTCAACATCTGCATATTTTAGCAACGAGGAGTGCAAGGAGTTGGTTGGAAAAAGCATCTCTTATGCACTCATTGACGAAACTTTGTTTATATATGAAATCAAAGACTAAACTAAGATAACAAATTCCAATTTGTCGGTGTGTAGCGATATCAAAAACGAACTTGATTGTACAGGAGAATAATACGATGGAAAATTATATGCACAAGGTTAATTATTATGAAACTGACAAAATGGGAGTAACCCACCATTCAAATTATATAAGGTGGATGGAGGAAGCAAGGGTAAGCTTTTTGGAGCAAATAGGCTTCGGATATACAAAATTAGAGGAGGATGGAATTATTTCTCCTGTAATCGGAGTTGAATGTGAATACAAAAAGCCAACGACCTTCGGTGACACGGTAGAAATTAAAGTTGAAGTTGAAGAATTCAAGGGTGTATCATTAACAGTAAAATATACAATGTTCAATGCTTCTACTAAAGAATTAGTTTTAGTAGGTAAAACAAAGCATTGCTTTGTAAATAGCGAAAATAATCTTATCATTTTGAAGAAAAAATTCCCCGATTTTTATCAAAAATTAAAAGAACTATCCTCAGAAAAAGAATAATACGAAATTTAATTTATCGGTAATCCAATCCGATATATCAGTGCTTTTCTATTAAATAAAGACAGCTTATAGCTAATACAAGCTATAAGCTGTTTTTGTTTGCAAAAAAATCATTTTATTTCTTGCTCAAGATCGTCAAAATATTCGGAATTGAAAAAATCCTGTATTTTCATTTCGAGCCCGTCGCAGATCTTTTTTATGGTTGAAATGGTGGCTGTCTTATTTCTTCCGCTTACAATATTATTCAGAGTAGATTGAGTGATGCCGCAAATCATGGAAAGCTTATTCAAGGTAATATTGTTATGCTCACAAAGTTGTATTATTCTAAGTCTTACTGCTTCTCCGATATTCAAGCTAAGATCCCCCTCTTTACTTTATATTATTATTGTATCTCATTTGAGTTAAAAAACTTAACTCTTTAGGGTTGACAAAGAGACTGACGAGTGATATAATACTTTTACTGATATTGTATTTACAAGACATTTGAATTATATATTCTCTTCCGTCTTGTTTATGCAAAAAAAGAAAGGATATCTTATATGATAAAAAAACTATTTTTATTTTTTACCCTCGTTACTGCGTTATCCGTTTTTTTATTTGGTTGTGACAGTGATAAATCGGATAATACGGAAAACGAAAGCGAGCAATCTTCAAAGCTCGAAGACAGCACCGATAGCGATTCTTCAAAGATTGAAGAAAGTACAAGCTCCTCATCAACCACAGAGCATACACATATTTTTTCCGATGCTTGGGAGTACGATCAGTCCTCGCACTTTCAGAAATGTATAGTTGAGGGTTGTTCTTTCAAATCTGAGGCAAATCACGTCTTTACAAGCTCCACAAAGGATCCCGACTGTGAAAACGATGGTGAGACTGCTTACTCTTGCGAATGTGGCTTTGCCTATAGTGATCCGATCACAAAATTAGGTCACACCGCGGGTGAGGCAAGCTGTTTGGAGGCCTACATCTGTGAAAGATGCTCTAAAGAAATCTCAGAAGCGCTCGGACACGATATCAAACATCATGACGCGCAAGCTCCCTCTTGTATTGATATCGGCTGGAACGAATACGATACCTGTACCCGTTGCGACTATTCAACATATTCAGAGATCGAAGCTACGGGACACAGTGGCGGCGAGGCCACCTGTACAGAGCAGGCAATATGCGATATTTGCCAAACCTCTTACGGCGAAGTCTTAGGACATGATGAAATAACTCACGAAGGACAGGCTGCAGGATGTATCAGCATTGGCTGGAATGAATACGTAACCTGCTCGCGTTGCGATTATAGCTCTTACATTGAAATCGGTGCGATTGGTCACAGCTATATAGAAAGAGTATGCGAAAACTGCGGTGATATATTGCCAAGCGAAGGGTTGGAATTTCAATTAAGCTCTGACGAAACTTATTACTACGTTGTCGGCAGAGGAGCTTGCACGGATAAGGACGTAGTTATTCCTTCATCGTATGAGGGGTTACCGGTCACCGCAATAGGCGGAATGGCTTTTCAGGACGATTACGGAATTTATTCCTTGGTCGTTCCAAGCTCAGTCACAGAAATAGAATACAGAGCGTTTTTATACTGCAGTAATTTAAATAGTATTACTCTGCCCGACACATTGACCTATATTGGTTGGCAGGCTTTTGCATCATGTGGCTACTACAACAATTCGTCTAACTGGGAAAACGGAATTTTATACATCGACAAATATCTTATACTCGCAGATAGAAGCGTATGGGGCGATGTAACCGTAAAGGAAGGCACATTAGGTATAGCAACAAGAGGCTTCGAGGGAGCTAAGGAAGGTCTTACAAGCGTTATTTTGCCCGACTCCCTTAAATTTATAGGCGCTTCTGCTTTTTATGAATGCACAGAGCTTTCATATGTTGAGTTTGGCAATTCATTGCTCGCTATACGAACATACGCCTTTAAAGGATGCACAAGCTTAAAATCGTTCACCTTACCTGCCTCATTGGAGTTCATTGAATACGACGCCTTTCCCGCAACATTGGCAAGCGTTGTTTTCGAAAATCCTAATGGTTGGGTGGCTACAGGCTACAAAACCACAGAAACATTCTCTTCAGATCGACTCTCAAATAAAAACACTGCCGCAAAATACTTGGGCGTAACATATTCGGGATATGATTGGAAGCGCAAATAACACTTCAAAAGCTTTTTAACAGACAAACGGCTCGCTTTTTATAGCGAGCTGTTCTTTTTATATAAATTATGATAATATTTTCATATGCTCATATATTTATGAATAGTATATGTTACAGTCAAAAATGCGCTTTTTTAAAAGAAAAAACGCCGAGATCGGCGTTTTTGATGCTTGTTGGTAAATTTGGATTATTTTTGACAAATGTAAAATTATAAAAGCTGTTGTCCGTTTATAAAAAGCTTGAAGCTGAGCTTTAATCTTGTTGCTGCCTTTTGGCACATAAGCATTCTTTTCAAAAATATCTCAAAGTAATTCATTACAGAGCTTATCTCGGTATCGATAGTAAGAGATAGCTTAACGCTTGCTTCACTTTTATCTACACTGAGATTTGATTCTATAACAGAATAATTAACTCTGTCGTGAATATCAAAATTTATAATATCGGCATTTCTTACTCTTGTTCTGCGAACATCGGATTTATCGGCAATTATAAGTGCGGCGGCTATCGGGTTTACAGCCTCGCCCTCACCCTCGTCGTGATTGCCTATTGCAGTAACCACCGTCGCTATATCCTCAGCGTCCATATTCATCTTATCAAGTATTCTGAAAGCCATTACAGCGCCGCTTTGCGAATGCTCTTTTCTGTTCACGATATTTCCGATATCATGCAGATATCCCGCGATCTTTACAAGCTCTATATCCTCTTTTGGATATCCGAGTGTTTTAAGAATATATCCTGCACGCTCCGAAACAAGTCCGACATGAGCAAAGCTATGCTCGGTAAAGCCGAGTGCTAAAAGCGATTCGTCAGCCTTTTGTATGTATGCTTTGATCTTTTCATCGTTTTTTACGTCGTTATAGGTAATCATAAAGCACCTCCGTTTGCTTTAGTTTATCATATTTTTGTTAAAAATACAACGAAAAAATAAATTTTAAGCAACACTTTTATTAAATTGTTGAAAAACTCTTTTAAAATCTGTTTTTATATGGTAGAATAGATAATATATGCCTGACTGAACCGACATGGCATACCATTAAAGGAGGAAAAATATGAACGAAAAGATCATCGCATATTCTAAAAACAAAACAGATTTATGCATTAAAAATGACAGCATCTCGGACAATCTTTTCAAGGACTACGGTGTTTATCGCGGACTTCGTGATATTAACGGAAAAGGCGTTCTTACCGGTCTTACCAATATTTCGGAGGTAACTTCCTTCAAGGAAATCGATGGTGAACGTGTGCCGTGTGACGGCGAGCTCTGGTACAGAGGTTACAGAATTGAAAATCTTATCAAGGAGCTTGGAAAGGACGACTTCGGTTTTGAAAAGACTGCTTATCTTTTAATATTCGGAGAAAAGCCGAATGAAAAGGAGCTTTCCGAATTTGAGGAGCTTATAGGTGAGTGCAGAACTCTGCCGACCAACTTTACAAGAGACGTAATTATGAAAGCGCCGTCAAAGGACATTATGAACTCCATGACACGCAGTATTTTGACTCTTGCGTCTTATGATGAAAATCTCAACTCAAACTCTCTCTTTGATAGCGTGCGTCAGTGCTTACAGCTTATTGCGGTATTTCCTATGCTTGCGGTATACGGCTATCACGCATACAATCACTATGAAAATTATGCAAGTATGTATATTCACCGTCCGCTCCCTGAGCTTTCAACAGCTGAGGATATTCTTAAGATGCTCCGTCCCGACGGAAAATACACAAAGCTTGAGGCAAAGGTGCTTGATGTTGTTTTGATGCTTCACATGGAGCACGGCGGTGGAAACAATTCCACGTTTACCACAAGAGTGGTAACCTCATCGGGTTCTGATACATATTCGTCTATTGCGGCGGCTATGTCATCACTTAAAGGTCCTAAGCACGGCGGTGCTAATATCAAGGTTATGGAAATGATACAGGATATTAAAAATCACGTATCTGACATAACGGACAGAGATCAGATCGTTAAGCATCTTGAAAAGATCGTTGACGGTCAGGCGTTCGACGGCAAGGGACTCATCTACGGTATGGGACATGCTATATATTCGGTTTCCGATCCGAGAGAAAGAGTTCTTAAGGGCTTTGTAAACACTCTTGCACACGAAAAGGGCAAGGACAAGGAAGCTACGCTTTACAAGATAATTGAGGACGAAGCGCCGAAAATAATCGCGGCTAAGCGCCACATATACAAGGGAGTTAGCCCCAACGTCGATTTTTACAGCGGCTTCGTTTATGAGATGCTCGAAATTCCTGTTGAGCTTTACACGCCTCTTTTTGCTATCGCAAGAATAGTTGGCTGGAGCGCGCACCGTATTGAAGAGATTATCGGTATGAACAAAATAATTCGTCCGGCTTATATGAGCGTTATGAAAAAATTACAAGATTGATACAAACAAAACAGACACAGAGCTTAGCGTGTTATTCTTAATGGAGAACACGCTAAAGTTTTAATTGCCCTTTGGGAAAGTTATCAGTTATGAGATGCTTCGCATCGTGATAATTCGCTTCGTCAAGTTTAAAATAAGTTTTTCGTTAAAAACTAAACACAGGGTGAGGAATTTCACCTTGGAGGCGATATGCGATATACTGATTTAAATGAACTGTTTTCAAAAAGCTCAAGCGCAAGAAGATTTTATCTGTCGCAAAGCGTTCTTATGCAAATAGAGCTTTCAAAATGCGGCGAACTCATACACTCCCTTCAGGATTTGCACGAATATGTACAGAAAATAAAAAAGTACAATACCTCAGTTGAGATAAGCAAGATGCTTGAAGGAAATCTTTTTTTCGACAAATTATGAAAGCGTTGACCCTGTGTCAACGCTTTCATATTTTTTATTTCTTACAAAGCTCATCGGATAAGGCTTTCAGTTGCTTTTCGCTTTCATCGTTCAATGCAGACTTTATGCTTACACAATTTTCAAGATACGATATGCCGCTTGATCGTTCAAGCATTTTTTTCATTGTTTTTATGGCATTTGGCGACCAAGTTCCATTTTCCACAAGACCCAGTGTGCGATTTTTGAAATTACGCTCACATAGCATATTTATAAATTCTCTCATTTTCGGGAATATTTCGCCGTTATAAGTCGTCGTTGCGAGAACCGTTTTTTTATAACGAAACGCATCGGTAAGCGCAGCGTGAGGATCACATCTTGAAAGATCATGAGTTATTATGGTACAATCATTTAAATGAAGACGCTCAGCTAAGTTTTTAACGGCTTTTTTCGTATTTCCGTACACTGATGTGTATATTATTGCTACTCCGTCGATATCCGCCTCGTATGACGCCCACTTGCGATAATGCTCTATATAATTATCCAAATCACCCTTCAAGACCATACCGTGCGAGGAGCATATGATATTTATATCAAGGCTTTTTATTTTATCAAGAAGCTTATTTACCTGCTCTCCGTATTTACCTATTATGCCGAAATAATATCTCGCCGCCTCGTGCTCCCAATCGTCTTCTATATCGTTCGTTCCGAATTTGCCGAAAGCGTCTGCACTAAAAAGCACCTTATCGTATTTATCATAGGTAACCATCACCTCAGGCCAATGAACCATAGGCGCAATTTTGAAGCTTAAAACGTGTTTGCCTAGGGGGAGTGTGTCGTTTTCGGCAACGATCATTCTTCTTTTTGCAAAACCGTCACCGAAAAATTGCTCCATCATAGAAAATGATTTTTCGGTTGAAACGATTATCGCGTGCTCGTATTTTTTCGCAAAATCCATTATATTTGCCGAGTGATCGGGCTCCATGTGATGAATTATCAAATAATCAGGCTCTCTATTTCCTATCGCATTTTTCAAATTTTCGAGCCACTCATCGGAAAATTTCGATTCGACAGTATCAAGAACTGCTATCTTATCGTCAATTATAACATAAGAATTATAAGCCATTCCGTATTTTAAAGGATACTGCTCCTCAAAAAGATCTATTTCCTTATCGTTTACGCCTATATATTTTATATCGCGTGTGATCTCCATTTTTGCCTCCTTCAGATAAATATATCCTTATTGTGCGCAAAAATGGTACATTTATGTAAAGCAAAACACTCATTATTCGCAAATGAGTGTTTGTTTTTAATTTAATTATTTATAAATAATATTTTTTATTTCGCCGTATGCTGTGGACGGAATATCATTATAAAGGCCGTCAAAAACGATCTGTCGGATATATGGCGAAATGCTTTCAGGCTTTTTTCCGTTAATTGTTATATTTTCAATATAAACATTTTCGGCAGTTGACGCAAGATACGGATCGAACACCTCAGCTCCGTTTTCCAAACGGATAGATTTAGGACCGATACAAATAAGATATGAGTACAAAAATTTATCTCTGTATAAGGTAAGATCAATATTTTTGAAATAAATATTCTTAACATTCAAGCCAAGCTCGAACGCGCCGAAGCTACCTATTGTTTTATTACTATTCATATAATCATCAAACTTATCAATTGGTCCATCAAGATCTATTGATATGTCCTCAAAGAATATATTATCTCCGCTTCCGACATCAGCACTTTCCGGCTCTTCACCCACATAATATACGGGGGTTTGACAATATAGTTTGAAGGTTTTTATATTTTTTATACGGCGAAATATAGCATTTGTTAGCGAGCAATCGATCTTGCTTCCGTCATCGAAGGTGTAGATACCGGGCTCTATTCTAAGAGCTTTATAGTAGCTGCTTGGTGATAACTCAAGATCCTCACAAATAACGTTTTTACAAGGCCCGAAATTTATAGATGAGTTTTGCCAATCGAACATATTAAATGCTACCAGATCATCTCCGACCTCGCCCTTGACGTTGCGTATATGTATATTTTCTACGTTGCCGTTTATATGAAGTCCGTCAGCGAAGCAATTTTCAAATGTAATGTTTTCAATAATGACATTATCAGCCTCGCCTATTTGAACCGCAAAGCCGCCGCAATTTCGAAAGGTCATATTTTTCAGTGTCAAGCGGTCTATGTTCTCTAAAAGCATGCAAGTCGAAACTCCGAAAAAGCTTCTTTCCCTGTCATACATACCGCTTTTTCCGTAACCCATACGGTGCTCGCAGCACTCCTCCCATATACCGCCTTCAATCGTTATGTTGATGTTTTCCTTTACATCGGTTATGGGGCGGTGCGTGCCGTCTGCGGTATTTGAATTTCGAAGCATCAATACATTTGTTCCCTTTGTCAATCGAATAATAGCGCCGTTTTCCGCTATTATTCTGCGATTTGACGGAATTATAACGCTATCATCCAGCAAATACGGCTCATTTGACTTTGGTATAATTACGGTTTCGTATTCATTAAGCGCTCTTTGAAAAGCCTCTGTCCATATTCCGTCAACCGATGAATAATCGGTTAATTTTACACTTCTTGCAAGCTGAAAAGATAATTTTTCATTTTCGATCGCGACCTTACAAAGAAGACTTTCGATACTGTTTTTTATTTTTTCCATAAAAAGCTCTCCTTATCTTTTTTAAATTTTATCACATTGAAAAAACAAAGTCAATATAAATGATTTTATTCTATTGATTTGAAAGTAAAAACCTGTTATAATTATTATGGAATAATATCAAAGGAGATTTTTATGATAACGTTCAAAAAGCAAAAAAATAAAGATTTTACAATTCTTAATCTGACAGACTTTCAGCTTCAAGCGCCCGATTGGACTCTTGAAAATCAAAAGGGACAGATCATTTTACATACAATAAATACTCTTATGGAAAGAGTTAAGCCCGATCTTATCACAATAAGCGGAGATCTTACCTGGTGCGGCGATTACGATGCACAAAGAGCTATGTGCTCTGTGCTTGATACTCTTGGTGTTCCGTGGTGTCCGCTATGGGGAAATCACGATCAGGATCACGGTATTCACAAGCTCGATAATGCGATCGAGATATACTCTCAATATAAAAGCTTCAGATATGAAAACGGCCCGTTGGAGCTCGGACGCGGAAATTATGTGATCGCGATTGAGGAGGACGGAAGGATCGTTGAAGGAATTATCATGGTCGACACTCACGACAGACTTCCGTTTGTAAAGGAGGACGGCGAGGAGATAATGGCTTGGGGAAAGGCTCTTCCGCCTCAGATCGAGTGGTACAAGGAGCAGGTAAAGGCTCTTAGCTTGCTCGGCTGCAAGGAAACTATGCTTATAACTCATGCTCCTATTTACGCTTATCATCACGCCTTTGATGCGGCGTTTAACAAAGATTTTGATCCAAAAACCATATCAGTTAAAGATAGCTACGGCAATGAATGCTGGAACGAGGGATATGAGGGCTCGTTCGGAGTTAAGCGCGAGGATATTTCCTCGTATCCTGCCGACGAAGGCTTTTTTGGCGCTATAAAGGAGCTTGGAAGCACAAAAAATCTTCTTTGCGGTCACGATCACGTATCGAATTTTTCGATCGTTTATGAGGGTGTTCGCTTCACTTATGCGCTGAAAACCGGCTCCGGCTGCTATTGGAATCCCGATCTCAACGGCGGAACGGTAATCAAGATAAACAAAAAAGGTGTTTCCGATATTTATCACGAATACGTTGATGTTTCAGAATATGTTCAATAATCGAATCAACAACTAAGCTAAAAGAATGCAAACAACTCTCCTAAACAGTTTATATATCAAAGATCAACTCATAGCAATGAAGAGCAAGCTATATTGTAACGCGAATTCTATATACAAAACGAACCTGCAGATGCAGGTTCGTTTTGTATTATATTTTGGTTTTTTCAACCCAAAGCGTCCATCTTGGATCTTTAATTATTTCTTCCTTCACCTTTGTATAGTCGGGATTTGCCCACATTGGCCAATCGTTAGGAAGGTTTTTTACGAGGCTGCCGCTTTTAATGAAGCTTTCGGTTTTACATTTTGTATACTTCAAAAGCGGCGATTTATAGTATTCATTTTTATTTATTGCAAATTCGTCATATTTTTTCGCTTGTTCCAAAGCTAAATCAAGAGATATAAATGCGTCGCTTTGCAATCCTTTTTCATATTGCAATCTTGATAAGTATAAATATAAATAACAAACCTCCCTGTGATATATTCCAAAATCACCGTTTTCGGAAATCAAATAAAAGACAGAAATAACTCCCTTGATTTTCTCAATAGGCATATTCGTATCAAAATTAGCTTTATTATTTACAAGGGCATAAACAAGCTGTTCAGCAAATACATACGCCAATTCAAGCAAGGCATTACCAAGATAGCCTGCTTGCATTTTTCCGTCGGTTGCCGTTGCTAACATTATTTCACGGCTATATCGAATTTCAGGCAATGTATCTGAAAGCAATATTGCCTTTTGATATTCGCCTATATTTCTGTATAGCATTATCAAGTTAAATACAGAATTTGTTTTTATATCGTTAATTTGGGAGTTTTTGATAAGCGTTTCAAAAAGTATTATTGCTTCGTTCCAATATTCATTTGATTTTTGATGATCAAAACAATTTATGATATGTCCGTCCTCTCCGTAGCTTAGCCATTGACTATGCCGCATCCAGCCTGTATCCGTCAAAACACAAGCCAGCTTATGCATGATCTTTTCATTTCCGGGAAATTCGGCAAGGCCGGCACGAAGTAAAGAAATACATTCGTCAAAATTTACATCCTCGCGTGTATTTTGAAAAGAAAGTATCTGCACTTTTTCAAGAAGCTCATCTATCTTCTTCTCCCTCTCTTGGCAATATCCGAAGAGTTCATCTATAGAGATGTTGAAAAAATTAGCTATTGAAGGGATGAGCGCTATATCCGGATCAGAAGCACAATTTTCCCACCTCGATACAGCTTGAGCAGTCACTTTTAATACTCCTGCTAACTCGTCCTGTGTAATTTTATTTTTCTTTCTCAAAAGCTTTATTCTTTCACCTATTCGTATATTCATAATTTTCTCCGTTCATAAAATCAAATGGTATAATTTTCAGCCTGCTTTGTAAACATTTCATAATATTTACCTTGCTTTAGCATAAACTCATCATGTGTTCCTATTTCCAAAACCCGTCCTTTATCAACCAAAGCTATTTTATCGGCATTTCGTATAGTAGACAAACGGTGAGCGATCATGATAGTGGTTGAACGATTGCTTGCATCAAATATCATTTTAGTCATATTATACTCTGCAATAGGATCAAGTGCCGACGACGGTTCATCAAAAATAAGAAGTCCAAAATCACTTGTAAAAAGACGCGCTATTCCTATTTTTTGAATTTCTCCGCCTGATAACATTATGCCCTTTTCGTCAAATTCCCGAGTAACATTTGATAATACATTCGAATTGCTTTTTTCGAAAATCTTATCGAAATCAAATTTCTTCACAATAAATTCAAGATTTTTATCATTCACCTCGTTGTATAATTCGATATTATTTTTGAAGCTAAGTGCATAAATATTTGCATTTTGAAATGCAAATCCTATTTTTGTGCGTAACGCTTCAAGATTGTATTCTTTTATATTGATACCGTTGATTTTTATTTGTCCGGAGCTTACATCATACAATCTTAATAGCAATTTTACCAGCGTTGACTTTCCTACTCCGTTTTCACCTACGATTGCGACCTTTTCGCCGCGGTTTATTTTGAGATTCAAATTATTTAAAGAAAATTCGGAATTTTCATAAGAAAAGCAAACATTTTCAAGCTCTACATCATAAGAGCCGCTTGCGGGTAACTGTCCGATCGATTTTTTATTTTCTATCTGAGATTCAGTATCAAAAAACTTTCTTATTCTTTTTGCGTAAATACAAAGACGGTTTGCATCCTTTATATAATAGAACATATCATTCATTGAATCTTTTAATTTATCAACCGCCAGCATCAAGGTAACATATGCACCTACTGTGGAAATATCACCTATGCAAATACCGTATACTATATTTAAAATAACAAATGTGCGTGCAACATAAAAGGTTAAATCAGCGCTAAGCGCCCACGGAATCATTTTTCTCGCATATTTTTTTATTATCGAGATTTTCTTATTCTGAGTATCTTCATATTCCCGCATCAGATATTTATCAACATTCGTGCTTTTTATATCGGCTGCGTAACGCGATGTATAAAAAATTCTATGAAAATATCCCGATCTTCTATCATAAGGTACTATGTCTTCCTCTTTTTTTACATCGTGATAATTTGTCCTCATGTGTAACAAATTTTCAACAACAGTTCCAACTACCGTAACTATGATTGCTATCGGACTAAGGACGGTAATTATGGCAAGCATTGATGTTATGGTTATAACTGATGATGCGATCTTATTTATCAGGCCTTGCGCATCCTGTGCTCTGCCCGCATATTGATTTATTGCCCAAGAATAATTATCGTAATATTCGGGGTTATCAATAAATTTGTAATCTGTATTTATTGCTTTTTTATACGCCTCTTGCTTTAAACGCATTTCTATATAAGGGAGCTTTGAGTTCTTGCAAAACATATTAAATACATTTTCAAACATAGGTTGAAACATCAATGCTATTTGTATAATTATAACCATTATAAAAATGTTATAAAAAGGCTCTTTATTTTCTAAAGCCTGGATTATCGCCGTTGGCAAATAAACATTGAGCATTTGGCAGAAAGGTATTATAGCGAGCCAAAAAAGCAACGACAAAAGCACGTATACCTTTCCATATTTAAAATACGGTTTATATAACCAAAACAGATTTTTGATATTTCTGATTGTTTTTCTCATTAAATCACCACCGTTTTAAGATATTGTAAGGTGCTTAACATCCCTACAACCGTATTATAAATCATGGTAATTAGAAAATCAATTATCAATTAGTTGTTAAAAAATCAACTATTAATTTGGTTTTGTAAAAACATACAGAACAAGAAAATCTATTTTATAAGGCAAAATGCCCTTTACGGGCATTTTTATTTAAAAAATATATCCTTGGCTTCGAGAGCGCCGTTGCCGTTATAGATGAAATACACGGGATATGTTCCGTTTGGTACGTTTACGTTTGCGGAAAGTGATGTCCAATCGGGCGTATCGGTAATGCTTATCTTCGCTATCGGGGGCTTATCCATATCAAGCTTTATCAAAATTTCACCGTTTGGCACAATATCGCAGTTACGGACGGAAATGCCGACTTCATTTACGTTATTAAAGTCAAAATATTTATAACCTATCAGCGTGCCGTTTTCGATCTCAGAGATTATGCGCTCATCATTTTTGCACACGATATGCGGCAAACGCTTTTCGGTACACCAGCTATGTGGCATATTTCCGTTTGTAAGGTTACAGCATATAACGGCAGGATATATTCCTTTTGCGACAAGGGGTCCGCCGTTTAAGCCGCAGGATGTTATCTCCACCTGCGGAATACTGCCGTCGGGAAGTATCTTTATTTTTTCAGCGCAGGCTTGACGTGAATACTCGGTTTTATGAGTTTGACGGTGATAGAAAACGTACCATTCTCCGTTTATACATTCTATGCTTCCGTGATTGTTTCCCGTACGCATAAGCCGATCCTTCGGTTTTCTGCCGTTATATCCGATATCTCCGTTCGAAATTATTACTCCGCCGAACCTGAAATCCTTATCGGGATAATCGCTTACCGCGTAAGCGAGCTCGTGCTGGTTATAGGTCGAATATATGAAATAATATTTATTTCCTATCTTTCGGATCGAGCTTGCTTCAAAAAACTGATGCTCGGCAAAATCCGTTCCTTTGTATATTATCGGGAAGATATGCTTCGGCTTGTCCTTTATTGTAAGCATATCGTCACAAAGCTCGACAACCACAGGACCCATAACTCCGCCCTCGGTATTTTCTATTTCCTCTCTTGACTTTTTATACATATCCATCTGCTTGGCTATGCTTTCTTCTCTTGTGAGGTTTGGATCTTCGTCAAAATCGTACCACACACCGTAGTAAAGATAGATATGTCCGTTATCGTTTATAACACCGGGATCAAAGATTATATAATCCTGAAGCGGTGTTCCGTCGGGCTTTTTCACATAGCCTAAAAATTTGAATTCACCCGAGGGAGTGTCGCTTACTGCAACGCTCATCAAAAAGCTGCAATCCTTTCTGTCGGCAAGTGAATAGAAAAGATAGTATCTTCCGTCGTTTCCTTTTACAACATCGGGAGCATACATATATCTGTGCTCGGGGTAATGAGGGTCGTTTGAAGCTTTATAGATCACGCCCTCGTATCTCCAATCCTTCAAATCATCAATCGGAGCGGAATAGGTAACGTAATCTAGCATACAGAAGAAATCGCCGCCCTCCTTGTCGTGTGAGCCGTAAACATACACTCTGTCACCGAAAACGTGAGGCTCACCGTCGGGGACGTATTCGTTAATCGGTAAAAACGGATTAAATATTTGTTTCATTTTTTCACCTCTTACAAGTATTTTTTGCTCAAGCTCTCAATTTTTTCAAGATCCTCGGGATTTAAAAGATGCTTGTATTTTTCTATATACGAGCTTAATGCTTTTTTGTTTATTTCTTTCGGTTTATCTCCGACCCTGTGTTCGAAATTTTTATATAGGATATTCTCTTTTGCCTCTCCTTCAAGCGCTATGCCTGTGAGTATACTATCGTCAAACGCCATCATCTCATCGCTTGTCGCTATATAACGAGACAGCCTGTCAATACACCACGTGTGGCAGCGTGTGAGCATCGGGAATGTCGCATCTGTGCCGAGAAGTACTCTTGAAGAATACTTTTTAAAGAAGTCCTTGAAGTATTCACGGTTTTTCTCAAAGGAGTGATACATTTCGCAGCCGGGGGTCAAATCCACACACAGGTTCGGGTATTTTTCAAAAAGGTCTATCAATTTTTGAGGATTTTCTCCGCAAAAATAGAAGTGGGCGAATGTGATTTTTATATTTGGATGATTTTTGAGTATTGCTTCAGCTTGACTGTAAAGCTCCTCTAACGTTGAGTGAGTTCCGTCGCCGTAAAACCAGCCTTTTTCGATAAAAAGCTCGGATGTCTTATTTATATCCCAACAATCAGCGGGATCTCCCACGTGAAATACTATATGCGTTTGATCCTTTTCCATCTCGGAATATACCTTTTCAAGGGATGGAGTGTTTAAATTTCTGCCTATCGTTTTATGAACGGTTGGTTTTCCCTCGATCATTTTTATACCGTCAAAGCCTATTTCCATAAGCTCTTTATACTGCGTTACAAGATCCATTCCCTTCGGCATATCCTCACGTATCGGGAAAAAGATATGCTCAAATGCTCCGTGAGCATATGTGTTTGGGTGAGCTATTTTATAAAAAGCGCACATCATATTATTGCAAGCGCTTCTTTGAACAGTTGGCAATGCGCATATATTAAGCGAATGAATTCCCGACTGGGTTCTGTATTCCTCGAAGCAATCGATAAAATTAAATTCCTCGTTATCCCACGCTTCAATATGTAAATGAGTATCTATTACCTTTTCGTTTATCATAATATCCTCCAGAATATAATATCAGTTTTATTTTATCATACAATAAAATTCAATTCAAGAATATTAAAAAATCTCCGATAAAAATTCGGAGATTTTTAATCTGTTATTTTGATTCAAGCAGCCAAATGCACATATCGCTCTCTCCTCTGTTTGCAAAGGCGTAATACGGAATAAGTGTGAGTGGGATTTTTTCGAAGCTATCATCAGCCTCAGTATAAAGCGCTTCCGTGCTTATCGGTTTTTTTGCTGTTGTGTGAAGTGTGGGAAGTAAAAATTCCGAGTCCCTTATGTCAAATTCGGCATTTATATCGATGCTTACGCTCTTTATATCGTTTCCGTTATCTATTCCCTCAGCGCAATAAACGACAGGACCTCTTGTGATGGCTACTCTGCCTGCATTTTCGTGTACACGCGGATTTGCGCGTACTGGTACAACGCTCATTTTTAAATCAATAGCTACACTATCACACGGCTCGTCTATTATAGCATAACCGTTTTTCATAGTATATTTTCTGTTGATCTCAAATTTCTTGCACCAGCAAGGAATACGCAGAGCAAGCTTTTTTCCCTGTATATTAAACGCAAGCTCTATCTTTGAGTCTGCGGGATAGTTCGTTTTTTGAGTTATGCTCATACCCTCGTGCTGGGTTTCTGAGCTTATATACTGATGAACATAGAATTTATCGTCATCGTAGGTATACATATAATCGGCTATTGAGGGAATAAAGCGCACAATATTCGGCGGACAGCAGGAGCAATCAAATACTTCTTTTCTTTGAGTTATTGGGAAATAATCATTATGGTTTGTTGCTCTATGTACATCATTTAAATAAAGATCTATTTCGAGCGGGTTTTCATAGAAAAACGATTTTCCGTCAAGGGAAATTCCCGAAAGAAATCCGTTATATATCACTCTTTCAATGCAGTCGGCATATTTTGAATTCAAATCTATTTCCTGCATACGAGAAGCAAAATACACAAGCGCGATAGCAGCGCAGGTCTCGTTATATGCGCTTCTGTTGGGAAGGTTATAATCGACAGTAAACGCTTCTCCATAACGTGTCGAGCCGACGCCGCCTGTAATATACATTCTTTTGTTTATTATATTATCAAAAATTCTTTTACAGCTATCCTTAAGCTCCTTATCATCATAAAGCCTTGCAATATCGCAAGCTCCACTAAAAAGGTACAAGGCTCTTACCGAGTGGCCGCTTATTTTCTCTCTGTCCTTCAAAAGCATTTCGTCCTGATTAAATAAAGCGGTAAAACCATTTGACTCAAAGGTTTTTCTTTCGTTACAATGATTTTTACCGTGCTCATCTATAAAATATTTGGCAAGCTCCAAAAAATCCTTATCTCCGCTTTTTTCGTAAAGCTTAACTAAAGCAAGCTCAAGCTCGGGATGACCAGGAGTTATAAAATCTGCGCTTTTTTCATCCTTAAAGACTTTTTTAACATATTTTGCGTATTTACACATAGCCTTAAAAAAGCGTTCGTCCCCTGTTGCATCAAGATACGCAATAGATGCTTCTATTAAATGTCCTAAGCAATAAAGCTCGTGATTATCACGGTTTTTAAAGCGTTTATCCTTGTCCTTTACCAAAAAGTAAGAGTTGAAGTATCCGCTCTCATCGCAATTTTCAATGATATCGGAAATAGCTTCACAAGCGAGCTTTTTAAGCTCCGGAGCATCATTTTTTCTTAAAATATAGGATACTCCTTCAAGCCATTTTGCAATGTCAGAATCCCAAAATATATGAGGCTCATATTCTTTGCTCGGTACACATTTCAAAGCATCAAAGCGATGTGTTTCCTTAAATCTGTTATATACCGCATATGAGGTTGTATTTTTAACCATATCCTGCTTCTTTTTCCAAAAGCCGTCTGTGATATTTATTGAGGCAAAGCCGATCTTTTTCATAAAAACTCCTAAAATTTCATTATATTATATTACTTTCAGTATATCACAGTAATTATAAAATTTCAACACAAAAAAGCACACCTCCGCATTTTCCCTAATAATGCTTCGGTATGCTTTTTCGTTTTTCACCTTTTAGGATGAAAGTGCACATGAAGTTTAATGCTATTTATATGATAGGACAAAGTCCGATCATTCTCCTTTAGACCCTCTCCATTCCACAACGGAAAAGGCATATTACTTATTTTTCAGTAAGCAACATTTTTAATAAGGCTTGTTTTTTGCCTCTCTATTAGTATAAACGCGAATTTTATCAAAAAAGTTTTATATTTTTTTATTTTTTTGTGAAAATTCTATGTTTTTATTATTTTTTATGATACAATGATATGGAAAGAAGTAAAGAATCTTCATTAAATATTTAGATATCAGAGGTATATATTTATGAATTTTTCACCTATGGAAAAGCACAAAGAGCTTTTTAAGGAAATCAAGCCCTCTCTCGGCTGGAACGGAGAAAAAATATCCGAGGCGCACCGTATGGCTTACAGAGAAAAGCTTAAGGAGCTTTTGGGCTACGGCACATTCTCCTTTTGCGATCCCGATTTTAATATTATAAAAGAAGAATTGTTAAACGGACGCCGACATATTCATTTTGCCGTTCAAACGGAAAAAGGATATTATGCAAGCTGTCATTTGCTCCTGCCCGAAAATATGCCCGACGGTAAGCTGCCGTTATGTGTCGGACTTCAAGGTCACGTAAGCGGAGCGCATTTATCGATAGGTGTTGAAAAATTCCCTTATGATGAGGTATATCTCGCAAGCGAGAATGTTGATTTTTGCGTTCAGGCTGTAAATAACGGGTTTGCAGGCTTAGCTATTGAGCAGCGCGGTTTTGGCGAAAACGGCGGTGACAATGAGAACGGATGGACTCAGTGTCAGCAGCCTGCTATGACTGCTCTTCTCATGGGACGCACCTTGATCGGAGAAAGAGTTTGGGATGTTCAAAGAGTTATTGACTGCGTTCAAGAAAAATTCAGTGACATCATAACCATGAATCACTCTGTTCTTCTCGGTATGTCGGGCGGCGGCACTGCGACTTATTATACTGCTTGTCTTGATGACAGATTTGAGGTCTATGTACCCGGAGTCGCTCTTTGCACATTTTATAATTCAATTGTTGAGATAAGCCACTGCGTATGCAATTATATACCGAATATTGCAAGATATTTCGATATGGGAGATATGGCTGTTATGATTGCTCCGAAAAAGCTTATAGTAGCGAGCGGCGAAAACGATCAATGGTTTCCGCTTGACGGAGCTAGAAGGACGTATTCCAAGATCAAGGATATATACAGATCGGTCGGAGCGGAGGAAAACTGTTATCAGACGATCGGCGATCGTGGTCATACGTTTTATCCCGAAACAGCTTGGCCCGCTATCAAAGAAATGCTTCAAAAACACGTTTAAATTATAATCAAGGAGAGCTTCTATGATTTTGAATGATTGGAGAATGACCTATGAGGATCATTTCGGACTTGAATGTAAAGCGCCTTGCTCAATGTACAGTGTTTTGTTACAACATGGACTTATAAAAGACCCGTTTTACGGACTTAACGAGCTTGAACTCACAAAGCTGTCCGACAAGGATTGCACATTTGAAACCGAGCTTTTAATAGATGAAGAGATAATGAGTAAGGAGCATATTGAGCTTGTATTTTTAGGGCTTGATACGCTGTGCGGTATTTTTGTAAACGGCGAGCTGATTGCTGAGACTAAAAATATGCACAGAAGATATATTTTTGATATAAAAGACCGTGTCTTTGTTGGTAAAAACCTTATACGCCTTGAATTTTCATCTCCTACGGAATACTTTAAGGTGATGAATAATAAGCATTTTCTTCAAACGAATGGGGATACCATCCCCGGTGCTTCTCATTTGAGAAAAGCGTTTTATATGTCCGGATGGGATTGGGGTCCTATGCTCCCCGATATGGGAATTTTCCGTCCCGTATCAATTGACGCCTATGACGGAGATAAGATTGACAATATATTTGTCCGTCAGCAACACAAAAACGGTACTGTTACCCTTAATATAGAGGTTGAAACAAGGCATAATACTGACTGTGATATATTTATCCTTGTTGACGGCAAGGAAATTAAGCTAAACAAGAGCAAAAGGGGCTCTTTAAAAATTGAAGCTCCCAAGCTCTGGTGGGTAAGAGGATACGGTGAGCAAAACCTTTACGAAATAACCGCCAAGTTGGTGAAAAACGGCGAGTGCTTAGATGAGAAAACGCAAAAAATCGGTCTGCGAACCCTTACAGTAAGTGTTGCTCCCGACGAAAACGGAAGTGAATTTTGCTTTGTTCTAAACGGAATTAAGATTTTTGCAATGGGCGCTAACTATGTTCCGCAGGATAATTTGCTTTCAAGAATAAATTCCAAGCGTACAGAGGAGCTTATAAAAGCAGCTCTTGACGCTAACTTTAACTGTCTGCGTGTTTGGGGTGGAGGCTATTATCCGGAGGATGAGTTTTACGATCTTTGCGACAAATACGGGCTTATGGTATGGCAGGACAGTATGATTGCCTGCTGTAATGTATGGCTTAATAAGGAAATGACAGAGGAATACACCGAGGAGATGATATATAATCTTAAGAGATTAAGACATCACGCTTCCCTTGGCATTTGGTGCGGAAACAACGAAATGGAAGAGGCCGTTATGTATTGGGACGGCTACGGATCAAATAACGCCCTTGTAAGAGAGGATTATATTCAGCTTTACGAAAGGATTTTTCCCGAGCTTGTATCAAAATATGCTCCCGAAATCTTCTATTGGCAAGCAAGCCCCTCGTCGGGAGGAGGCTTTGACGATCCAAGCTGCGATAACCGCGGCGACTCTCATTTCTGGCAGGTTTGGCACGGCAGCAAGAGCTTTACAGAATACAGAAAGCATAAATTCCGCTTCTGCTCCGAGTACGGCTTTGAAAGCTATCCGTCAGTGAAAACGATAAAGACATTCTGCGAGCCTAAGGATATGAACTGCTTTTCAAGAGTAATGGAAAATCACCAAAAATGCAAATCGGGTAATACGAAGATACTTATGTATCTTGCGGAAAATTATCTATACCCGAATTCGTTTGAGCATCTTGTGTACGCATCCCAGCTTCTTCAGGCAGATGCTATAAAATACGGAGTGGAGCATTTTAGAAGACACCGCGGCTATACAATGGGCTCTGTATATTGGCAGTTTAACGATTGTTGGCCTGTGGCGTCATGGTCAAGCGTGGACAGTCTTGGTCGGTATAAGGCGCTTCATTACGCCGCAAAGAAATTCTACTCTCCTGTGGCAATGGGGCTTTTTCTTGAAAATAACACGCTCACGGTTAATGTATCCAACGAAACAATGAATGACTTTAAGGGTAGTGTAAAGGTGCATTTCAGCGACACGTCCTTCAATATTTTAAAGGAATTTGACAGAGAAATTTCTGTTTCTTCTCTTTCCTCCAAGGATGTTTTGACAGTAGACGTCTCATACGGCAACAAATATAACGAATATATATATGCCGATCTATATGATGAAAACGGAAATATGATAATGCGTCAAGTCGAGCTTTACGTACCCCCGAAGTTCTTTGAATGGAAAAAGCCAAGCTTTACAGTTGATATTCAAGGCTGTGAGAACGGAGCTGTAATCGAGATTTCTTCCGATGTATTTGCTAAAGGTGTTTATATTGATTTTGAAAACTGCGATCCTATTCTCTCCTCTAATTTCTTTGATCTTGCAGATGGAGAAAAACACACTGTAAGTGTAAAGACCGATATGAGCGCAGACGAGCTGTCAGCATCACTAAAGATAGTTTGTGTATATGATATAGGAAGATAAAATTCTAAGGGCAGACGCCTTCAAAGTGAAAATAAGAAAACAGGAGAAAAAGGTTTAAAACCTGATATTTTCTCCTGTTTTTATTAAAGCGTCCTTTAAATTTTATTTACCGGAATAACGGTGATACAGCTCTTTAACCTTAAAGTAAGAAGCTTTTGGATTTCTATATTCGTCAAGAATACCCTTATTATTAAAATAACGCACGCGGTTAATGTCCATAGACGGAGAGGTTCTGATATTACAGAATTGCCAAATGTATGTGCCTCTCATATAGTCTGTTTTGTGGAACAGCTCAAGGCAATATTCAAGAAGGTCGCGTTGATATTCCTCGCTCCAACGCACTGTATCAAAATGAGCATGGAAGCCGGCAAGAGCGCCTGCACCGAATTCACTCATAATAACAGGCTTATTTTCCCAGCCCTCCTTTTTTATATGCTCACCAAAATCCGCAACAAATTTATCCCAATCGGAAAGAGATCCGCCATACCAACCGTAATAAACATTCAGACAAATAATATCGTCAAATTCCATACTGCTATCCTGGAAGGAATGGTTTGCTGCATGAGTAATAAGACGGTTTCCGCCATTTTTGCGAAGATGGTCATTATATTGCTTTGATATTTCATAGGTGCAGGGATACGGTGTGCATATCTCATTATGCATACCCCAAATTATAATTGACGGATGATTGTAATAGAATTTTGTCATTTCCTTGTGCATTTCAAGTCCGCGAGCGACAACATCCTCATCCTTTAGCGCTTCCTCACCGAAGCCGCAGCCCCACATAGGAATTTCACTCCAGAATAAAATGCCTTTTTCGTCAAGCATATCAACGAATATTTTGGAATTTGGATAGTGAGAGCCGCGAATTGTGTTACAACCCATATCACAAATCAAATCAATATCCTTTTTCATGAGCTTTGCAGGGAAAGCAAAGCCCCAATCCGGATGCTCCTCGTGTCTGTTTACACCAAGAAGCTCAATTGACTTATTATTCAAAAGAATATCGCCGTTTTTAACCTCGATTTTTCTAAATCCTATTTTATCAATAAGATCATCTGTGTCGGTTGCAGCGGTTACAGTGTATAGATTTGGAGCATCGGTATCCCAAAGATCAATATCACTTATTGTCACTGAAGGAGTTTTTACAGTCTTTCTTTCGTATCCGTCAAGAGTGATATCATCACTGTAAATTGAGATTTCGCCAATTTTTACAGATACGGGAGATGAAAGCGTGCTTGCGTCAGCATTATATAGCTCAAGCTCTGCATTAACGGTTACAGATTTTAAATCGGTTGACAGCTCATAAACTATATGGTTTGTAAGAATTGAAATTCCCTTAAGCTCGTGCGCGTACACATCTCTTGCAATTCCGCCATAATTGAACCAGTCCGTATATCTTTGCGGGAAGGATTTTTTATCTATTCTGCTATCAGCACGAACAACGAGAGTGTGTTCTCCGCAGTTAATATCGTTTACTATAAATTCAAATTGCGTAAAAGCACCATAATGAGCGCCGACTTTTTTACCGTCAAGCCAAACAGTCGATGTTGTCATTACACTTTCAAACTGTAAAAGAAGAGTCCCACCGTTTGTTATGAATTTCTTTTCATACCAGCCGCAGCCCTCATAATTAAGATGTCCAAGCTCGTTGTTCCAGACAGAGGGAACAATTACAGTTTCGCCGTCCGGAAGACCGTTTTGCCAGCCGTTATCCTCGCCTATATTATCGGGATCAAGGAGAAATCTCCATGCGCCGCTTAGCTCTATGATATTTCTTTTGATATGCTCATTAAATAATCTTTTCATATTTTTTACCTCTTTGGTATATTTTATTTAATTATAACACACAACCGAAGTATTTGCAACATAAGTTCTAATTCATGAGTGCCTTTTGCGCGAGTTTTCTTATCTTTTTAAGGGATTTTATGCTATGAGGATAATCTGTAAAGGTCTTTTTGAAGCCATTTTCAAGAAGGAGTCTTTCAGCACCGTCTCTTCCTATTTTTTTCTCCAAGCATCTAAAGAGCTTGTAGTCCTGTATTCCGTCATAAAAGTTTTCATAACGAATTGAATCAAGCGCGCCGTCCTTGCCGGGATAAACGCAATATGTATCTCCGCTTTGCAATCCTCCCCCGCCATCTGTAATCAAATAAGGGTCAACAGCTTCGTCGGAAAGAACGGAATTATAGAAATTATAGCCCCAATGCAAAAAGCCCTTAATATCGTTTAAGTACATTTGCATACCAAGTACTCTTATTCTTTCTCCCGGCATTGACATATATCTGTTTGACAGATACGAGCCTGATTCCGCACAGCAATAATAAGCCCATAAATTTGGAGTTTTATTATCGAGAAAATCTTGAATATGAGCAGTTGACGATATAGCATTATCGACAAGCCCCTGCTTGTAAAATTCATAATGGCTGAGTGCATCCATTACGATAGCATCGGGAGCATATTTTCTAAACAGATTCCTTGCGCACTTATAGCTTTCAAGGCACTGCTCATTTGGCTCATCGGAAATATGAAAACGACAGCTTTGATAAAGCTCTTCTTTTTTAAGAGTTGCTATAAGCTCCGGTAAAAACGCGCCCAAAAACTCCTCGTATTCCTTTCCGGTTGCGCAGGTTTCCCAGCCAAAAATACGCTTTGTCCGTCCGTTAACCTTGCCCACTATCTTAGGCGCGGATTTAGCTCCCCACTGAGTAAACAGATGGCTCATTTCAAAGTATTTTATTACAAGCTCTTTAACCTTTTTCATGAAGGAAATAAGGCGTTCGAAGTTAAACGCGTATCCGTTTTCGGTCTTTGTCACATCAACTAACTGTACTGTCATTCTCTCACTTCCCCACCGTGTGTCGAGCGGGGGTGTGACCATAGGAACTAAAAGCATATTCATTCCGTGTCTTACAGCACAGCTTATAAAATCGTACATTATTTTATTATATTTAGGGGAAAACACCTTCAAATTATAATACTGTGCAAGACAGTCATAATGAAACCAATTTGTGTATATAAGATCACTCTCTCCCAAATAAAAATCAAGCACCGTTACCTTATATTCTGTTTTTCCAATAACATATCCGTTTTGCTCCAAGGAAATTTCTATTGGATACTCTCCCGGGGTTAAGTCTCCCCTTACGGTGAACCATATGCTATTATACAAGCCGAGTCTTGCCGTTGGCTTGCGCTTTTCACACGAGCATAAAACATCGGGGCAGAAAAAAGGCTTTTTGCTTAAATAATAATCATCACTCTTACCCAAAGCAGGCGTGGTGCAGGGGACATATTCCACCTGTCTGTAGGTTATATATTTTTTTATTGGGCTTTTTATCTTTACTTCTATTTCCTTTTGAAGCCAATCTATTTTATACGCCACCTGAAAGGACAAGGTTTCGTCCCTTGCCATTGTGTTCTCTTTTTCAAGCATTTTTGGTTTTTTATCTATCAGCACCTTTTCCTCAGCACATATTGTATAAATTTCATTCATTTCGCTTCCTCCGAGAAAATCTGTCTTAAATTTATCTTTGCTTCATTAAAATAATTATATAGAATTTCTGCATTTAAATCAAGTAGTGTCATGAAAAAACTTTAAAAGGTCGATATTAGTCAGAAAGTGAAATAAAAATCGCATTAAATATTTACTTTGAGCCAAGTAAATGATATAATACGAATAATAGATTAACTTAAAATTTTGGAGAATAAAATATGGAAAGATATCAATTGACCGATGAAGATAAAAAATTGATAGAATTTGGTTTAGATGTGTTAAATACGAATTTTGATGATGGAATATACAACCATACTGTTGGATGTGCAATTCGTTGCAAAAACGGCAATATCTATAAAGGTGTAAATTGTGACGGGATACACGGTTCGTGTGCAGAATACATAACAATGGGCATTGCTATATCCGCAGGTGAAAGAGAATTTGACACCATTGTAGCAGTTCACGACAAGCATTTGAATTATGTTATACCTCCATGTGGTAATTGCAGACAAATGTTATTCGAGTATTGCCCAGATATAAAAGTTATCGTTAATGATGAAAATGGAAACCTTATCAAGGTGAAAGCAAGAGATTTACTGCCTTTTGCTTGACACCCCGTAGTCTGCTAAATTTTAATTTGTCGAGGAGTTATATTTAGCAAATTAGTTATAAGAAAATTAAAGGGAGGACAATAATGGTTGAATTAAGAGCAGTAACTAAAGATAATCTTGAAGAGGTTTTAAATTTGAATGTTTTAGAACATCAAAAAGCATTTGTGTCATCTACTGCTACATCGTTAGCTCAAGCGTATATCTATCGCAAAACAGCATTTCCTTTCGTAATATATGCTGATAATACAATAGTAGGTTTCATTATGCTGGGATACTATGGAGTTAGAAAACAATATACATTATGGAAATTTTTGATAGATAAAAATTATCAAAACAAAGGATATGGCAAAGAAGCACTGAAACAGGGAATTAAGTATTTAAAAGATAATTTTGGAGTTAGTGAAATATATACAGGCGTTGCATTAGGAAACGAGAAAGCAAAACATTTATATAGTACTATCGGATTTAAAGAAACAGGGCTTGTTGAGAACAATATGGAAGAGATGAAATTTGTCTGGTAATGATATTGGATTCTACAAATTTCTCAAATGGCACTGTGGCGTGTGCTTGCATATATAAGTTGCTTGGCTTAGCTCGGTAAAAGTTAGAGTAACCCTACTCTCGCAAGCGAGAGCAAGCGGGAAGGCTCCTGCGGAGCTATTTTCGTCTAGCCTTTTCCTTGCAAGCAGAGAACGGCTTTAGCAGAAAATGCGAACCCAATCCAAATTTGCATACAAATTTGGAGATGGGTTCGATTCCAAGTACAGGGTCATCAAAACAAAAAGCACTCCTTTTGTGAAAAAGTCAATAGATGGTAGACACTAAAAAAGCGAAATAATTAAGCTGCCTGTTCAATGCGGAATTGGACAGGTGGCTTTCCATTTAGTTTACGCATAGGTTTTATGTAATTGTAGTAATAAATAGTTTGGTCAATGA
>JAFTXO010000051.1 GCA_017461765.1 Clostridia bacterium | reverse complement strand
TGACTCCGATGGAGTTCCATCGCGCCGCAGCGTGACGAAAATCTCCCCCTGCTGCGCAGCAGGGGGAGATGAAAGAATCTTTTTTAAATTGTAAATTCTTTTTGTTTTTTTCACTGTCTACTTGACAGGGGGCACATCAGTTAGCGACAGTCTCTTTATTTTTATAGTCAAGCGTCTTATGCTTGCCTTTTCTTTTTGAAAAAGCTTGAAAGTATGGCGGAGCATTCGTCCTTGAGAACGCCGCCTGTTATTTCGGGCTTGAAGAGTGGGTAATCGGTAAGATCGATCATAGTGCTGAATGAGCCTGCTTTGTTATCGTAAGCTCCGTACACGACGCGCTCGATCCTTGAATTTATAATAGCTCCCGCGCACATAGGGCACGGCTCTAACGTTACATAAAGTGTGCAACCGACGAGCCGCCAGCCGCAAAGAGCCTTACAGGCTTGATCGATCGCCTTTATCTCCGCATGATAAAGCGGATTTTTATCCTTTTCGCGAGTGTTGTATGCTCTCGCTATTACCTTGCCGTCACGGACAATAAGAGCTCCTACGGGAACCTCATCCTCGGAAGCGGCGCACTGTGCAAGCGAAAGCGCCTCGCGCATAAAAAGCTCGTCCTGCCCCGTCATATGTCTGCAACATCCATATACCTCGCGCCGTTTTCCGCAATAAATTGCTTGCGGGCGGGAAGATCGTCGCCGAGAAGCGTTTCGAATATGATGCGCGTCTGCTCCTCGTCAGCGGGATTTACCTGTATTAAGCGCCTTGTTTCGGGATTCATAGTGGTCTGCCACATCATATCGGGCTCGTTCTCGCCAAGTCCCTTTGAACGCTGGATAGTATATTTCGTATCTTCAAGCTCATCAAGGATCTCAGCCTTTTCAGCCTCGTTGTAGGCGAAGAATATCTTGCCCTTGGATGTTGTTATTTCGTAAAGCGGAGACTCCGCGATAAATATCTTGCCCTCTTTTATAAGAGTGGGAAGAAGTCTGTAAAACATGGTAAGAAGAAGCGTTCTTATCTGGAAGCCGTCCTCGTCGGCATCGGTACAGATAACTATTCTGCGCCATCTGAGATTGTCAAGATTGAACGATGCCATATCGTCCTTGTTTTTTGATTTTACCTCGACGCCGCAGCCGATGACCTTCAGAAGATCAACTATGATATCGTTTTTGAATATCTTATCGTAATTGCTTTTAAGACAGTTAAGTGTCTTACCTCTTACAGGGATTATCGCTTGGAATTCCGCATCGCGTCCGAGCTTACAGGAGGTAAGAGCGGAGTCACCCTCAACTATATAAAGCTCGCGAATATCGGGATCCTTTGATCTGCACGAAACGAACTTTTCAACCCTTTGAGTTATATCGGTCGAGGTGGCGAGCTTCTTTTTTAAATCAAGACGGGTAGACTCCGCCTTTTCTCTTGAGCGCTTGTTTACAAGCACTTGATTTGCAAAAAGCTCTGCCTGCGCGGAGTTTTCAGCAAAATAAACCTCAAGCTGTCTGCGCATAAAAGAGCAGAGAGCATCCTCAATAAATTTGTTGGTTATCGATTTCTTTGTCTGGTTTTCATATGATGTCTGTGTTGAAAAGCTGTTTATAACGAGAACAAGACAGTCCTGAATATCGGCAAAGGTGATCTTTGCTTCGTTCTTTAAATATTTGTTGTTGTCCTTAAGGTACTTGTCCATCTCAATGGTAAACGCGCGCTTTACCGCTTTATCGGGAGATCCGCCGTGCTCAAGAAAGCTTGAGTTGTGGTAATACTCGAGCATATTTACGGTATTTGAAACACAGAACGATATCTGAGCCTTCAGCTCGTAATCGTCCTTATCAGCACGGTCGCGTCCGCTCGTTTCAGTTTCCCAAAGCACAGGAGCAGTAAGGGAGTTGTTTTCGGTGATCTCGTTGATGTAATCGGAAATGCCGTTTTCATATATGAATTCGCTCTCCTCGAAGGAACCGCTTTCGAGCTGATATTCCAAAACAAGCTTAAGCCCCTTATTTACAACAGCCTGCTTATGCAAAACGTCAAGGAAATATTCCTTCGGGATCTTCGTTTCCGTGAACACCTCAAGGTCGGGACGCCATCTTGTGAGTGTTCCTGTGCGCTTGTGCTTTTTATCAAGCTCCGATACGCTGAGCTCCGACACAGGCTCGCCCTTTTCAAAATGTATTTCGTACATTTTGCTTCCCTTGAAGGAGTAGACGTCCATAAATTCCGATGAATACTGTGTCGCACAAGCACCCAGTCCGTTAAGACCGAGAGAGTATTTGTAAGCACCCTTTTTGTTGTTATCGTATTTGCCGCCTGCATAAAGCTCGCAGTAAACGAGCTCCCAGTTGTATCTGTTTTCCTTTTTGTTGAAATCCAGAGGAACGCCGCGTCCGTGGTCGTCTACCTCAATTGTTCCGTCACTGTAAACAGTAACGACGATCTCGTCACCGTAACCTTCACGGGCTTCGTCTATTGAGTTTGAAAGAATTTCAAAAAACGAGTGCTCGCAGCCCTCAAGTCCCTCAGAGCCGAAAATAACCGCAGGTCTTTTACGAACACGGTCTGCACCCTTAAGAGATGAAATACTTTGGTCTGTATACTCCTTTATAGACATTTTAGTCCTCCGTTTGGTAATAAATTTGTATCTTACTATATATTTTAACACAGTATTTTTTTTATTTCAAGTGTCAATTGCGAAAAAGCTTGCACCTTATAACCTTGACAAACCAAAGTATAAGATATATAATATTATATAAGCGATAAAACAAGCTGAAAAGAGGTATTTTATGATAAATTTTTTAAAAAAGCATAAGGAGCTGATCCTTTATCTTATAGTCGGCGGACTCACGACGCTTGTGAATATAGCGGCGTACGCGCTTTTTGCGTATCCTCTCTCCTTAGGAGTTACCGTATCTACTGTTTTGGCGTGGGGAGTGTCTGTTATTTTCGCATTTGTTGCTAATAAATTGGTTGTTTTCGAAAGCAAGAATACGACTAAAAAGAAGCTGCTTTTCGAAATAGGCTCGTTCTTTCTTGCAAGATTGGCAAGCGGAGTGCTTGATGTCTTGATAATGTTTATCTTCGTTGATCTTATACATATAAACGATATCATAATGAAAATAGTGTCAAACGTGATCGTAATAATCATAAATTACGCACTTTCGAAATTTGTGATATTCAAAAAAGAAAAATGAAAAGACTTTTATATGAAAATAAAATAGAGTTATTCTCCTGTATACCGCTTTCGAGCTGCAAGGTATATAAAAAATATCTTCTTGAAAAAGCGGGACTCGATGAGGATTCAAGCGTTATAATAATGCTCCTTCCGTACAGAAGCAAGCATACACCAAAGAACCTTTCTGTATACGCATCGGTAAGAGATTATCATAAATTTACCGACGGATTACGCACACAGGTAAAGGAATTTTTCAAAAAAGAGCATCCATTTGCCAAGGTCGAGCTTTTTGCCGATCATTCACCAATCGACGAGGTACACGCGGCTTGCATAGGCGGTCTTGGCTTTATCGGAGATAACGGGCTTTTGATAAACGAAAAATATTCCTCGTTCGTATTTCTTTGTGAGATCATTACGGATCTTTCTCCTGCTAAGCTCGGCCTTGAATATAATCTTTCTACCGAGGTGAAGCGCTGTTACGGCTGCGGAGCGTGCCACAGAGCCTGCCCGTCAAACTGTATGGATGAGAACGATCCCCGTCCGAAGAGCGAATGTCTTTCCGCTATAACTCAAAAAAAGGGCATACTTACCCCTGATGAAATAAAAATGATGCTTAAGTACGGAAGCATCTGGGGCTGTGATGTGTGCCAGAACGTGTGTCCGTACACGAAAAATGCGGAATATACACCGATAGACTTCTTTGATAAGGAAGTAATAACCACACTCACCTCAGAGCTTATTAACGGTATGAGCGATGAGGAATTTCTCTCCCGCCCCTTTTCATGGAGAGGCAGAGAGGTAATATTAAGAAACACAAAAATTTACGAGGACAGCTTGAAAAAATAAAGAAAAGGAGCACGCTATGGTAAGGATATTGCTTGGAAATAAGGGAAGCGGAAAAAGCACACGCATAATAAGCGCATTAAAGCAGAATGCCGAAACGAAAAAGCGTGCTTTTTTGATAGTTCCGGAGCAAAAAACGCTTATATGTGAAAGAATAATAGCCGAGCAGCTTTCGCCTGACGCTCAGCTTTATATAGAAGCCGTAAACTTTACCCGTCTCGCAAATAAGGTATTCAGAGAATACGGCGGACTAAAATATAATTATATAAACGCAGGCGGCAAAAATCTGATAATGTACCGCGCGATTTGCGCTTGCCGAAATGAGCTTTCGGAATATGATATCAAAAAGGGAAGAGAAAAAGGAAGCGTCAGTCTCTTTCTTTCCGCGGTTTCCGAGCTTAAGGCTTACGGTATAACGCCAAAGCGCTTTGAAGAGAGCGTATCGCTTCTTGAAAGCTCGCACCAAAAGAAAAAGCTCAGCGACCTTGCTCTCGTTTATAAGACCTACGAGGGTATTCTCTCCGATAGCTTCTCAGATCCTTACGATGATATGATGGCTCTCGATATCGCCTTGAAGGAGCATCCCTTTTTTGAGGGCTGTGATGTTTATATAGATGACTTTCACGGCTTTACGGGAGCGCAGTTCAATATTCTTTACAGTATAGTATCGCAGGCTGATAACGTAACTGTAGCCTTTGATATGCCGTCTTACGCAAAGGACGGAAAAATGCAATATCTTAAGCTCGCAAAAACGTATTCAAGCTTTTTTAAAATGTGCCGCCGACTTGGTAAAAAGGTCGAGGAGGTGTCGTTTAACGAGGATCATCTTCATGAAACGGACGCGCTTTCCTATCTTAACGAAAACATATGGAATTTCAGTGCCAAGTCAAAGAATTTTTGCGAGGGAGTGTCGCTCGTTTTGCCAAATGACGAGTTTGATGAGTGCGAATACGTAGCGTCCAAAATATCCTCGCTTATTATGCAGGGCGAAAGATATTCCGATATCGCCGTGATCATGCGTTCATGCGACACGTATCGCGGAATTATCGACACATCCTTTGAAAAATACGGTATTCCGTATTATTTTTCCACACGCACAGACATTACCGCAAAGCCGCTTATAAAAACGGTATTTTCCGCGATAAGAGCTGTTGAGGGCTATAAGGCGCAGGATATCGTTTCTTATATGAAATGCGGATATGCCGACATAACCGATGCCGAAGCTGATGAGCTTGAGGAGTATATATACCGCTGGAATATTTACGGAAGAAAGTTTCTTAACGACGATTATTGGTCGTCAAATCCCGACGGATACGTAAGCGAGATGAGCGAATATCAGATTAAGAAGCTTGAAAGGATAAATCTTACGCGAAAAAAGGTGCTCTTGGCTCTTCGTGTCTTCCACGACGCCTTTGAAAAGCTTGAGGGAGCGGATAGTATATGCGTAGCGGTTTATAAGCTTCTTGAGCAGCATAGGATAAAAAAGAAGCTGATGGCTGAAATAGCCGACGCTCCGAAGGACGAGGCTATTGAGATATCTCAGATATATAACGTGTTTTTAAAAGCCCTCGACACTGTGTCGAGCGTGATGGGATCTATCGTTGTTTCCCCCGAGGATTTCGAGGGTATTTTGCGTTATGCTCTTGAAGGGGTTAATGTGGGCTCTATACCGACAGGTGAGGATAAGGTGACTGTCGGTGAGGCGTCGGGCTTGCGTACCGATACGATAAAGCACGTGTTCGTTTTGGGTGTTACCGAGGGAGCGTTTCCGCAAAGCGTTCAATCAAGCTCGTTTTTCACCGATACTGATAAGATTCTTCTTGAAAGCTACGGTATAATGCTTTCGGAAAACGACGAAATAAAAGCCGATAACGAGCTCTTGAATTTCAAAAACAGTATTTGCTGCGCTTCAAGGAGCGTGTGCGTTCTATCTCCGCAAAATGATATTGTGGGAAATAAAAAAGAGCCGTCAATAGCCTTTAACAGAATAAAAGCGCTTTTGCCGAGCGTAAGGATCATAATGACATCGTCGCTTCCTATTATAGATAAGATATATACAAGGGAGATAGCAAAGGAGTATGCGGGATATATAAGCAATCCCTCGACCGATGCAATAAGAGAAGCGCTCGGATACGAAAAATACGAATTTTGCAATTTTTCGAACGAAAGCTCCGATGTGGGTAAAAAGAGCGCCGAAAAAATATTCGGTGAGCATATGTATCTTTCTCAAAGTAAGATAGAGTCCTTTGTAAAATGTAAGTTCCAGTATTACTGTAAATATCTTTTGAAATTAAAATCGGGCGCAAGAATATCGTTCCAGTCAAGAGACGTGGGATACCTTTCTCACGCGGTTTTTGAAAAATTCCTCAAAAGAATAAAGGAGGGTAAGCTTGATTTTTCCGAGATAACCGACAGTGAGATCGAAAAGCTTGTCGATGAGATAATCGAGGAATATACCGAGGCTATATGCACCGGTAATGTAAGAAGCGCGAAAATAAAGCATCTTTTCTCGATCCTTCGCTCAAATCTTATCATATTTATAAAAAGCACCGTTGAGGAATTTGCTCAAAGCGAGTTTTCCCCCGAATATTTCGAGCTTTCTTTCTCCGGCGGCGACGGTATGCCAAAGCCTCTTAAATTTAAGGTCGGTGAAAAAGCAAAAATAATTCTTTCCGGTGTTGCCGACAGAGTTGATATATACAGAAAAAACGGCATCTGCTACGTAAGAGTCGTTGATTATAAATCGGGAAGCAAAAAGTTCTCCTATGAGGAGGTAAAGAGCGGACTTAATATGCAGATGCTTATCTATCTTTTTACCCTTTGTAAAATGGATGAGTGTGAATTTAAGACAAAGCTCCTTTCCGATTCCTCTGAAATACGTCCTGCGGGAATACTGTATTTCCCTATGAGAATAGGCAAGGAAAAGAGCGATTTGGAGGCTGATCTTTCCTCCTCCGAGATAGAGAGCATCGAAAAGGATATAATAAATAAAAACATAAAAAGAAACGGCGTCTTTCTTGATGATATAGAGGTGCTTGAGGCTCAGGAAAAGGAGCTTAGCGGAAAATTCATTCCTAAATATCCGTCAAGAGCAAAGGATGTTTTTGTAAGCAACGAAAAATTTGAGGAGTATTATTCCGAGCTTGAGAGTATAATCGGAAAAATAGGCTCTCAGATGCTTGAAGGACAGGCACAGGCTGTACCGCTTGTAAGGGGAGATAAAAGCCCCTGCGATTACTGCGAGCACAGAGCAGTGTGCAGAAGGAGGTCGAAATGAAGCTTGATGAACTGACCCTATCGCAAAGGAAGGTCGTATCTCACAAGGGAAAAGATCTTCTTATATCCGCAGGCGCAGGAAGTGGAAAGACCTCGACACTTATAACAGGCATCGTTGAAAAAATAAAAAACGGCGCGGATATATCAAGAATACTTCTCGTTACCTTTACAAAGGCGGCGGCAAACGAGCTTAAGGGAAAGGTCGTAAAGGCGCTTTCTGAAATACTTGAGCAAGAGCCCGAAAATACGCATATATCCGATCAGATAGTCAAGGTTGCCGGAGCGGATATATCGACGATAGATTCGTTTTGTATAAAGATAGTGCGTCCGAATTTCGATAAGCTTGGGATAGATTCCGATTTCAGAATAGGCGATAGCGGCGAGGTAGAGATACTTCGTAAGGAAGCTATGGATGAGGTGATCGACTCCTTTTATGAGGACAAGGATGATGATACCGATTTTCTCACAGTGTGCGAATGCTTTTCCGATATAGGAAACGAGAGCGTTCTTGTAGACGAGCTTTTGAATCTTCACAAATCGCTCATCTCCACTCCCGACTCTATAAAGACACTGCTTAAAAACACCTCGTTTGAGGGCGATTTTATCGACACAGAGTACGGAAAAGTGCTAAGAGAGCATCTTTTTGATATGCTTTCTCACTATCAGGGAGCGTATAAAAAAATACTTGCGGAAATGCACACGGACGATGACTGCATAAATACCTGCTATCCGATCTTTGCAAGCGATAATGATATTATAAACAGCTTTTTATCATGCCTTGCATCGGGCGCAGGCTATGAAAGAATATGCGAGTATATGGAAAATATCGCTTTTTCAAGAATGAAAAAGCCTAAAAGCTCGGCGCTTGATACCGATCTGTATCTTAAGATACGCGACGAGCTTAAGGCGGAGCTTTCAAAGCTTAAAAAGAAATATTTTTCATCAAGCCAAGGCGCTATTAAAAGCGCTTTTGAGCAGAACAACAGAATATGCAAAAAGATATATGATATATTATCGCAGTTCGAGGAGGTTTTTGCACGCAAAAAAAGACTTTTCGGAATTTGTGATTTTAACGATATAGAGCGCTTTGCTCTTAAGCTTCTTTATAACGAAAACGGAGAGAGGAGCGATATAGCAAAGGAGATCTCTCAAAAATACGATGAGATCTATATTGACGAATATCAGGACACCAACTCCGTTCAGGACAGAATATTTTGCGCAATATCCGAAAATAACAGATACATGGTCGGGGATGTCAAGCAGAGCATATATCGCTTCCGTTCCGCAGAGCCGGAGATATTTTCATCATACAGAAATACCTTCGTCCCGTACGAAAGGGATGACGGCTCAGCTAAGGGAAACGCGATATTTATGTCGGAAAACTTCCGTTGCGATAAGACCGTTATTGACTTTTCAAACCTTATTTCCGATTATATGTTCGGAAAATCGGAGTCTATTCCGTATAGCGACGAGGAAAGGCTCATCTTTTCGAAAAGACTTCCGTCCGATTACGCCTTTATGCCTTGTGAGGTGTGCGTTATCGATAAAGAGCCTATTGACGAAATAGACGAGGATGAGGATGAAAGGGTCGACGCAGAGGCTGATTTTGTTGCAAGAGAGATAAAGGAGCTTCTTGATAACGGCTATCTTCCGAATGGCGAGAAGATAAAAATGTCGCACATAGCAATACTTATAAGAAGCTTCAAAAAGCACGCTCCGAGATTTACAAGCGCCCTTGAGGCTCGCGGCATAAGAGCCGAATATACCGATGACGAAAGCTTTTTTGAAAAGAGTGAGGTGCTTCTTGCTCTTTCTATACTCAATGCTATCGATAACCCTACAAGAGATATTTATCTTGCGGCTGCTATGCGCTCCGAGGTCTTTGGATTTTCCCTTGAGGAGCTCGTTGATATAAGACAAAGCTCAAGGAGCGAGGGAAGCTTTTATTCGCTTCTTTCCGAATATTCGGGAGATGAAAAAACAGAAAGAAAAATATCGGATTTTCTTGAAAAAATTCAAAAATACCGCGATATGTGTCGAAAAAAGAACTCTTGTGAGATGCTTGCATATATATATTCCGATACCGGACTTATATCGATGTGCAATCAAAGCGAGAGGAAAAATCTTTTAAAGCTCTACGACCTTGCAAGAAAGTACGAGTCTAAGAGCTACAAGGGGCTTTACAGCTTTTTAAGATACGTCGAAAAAATATCAAAGCAAGACACTCTATCCCCCGAAAAGATATCGAAATCGAAGGATTTCGTTACCGTTTCGACGATCCACGGCTCGAAGGGACTTGAATACGAGATCTGCTTTGTAGTAAACGCAAACGGACAGTTTTCAAGAAAGGATACCGAAAAGGCTATTCTTTATCACAGAGAGCTTGGAATTGCGGGATACGTGCGCCGTGATGGCGGACTTGCGAAGTTCGACAACCTTTTAAGAAAGAGTCTTGCGTTGGCAATCAAAAGATCGGGAGCGCAGGAGGAGATGCGTCTTTTGTACGTTGCCATGACAAGAGCAAAAAATAAGCTATATATAACGGGAAGCATCAAGGATGCACAAAAAAAGCTCGATATGTGTCGCCAAAACGCGAAAAACGCGAGCAAATATTCCGTTACGACAGCAAGCTCGTATTTCGATTTTATATTGCCCTGCTGTGTAACGCCAAAGCCCTATTTCGATCTCAAGATCATATCGGCGCAAAATGATAACAGCGCGAAGGCAGAGCAAAAGACAAGCGCTTTTATTTATGATGAGGACGAAAAAAATCGCAATATAGCGCTGCTTAACGAAAGATTTAATTTCAAATATCCGTACACATACCTTGAAAAAATACCCTCGAAGGTGTCGATATCAAAGCTCTATCCTCTTATTCTTGACGGAAACGAGAATGAGGAGATAGATCTTGAAGACTCGCTCGAATACGTTCCGAGCTTCCTTCAAAAAACCGAAAAAACGCACACAGGGGCGGAAAAAGGAACTGCAACTCATGTATTTATGCAGTTTTGCAATTTTGAAAATCTTCGCAAAAACGGAGTACAGAGCGAGCTTAAAGCTCTTGTCGAGAAATCGTTCATTTCGAAGGAAACTATGGAGCTTGTAAACGTAGCTCATATAGAAGCGTTTGCAAAAAGCGAGCTTTTCGATATGATGCTCAAGGCTAAAAGGGTGATACGTGAGTTCCGCTTCAATATAATGCTTCCCGCCGAGGAGTTTTCCTCAGACGAGCTTATAAAGAACGAAAAGGTGCTCGTTCAGGGCGTTACTGACTGTATATATGAAACAAATGAGGGCGAAATGGTTCTTGTCGATTACAAGACCGACGCCGTCACACCTCAAAATTATGAAAAAGTGCTTAAAGAACGACACTCCGCCCAGCTTTCCTATTATAAAAGAGCGTGCGAGATGATGTTTAAAAAGCCGCTTTCAAAGGCGCTTATCTACTCAGTACCATTAGCCAAAACAGTTGAAATATAAGACCGCGGCAGTAGCCCGTGGTAAATTGGAGAGATTTATGCTTAAAAACAAAAAAGAATATCTGTTTTTCCTGTGTTGCGTCCTTGTATGCGTTTTCCCGCTCTTTGTAATGGAGTATTCAACGGATACGTATCATTTTGCGCTCGTGTCGCTTAAGGACGGGCTTGGCGCGGGAATGAAATATAACGGAAGATTTATAACCGCACTGTCTGCATATCTGCTTGATGCTATCGGCTGTAATATAGTACAATATTACTATTTTTCGTTTATTGTAGCTATACTTTGCACCTCTCTTGCAGTATATCATGTCCATAGCATACTTAAGGGACATATGAGCAGACGTGTCGCGTTTTTCCTTGCTTTTATAACGGTATTTAATCCGTTGGTGATCGAATTTTTCCTTTTTATCGAAAAGGGAGCATTTGCATTTGCTATACTTATGAGCGTACTCAGTGTAAAGAACTTTGTTTACTTCTTAAGAGGAAACAGAAAAAGAATAATATTTTCGTATCTGTACCTCTCGCTTGCCGCCTGCACGTATCAGCTTCTTGCATCTGTTTTCGTCACACTTGCAGTCGTTTTTATCGTTATTTATTCAAAAAATATAAAGGAATTCTGTATAAACAATCTTATTGCGATATCAGTGTACGGCTTTGCAAATCTTGTTGATCTTCTCCTTTTGAAGATATTCAATCCGTCAAATATCCGTATGAGCGAAAAATTAAACCTTTCCAATATACATAAATATTATTTCATAACAGAAAGGGATTGGGTAATATTTGTTTATATTGCGGTATTCGTCGCGGTTTTGTGTGCCTTCGGCTATTTCGGGAAGCGTAAATACGGCTCTTATTTTGCAAAGGAGAGCATGGTGTGCTTCGGAAAATATTTTTATATCTTTGCAGGCACATCACTTGCCGCCGCAGTTCCGTTTATATTCGTAAATCCCGTCGAGGTCTGGATGATGTTCAGAACGACGTATTCACTCGGAGTATTGCTTGGCGCAATTCCTATAAGTATTCTTTATAAGGTCGGGGGAGTGTACGAAAAAGAAGCTCCGCCGTTTGATAAAAGCGTTCGCTGCGGAAGCATTGTAATGATCGCTATTCTCGCGGTAGAGCTTATCTTTTTCCATACGATGATATTCAGCCGCATTAAAAACAACGTAGAGGACGAAAAGCTTTGCGAAGAGATAGGAATGATAATCGACGAGTACGAAAGAGAAACGGGCGAAAGAATATTGTATGTAAGCATTTATTACGATCAGAGCATCACGCTGAGAAATAAGGGCGTTTTGATGATAGGCGACTGTAACGTAAGAGCATTTTCAAAGACATGGAGCGATGTTAACCATATGAACTGCCTTTTGGGAGGACGGTTTACAAAGGTCGAAAACAACGAAGAATACGCAAAGGAGTTTTCCTCAAGAGATTGGACGTCGTTTGACAGGGAGCAAATGATGTTCGACGGACAAACGCTTCATCTTTGCGTATATTAAAACAAAAATGTTAATAAAAAGTGTCAATAAAAGCAAAAAACGGCAAGTGTAAGCTTGCCGTTTTTGCGTCCTGCGCCGGGCGCAGAACGTGCGATCAGGATGCTTCGAAGGTGCCCGAGATGTCACCTACGGTTATCGTGTAGCTCTCACCCTTCTTTAAGTCGGGGGAGCTTAAGATAACGATCGCGTAAGATAGGGAAGGAGTGAATGAAAAGAGAGTATTTCCGTTAGTATCCGTAAGCGTTACGGGAGTCTGTGCACTTATAGTTCCCGTGCTTACCGAAAATACGCCTTGCTCTGAATCGCTGAATGTCTGCGCCATCTGATAAGCACCCGTTCCTATGAATGTTCCGCCTGTTATAGTTCCCGAAACATCATAATCAAGAACGGATGTATCTCCGCTTGTCGGTCCGCAGACTACTGTATATCCGCCCGATATGAGCAGAGTGCCGTTTGCGTCGATACCGTCACCTGAGGCGTTCATATAAATGCTGCCGCCGCTTATGACTATGCTTCCGTTTGATGATGAGGACTGCCCACCGCCAAATCGGTCGCCGCCGCGGTTTCCGCCTGTTCCGCTTTGGTCAGTGCCGCCTGCGGCGTTTATTCCGTCATCGCTCGAAACGATTTTTATCTCACCGCCCATAATAGTTATATTAAGCCCTTCCAAGCCCTCGTAGCTTTCGGAGATATCAATGCTTCCTGCATTGATCTGTAATGTTTCGTCAGCGTGAAAGCCGTCGTCTCCCGAAAGGATCGTGAAATCACCTGAATTTATAACTACCGATGAGTTTGAGTGAACCGCATCGTCTGCTGTGTTTATATTGAAGCTTCCGCCGTTTATAAGAAGACTTGATACCGCTTTTAAGCCCTTTGAGCTTGTTTGATCATCCAATGATGAGGACGAGGACTGTGACGAGCCGGGTCTGCCCATAAATCCGCCATAGCTATCGGAGGATTTTTTAGATCCGTTTTCGTAACCGCCTGCACAAAGTATATGGAAGCTGCCGCTTTCTATCTGCAAGCTTTCGCCTGCGCTTATGCCGTCACCCTCGGCTTCAATATCCATATTCGAATTTGAAATATAGATATATCCGTAAGAGCTGTTGTCGTTGTTTTCACAGTGCAAGCCGTCCTTGCCTGCATCCGCTGTTACGGCGATGTCGGAAATGCGGATACTGTTGTTTGCGTCAAAGGCGTGATATGCACAGGTTATATCGTAAACACCGCCCGTTAAAACAAGATCGTCCTTACAGGTTATGCCGTGACCCTCTGTGGAGGTTATATTGAGCGATCCGCTTCCGTTGAGAGTAAGATCCTGCTTTGAAAAAATAGCCGCATCAACCGTGTTTTCGTCACGCTGAACGAAAGTGCCCGTGCTTGAAAGAGAATTTTCACTGCCCTCGGCAAGTGTAATAAAGACCTTGTTTGCGCTCAGTACGTATATTGGAGCGTAGTCAGAGCTTTGAATGCTTGCTCCGTCAAGAACTATCTGAACCTTACTGTCGTCGCTTGATGCTACCTTTATAGTTCCGTTATCAAGCGAGCCCGAAACGGAAAATATACCCTCGGAATTTATTATTATCTCACTGCCGTTTATGCTTACCTTCGGAGATGAGCAATATGCACTGTCCCCCCTGAGCTCGATATAAACCGTGTCGCTTTCTGAATAGTCGGGATTTTTATCTCTGTCGGTAAAAAGCTCGTCTTCATTTTTCGCAAAGCTCGTATCTACCGTTGCTCCTTCGTTTGTCACAGCTTCCTCTTCGCAGGATACGAAAAGAAATAAACAGATTATTATCAAAAATAAGCTTAATGATTTTTTCATAAATGCTCCTTTTGCAAAAGTCTCGTGTTGTGACAGAGACTTGTAAAATACATTTTTTCATTTTACGATTATAGTATATCTCTCAAAGCTTAAATAAAACCAAAACGGAAACAAAAATTAATTTTAAGTCGGGTTAATGTTTTTTTGATATGATAATTGTAAAAAATGAAGAAATATGATAAAGTATATTTATGATCGGAGGGGATAAAATGAGATTGCTTTTGGCTGAGGACGAGCTTTCGCTTGCGAAGGCTATCAAAAAGATTCTTGAAAATAATAACTATTCCGTTGATGCGGTATATAACGGAGAGGATGCTCTTTATTATCTTGAAGCGGGTAACTACGACGGAGTGATACTCGATATAATGATGCCTAAGATTGACGGGATAACGGTTTTGAAAATTCTTCGTCAAAGAGGAAACGGTGTGCCTGTTCTCATACTCAGTGCCAAGGCGGAAACGGACGATAAGGTACTCGGCCTTGATTGCGGAGCAAACGATTATCTTGCAAAGCCCTTTGATTCAAAGGAGCTTTTGGCAAGAATACGCGCAATGACGAGAGGACCTGTATCCAATGATTCAAAATCAGTATTCGGAAACATAACGCTTGACCGCGCAACATTTGAGCTTTCGTCTCCTCACGGCTCGTTTCGCCTTGCCAATAAGGAGTTTCAGATGATGGAGCTTCTTATGAGCGCTCCCCACAGACTTATTTCGGCTGAACGCTTTATGGAAAAGATATGGGGATATGACAGTGATGCGGAAATAAGCGTCGTTTGGGTATATATATCCTATCTTCGAAAAAAGCTTGCCGCGCTTGATGCCAATATTCAGATAAGGGTATCAAGAAATGCCGGATATTCCTTGGAGATGACCGATGATAAAAAAGCTTAAAATAAAGTTCATAGCGCTCTCTATGATCTCGCTTTTTGCGCTTCTTAGTATAGTTATTGCGGGAATGAATATTTCAAATTACATTTCTCTTGTAAAAGAAGCAGATGCGGTGCTTTCGCTCCTTTCGAAAAACAGAGGAAGCTTTCCAGGCATGAACGACGAGCACGCTATACCCGATATGATGCCGGGCGACAGATTTGATATCCTGCCCCCCGATATGTCTCCTGAGCTTCCGTATGAATCAAGATATTTTTCGGTGCTGTTTGACGGAAACGGCGAGATCGTTTATGTTGATACAAACAGAATAGTGGCGGTGGATCAGAAAACCGCCGCGAAATATGCCAAAAGCGTGCAACGATCAGAAAAAACAGAGGGATTTGAGGGCGATTTTCGTTATATAAAAACGCAAGAGGGCGAAAATATAAGAATAACCTTTCTTGACTGCGGAAGAAAGCTTGATGATTTAAGGAGCTTCCTTATAACGAGCATAGCGTCGGCGCTTATCGGGTATATCGCAGTGTTTGCGATAGTCTGTTTGCTTGCAGAGAGAATAATCCGTCCCGTATCGGAGGCATATGAAAAGCAAAAGCGCTTCATAACCGACGCAGGACACGAGATAAAGACTCCGCTTACGATAATAAACGCAAACCTCGATATTCTTGAGATGGAGAATATCGAGCACGAATGTCTTGATGAGATAAAAAATCAGACGGGCAATTTAAGATCTCTTACAAACGGACTCGTTTCCTTGGCAAAGCTTGAGGAAATGAAGGATAGCCTGCCTATGATAGATTTCCCTGTATCGGATGTTGTTTTTGAAACGGTATCATCCTTCAAGGCGCTTGCAAAAAACCGCGAAAAGAGTATCGAATGTGAGATAGAGCCCTTTCTCTCAATGAGAGGAAACGGAGAATATATAGGAAAGCTTGTATCACTTCTTACCGATAATGCACTTAAATATTCTCCTGTCGGAACGAGGATAGACATAAGCTTCAAAAAAGTTGGCAGGAGCCTTGTGCTTGAGGTCACAAATAAAGTGCTTGAGATAATGGACAAGCACGAGCTTTCGTTGCTTTTCGAAAGATTTTACCGCTCCGATAAGTCGAGAAATTCGAAAACAGGCGGCTACGGCATAGGTCTTTCTACCGCAAGAGCAATAGTAAACGCTCATTCGGGAAGAATATTTGCAAGTATGCAAAATTCGGATACGCTGAAAATAACGGCGGTCTTTCCAAGCAAATAAGACAAACGAGGCTGAAATCCAGCCTTGTTTTATTTTTTGATTAAAAGATTATCTTGCAACATTTTCCTTTAAAAATTAAAGCATAGATTGACAAAATGTACAAATTCTTGTATAATCAAATTTAGAAATATGGAAGGAGGCTTTGTATGAAGGGAGAAAAAATTACGGGCGTAAAGCTTTTGAAGCTTTGGGATCTTTTAAGACAGGAGACCGACGAGGATCACCCTATGGGCACGCAGACCATAATAAAAAGGCTTGGCGAGATGGGAATAAGCTGTGACAGACGAACGCTTTATACCGATATAAAGGCACTTCAGGATTGCGGCTACGGCATCAGCTGTATAAGAACGAGCAGTAACGAATATTACGTTGACGAGAGGGAATTTGACCCCTCGGAGCTTCGTATTCTTATGGATGCTGTCGAGGCATCAAGCTTTATAACCGAAAAGAAAACGAAGGAGTTCGTAAATAAGATAGCCAATCTTGCGGGAAGCCGCAGAGCAGAGCTGCTCAAAAGAAATATCGTCGAGTTTAATTCCGCAAAGGGAACGAACGAGCATATCTACTATATCGTAAATGAGATAGCAAACGCGATAAACGAGCATAAAAAGATAGAATTCTGCTATTTTGACTACAACGCCGATCACGAAAGAGTTTACCGCAAGGACAAAAAACGGTACGAGGTAAATCCGTATGCGACGGTGCTTTCGGGGGATAGATATTATCTTGCTTGCTACGACGATAAGCACGGAACGATCGCACATTACAGAGTTGACCGTATGGAAAACGTAAAAATGCTCGATAAGGAAATAACCGAGAACGAAAACGTCAAGAATTTTGATATAACCAAGCACAAAAAGCAGGTGTTTGATATGTTCGTCGGCGAGGAAAAAACCGTAAAGATAAAAGCAGATAAAAAGCTTATCGATGTTATTTTCGATAAATTCGGATTTGTGAAAATGCAAGAGAGCGAAAGCAGTGTAACCTTTTCGGTTCAGGTTCAGATAAGCCCTATGTTCATAGCTTGGAGCTGTTCTTTCGGAGATAAGCTCCAAATAGTATCACCGCCGACTGTTGTAGAACGGGTAAGAGAGCATATAAGCTCACTTAGTAAGCTTTACGGACTTTGTGATAAGGAGTAAGAAAGAATTTGATGAAACAGTTTGATGTTACGGGAATGAGCTGTGCGGCGTGCAGTGCAAGAGTAGAAAGCGCCGTTAAAAGGGTTGAGGGAGTTGATAGCTGCTCCGTAAATCTTTTAACAAACTCAATGACCGTAGAGGGAAAAGCGACGTCCTCAGAAATCATATCCGCAGTTAAAAGGGCGGGCTACGGCGCAAAGGAAAAAAACGTATCAAGGCGAGATTCCTCGGATGAGCTTGAGGATACTGAAACTCCAAGGCTTTTAAAAAGGCTTGTAGCTTCGCTTGTATTTTTGAGCGTTCTTATGTATATATCCATGGGTCACGTTATGTGGGGCTGGTATTTGCCAAAGGGCTTTGCCGAAAATCCGCTTGCAATAGCAATATCAGAAATGCTCCTTGCAATAGCTGTCATGGTAATAAATCAGAAGTTTTTCATAAACGGAATAAAGAGTCTTTTAAGGGGCTCACCCAATATGGATACGCTCGTCGCACTCGGCTCGGGAGCTTCGTTTGTTTACAGTGTATGCTTGCTTTTTGTCATGACGGGAGCGGAGCATAAGGCTCATTACCTACACGAATTTTATTTTGAATCGGCGGCAATGATCCTTGCTCTTATAACGGTAGGTAAGATGCTTGAGGCAAGAGCAAAGGGCAAAACGACAGACGCTCTTCGTTCGCTTATGGCACTCTCTCCAAAGACCGCAACGGTCATGCGTGACGGTAAGGAGATGCTTATCGAGGCGAAGGACGTTTTAAAGGGCGATATTTTTATCGTTCGTCCCGGCGAAAGCATTCCCGTTGACGCAACGGTTATCGAGGGCGAGAGTGCGGTTGACGAAGCCTCGCTCACGGGAGAGAGCGTGCCGAGGGATAAAGCCGTGGGGGACAGTGTATTTGCATCGTGCATAAATAAGTCGGGATTTATAAAATGCGAAGCCACAAGGGTCGGCGACGATACGACGTTTTCACAGATCGTCAAAATGGTCTCCGACGCGTCGGCTTCTAAAGCTCCTATTGCCAAAATAGCCGACAAAGTGTCCGGAATCTTCGTTCCGACGGTCATTACAATAGCCGTGATTGCTACGGTCATCTGGCTTATCGCAACAGGCGGAAATATAGGATATTCTCTTGAAAGAGGTATATCGGTGTTGGTTATAAGCTGCCCTTGTGCTTTGGGACTTGCAACTCCCGTTGCTATAATGGTCGGAAACGGAATTGGCGCGAAAAATGGCATACTTTTTAAGACCGCCGAATCGCTTGAGCAGGCGGGAAAGGTAAGCATAGTGGTTCTCGACAAGACGGGAACGGTGACTAAGGGAAAGCCGCAGGTAACTGATATAATTCCGTTTGAAAATGACGAAGCAGAGCTTCTTAGAATTGCGTACTCGGCAGAGAAGAAAAGTGAGCATCCGTTGTCGCTTGCAATCGTTGAAAAGGGCGAGGAGGTGTGCGTAAAAGGCTATGAAACAACGGAATTCGAGGCTCTTTTGGGTAATGGAATATACGCAAAAATAGGCGATGACAAGGTATACGGCGGAAATTTGAAGCTTGCCGAGAGTAAGTGTCAGGTAAGTAACGACGCAAGAGAGAAAGCGCTTGCGCTTGCAAACGAGGGAAAAACGCCGATATTCTTTGTTAAGAATGAAACACTTATCGGAATTATTGCGGTCAGTGACGAGATCAAGGACGACAGCAAAAAGGCGATAGACGAGCTTCATAGGCTTGGAATATATGTCGTTATGCTCACAGGAGATAACGAGCGCACCGCAAAAGCGATAGGCGAAAGGGTCGGCGTTGATAAGATAATTGCAAACGTCATGCCCGCCGATAAGGAAAAATGTATAAAAGAGCTCAAAAAGCACGGCTCCGTTGCAATGGTCGGAGACGGAATAAACGACGCTCCCGCATTAAAAAGCGCGGATATAGGCATAGCCGTGGGTCAGGGAACGGATGTTGCTATCGACAGCGCGGATATCGTTCTTATGAAAAACAGCCTTTGTGACGTAAGCGGAGCTATAAGACTCAGCAGAGCAACGCTTAGAAATATAAAGCAAAATTTGTTTTGGGCGTTCTTCTATAATGTAATAGGAATACCGCTTGCCGCAGGCGCGCTCATTCCTGCTCTTGGCTGGAGACTTAATCCCATGTTCGGAGCGGCGGCAATGAGCTTATCGAGCTTTTGCGTGGTAGCCAACGCGTTAAGACTTAATTTCTTTAATATAAGAAATATGAATAAATTTGCAAAGAATAAAATACTTAATGTAAAGGAAATAAATGGAGATAGTTCTATGAAAAAAATATTTAAAGTAAAGGGTATGATGTGCCCTCACTGCGAAAATGCAGTAAAGACAAGACTTGAAGAAATTGACGGAGTGAAGGAAGCCGTAGCCGATCACAAAGCGGAAACCGTAAGGCTGATGCTTGATCGGGACGTGTCTGATGAAATCATCGTTGAAGCGATAAAGGAGAAGGGATATAAGGTCGTTTCCTGATACTGTGAAAAAATCTCGCAAAACGGTGCGTTGAGCATTTTGCACAAAAAATCAGGTATTTTGACACGACATGTTTATTGATTTTTTATGCAAAATCACGAATTTTTTCAAAAAACTTCCTTTTCGTTGACTTTTTCTCGAGTGAGAGTTATAATAATAAGGCAGATAATATGCGGCAGGATGCCGTGAGTTGCGAATTTTTAAATATCTTAAGGAGAAAAAAATGAAAAACACATTGATTAAACTTATGTGTCTTATGATCGCATTGGTATGTATGTTTATATTCGCTTCTTGTGATAAGGAAGAGAATATCGACTTCGGCGATGACGAAGAAGAAACAACTACCAAGGAAGAAGAGGAAACATCTACTAAAGATGGTGAATCCGATGAGACAACAACGGAAACTGAAACTACGACAAAAGAGCCTGAGGAAACTACTACAAGCTCTGAACCTACATATGATTGCGATAACGGCAAGCATAAATGGTCAAAATGGGATTGGACAGATCCTACCTGTACAACACCCGAAACAGGTAAGAGAGAGTGCGACCTCTGCGGCGAAAGAGAATCAAAGACTGAGGGCGAAGCTCCCGGTCACCAATATCCCGAAACATGGACACCAGGCGTTCTTTCATCCGAAAGAGCTTGCGAGGTGTGCGGTAACGTTGAATCAAAGGCATGGACTGACGTGACGACCTCTGCTATCGCTGAAAAGACAAATGGCGAGGCTTGGGGCTCAGCAGGTGTAACCATAGACGGTAAATGGTACGGTTATTCAGGCGACGCAGGCTTTACAGGTAGAGGCGGCGTTTTGGAGGTTACATATACATTCTCCAAGGTAACGATCATTGACCAGATCGTAGTATCCGGTAACGGCGGCGGTATGCCTTATAAGGTATACGTTGTAGACGTTAACTCTGAGGAAGAGGAAACTCTTATCGGCGGCGGTGCGTTCGTAGCAGGCGCTCCTGAAGGAGCAAATGTTGAAGAATACGGAAAGAGCTCCGCTATCGTATTCGCAGTTAACCACTTGGCTGTTGAAAAGGTTATCGTAAGAACCGATGCATCAGGAAACGGTTCTTCAATGTGGGGTGAGGTAAGAATGGCTCAGAACCCTGAGCTTGCAAATCAACCCGCAACAGGCGCAGTAGCTGAATAATTTTGGAACAGTAAGTTCCCTCGGAACATACCGAGGGAACTTTTTATAACGAAGCTAAACAAAGCAAACTCATGAAAAAGAGAAGGTATTATATGAAAAAACTTTTATCCGTATTGTTAATACTTCTTGTTTCTGTATTTTCCGTTTTCGCACTTGCATCGTGCGATGAGGAGAGCGATATTGTTTTCGAGGACGATGAAAGCGTAACATCTGAGGACGAAACGACGACAAAAGAGCCCGATGAAACATCAACATCAGACGAAACGTCAACTGATGATGAAACATCAACAGACGATCAGACGGAAACAGAGACCCAAACTGAAACTGTGGACCCCGAAAACTGCATTCACGAATACGAGGAGGTAAGCGTAAAGGCTGCTACCTGCACTGAAACGGGAACGAAAACCGAGGAATGCAAATACTGCGGTACTGAGCGAGAAAAGACAATATCCAAGCTCGGACACAAGATGGGCGAGCCCGAGGTAGTTGCTCCTACCTGTAGCAAGGCAGGATATACCGAACGCGCTTGTACGCGTGCGGGATGTACATATTCAACGCAAACAAATCCCACACCTGCAACGGGAAATCATAACTATTCGAAAAAATGGAGAGAAAGTATAGCTCCTACATACTTCTGTCCCGGCGAAGAATACGTATACTGTACAAATACAGGCTGCGATGCCAAGCAGACAAGAGAGGTAGCTCCGCTTTACGATTTCTTTGATCTTGATATCGGTGCAAACAACGTCGATATCGACGGTGTTGATTACATAAATATCGCAAAGTACGGTATTTCCGAAGCAACATCATATTACAGAAAAACAGTTCCGAAGAACCTTTTTGACGGAGATACAGCTACATATTGGAGTCCGGATACTCTCGTTGACGGAGCAAGCTATACGGGCGATTACGCCGTACAGACCTTCGTTAAGGACTTCGAAATAAAAGAAATAAGATTTTATATTCCCAACTATCACATTTGGGGACTTGACGGCGTAAACGTAGAATATCTCGTTCAGGCTGAGGACGAAAACGGTGCTTGGGTAACTCTCGGCATTGTAAATGACAAAAACTCCGGCGACGACGTAAGCCAGAACGTAATGGTAGTGCTTTCGCTTGAAGAGGCGATGGTTACGGATAAAATAAAGATAACCGTTACGGAAGCATCAAGATATGCTCCCGGTAAGATCTACGAGATAGAGGTATACGCAAAGGCTGCTATGGGCGAGCAGGATATCGTTGATGAGGAAGGCAACGTGACGGGAACAGAGACCGTTTCCATGATCAACAGAGTAGTAAAGAACATAGCAGGCACTGCAAGCGTAAGCGTAAGCGGTAAATATAACGAATACGGCGGCGGTGATGCCGAGCTCGTTGACGGAAAAGACGGCACGAGCTGGATGACCAATGCAAGACATTGGGACGATACAAGATTTGAAGTTGATTTCGGCGAGAACACGTTTAAAGAGATAAGCTCTATCTCGTTCGTTGCCGATAAATACGTAGGCGAAAAATTCTACATCTACTATTACGGCGTTGTAAGCGGTTGGGGCGGAGACAGCCTTGGCTGGAAGATCATCGACATTGATCCAAACTCCGAAAATCAGTATTACGAAATCACAGAGGACTTCGAGGGTACTTATACGGTAACTCTTGCAGCTCCTATAATCACAACTAAGCTTCGTATAGAAGCGGAGGATTATAAGGCTGCTGACGATCTCACATCCGATATTTCCACAGTTCCTCCTACAATGACTCAATTTTCTGTAACATATAAGGATGTAACGCTCGGCTCTTACGAAACCACAAAGGAAGAGACTGACGAGGAGGGTAATACCTCAACGGTTGATCTGAGCGCCATCGAGATCTTTAAAAATCAGCTTGCCGTAGCAACCGTAACGGGCGACGATAAGCTCCATAATATCGAAAAGGTAGAATGGCTTGAGGGTCCCAGAACGATCGCAACATTCGAATATACATCTGTTCAGTATATTGCGTACATCAGATTTATTTTTGCAGACGTTGACGGCAGAGACTTCTCGCTTCAGTATTGGGACGAGGATAAGGAATGCTGGGTAGAGTATATGATAATCGAGGGCGGAAAGGGAACGGAGATAATCGACCTTGGCGTTAAGTGGAGAAAGTTCAGATTTGAGCTTATTTCAGAGCCTCAGTATTGGCTCTCATTCGTATACGAGATCACTCCTTATACCATAGTTGAAGAAACTACGGAAAGCTTGGTGATCGAGGGCTGCGAGCATAAGGCGGCAAACAGCACCTTGACCGAAAAGATAGCTCCTACCTGCGAAAGCGCGGGATATTCGATATTGCATTGTAAGACAAAGGGCTGTACCTACACTTGGAAGACAGACGCTCTTGACTCTCTCGGCCACAATTATGTGGCTGATGAAACGACAGCGGTAGCGGCAACGGATACCGAAAATGCAACCGTTGTCTCTAAATGTACAAAGTGCGGTGACGAAAAGACAGTAATTACCGAATATGCAACGTCACTCGGTATACTTAAAGCTCCCGAAATAACGACATATCTCTATAACGCTCCGGGTGCATGGAGTATGACGTTTGACGACAGTAACTATCTTGATACTTATAACTGGGTAGTTCCTCAGCTTCTTAAATACGGCTACAAGGCAACTACCGTTATGACTATCTCAATGGCTAACTCTTATGTTCCTCAGTGGACTGAATATTTTGCAACAGGCGCGTTCGATCTTGGCTCACACTCGTATAACCATACGGGTATTTACAGCGGCGGACTTCAGGAAGATAGCATAATGTATGAGATAAACGAGGCTCATTACAAATTTATGAATATGTTCCCCGGTCAGCAGATACTCGGCTTTGCAACACCTAACGGTACTACAAGTAACTCTACTGCTATATTCGTATGCGATATCATGGCAGCAGGAAGAAACGGCGGTAACCTCGGCGCTTGGATAGATCCGGACAATCTTAAGTCAAGAGAGGCTTGGGGTAACCTTAATTCCTACATCTCGAAATCAGGCGAGACGGAAGGTAAGTACGAATTCGTTAAGGCTTCCGACCTTAAGGTAAACTATGTATACGATCCCGTATCCAACAGAATAGTTGACGCAGTATCAAAGCAGCTCGCTATAACGGGTACGTACATTCGTGAGGAATATACAGACGCTAACTTTGACGGCACATACTTCACCGAGCGTGACGGAACTCCTATCTATAAATACACATGGGTAGAAAACGGCTCATACAGCTATGTAAACGGCGAATATGTGTTCCAGGAGAACAACGACGGCGAATATATTCTCGCTCATACGACCATTGGTTCATATGAAAAAGGAGTAAACGAGCTTCTTGACGGCAAAACAGGCTCGGATCACGGATATTGGACGGTGGAATGTCTCCACTCACTCGGTTGGGGAGATATATACTCTACATTCACATCCACGATCTCCAAGTTTGAGGCGTTTAAGAAGACGGGTATTTGGGTAGGCTCTTACACAGAGGTTATTCAATATTTAAAAGAAGCGAAGAGCGCAAGCTTGGAATTCTCTGCAACAGAGGATCAGATCAGCTTTACTCTTACAGATACACTTGATAATTCTCACTTTGACCAGAAGCTTACAGTAAAGGTTGACATTCCCGATGAATGGACAGCCATCACTGTAATGCAAAACGGCAATGAGATCGGTATCGATGTAGCCGATGATGTATTTATCGAGGACGGATATGCTTACATAAGCGTAGTTCCCGATTGCGGAGAGGTAGTAATCACAGCTAAATAATAGAAAAAAATACGGCGAAAATTTTTCACCGTATTTTTATCTCATAATGGTAATTTTAAAATCGTTAAGGCTTGATATCAAGGTGGGGATTTTGTGAAAAAAATCGGATATTATGAAAAGTATGTGAACGGCTTCTGAATTGTGTAAATATCTTCTTGAAAAGGAATAATATGTGTGGTAGAATGAGGTTGAAAAAAGCGCATTCCCATTAGCAAGTATCCCTTACTAAATCAAGAAGCGCTTTTTTAAAAAGCTATGGCAAAGAATGCCACTCTTTGCTATTATGTCTCTATCAAAGTGATCACAGTCCATGATGTGATCGTTCACAAAAGGGGGTAAGAAAAGAATTTTTCGTATATCGTCGGCGTGTTTGGCTGCCGCGCAAAAAAAGCGTTTTGGGCAATTTCCACAAAAAATTGCGTTGTGGAAAAGGCTATAAACCAGGATTTTTTGTGGAAATTGCCAAAAATGAATAAGGCGGAGTTTTAAAATTTGTTTGATATTGAAAAAACGAGCTCCGCGTGCTATAATATTATATATTTATAGCGCAAATCAATAAATATAATTATTTACTCGAAAAGGATAAAAAGTATGGAATTTAACGAAGCTATGAAACCATATAGAACAAGACTTATAATCGAAGCCATTATAAGAGCTATAGCATTCGGATTGCTTTTCGGTATGTCGGGCGCGTTGCTCACTACTGTGATCATGAAGATTGCGTTCAGCGTTGAAAATACACTTTTAGTGATTATAGTGTCCGCATCTGTTGGTGTTGCGATTGCAGCTACGGTGGGAACGATAACTTATATCCGCCGCTTCAAGGTAAACACAAGAAAATTGGCAAAAAGAATTGATGCTCTCGGACTTGACGAGCGTGTTGTAACGATGGTCGAATACAGAAAGGATCGTTCGTACGTTGCAAAGGTTCAAAGAGATGACACGATGGAGCGACTTTCAAAGCTTGATTTGAAATCCTTCAAGATCAAGCTTCCTAAGAAATCACTTATATCGTGCGCAGCAATGCTTCTTGCTATGGTAATATTGCTCACTCCGCTTGTACAAACACCTGCGGCAATCGCGGCTGAGTGGAGACAGCAGGAGGCTGATGCGGCAGTTGACGCGATCATCGAGGATATCCATAAGATGATCGACCAGGCTGAATTTGAGGACGACGTAGACGACTACTACGTAACAAAGGAGCTTTTTGATAAGCTCATTGAGCAGGAGGAAGCCAACTTCGAAAGCTTCAAGGAAGAGCTTAAGGATATGGTTACCGCAGAGGGCGAAAAGATAAAGAGAAGCTCGCTTGGTAAATCCCAAAAGGAAGATCAGGCAAATGCTTTGAGAGATAGAGTTAATGAGTATATCACAGTACAGATCATGCTCCAGAATATCTATCTTATAGTTAACTCGTCAGACACACCTCAGGAATTTCAGGAGATGCTCTATAACGATTACATCTTCCCACTTGAAGAGAGACTTGAGCTTATGGACGATGCCCGCGAGAAATACGAGGACATAAGAGAAACGAGAAAAGAGATCGAGGAGCTCATAAAGAAAGAAAAGGAGATCCAACAGGAGATAATCGATAAGCTCCAGCAGGAAAACAGCGATACTCTTAAAGAGGAGCTTAAAAATACCGAAAACGAAACGATCCAGGAAATCATTGACGCTATTGAGAAGCAAGATAAGGCTGAGATTGAGAATGCACTCGAAAACCTTGAGCAAAAGCTTGATCAGATGGTAGACGAAAGCACCAAGGAAGACGTTATGCAAGAGATCGAGGATCTTCAGCAGCAGATACAGGAAGCAATCGATAAAGTGCCTGAGGATTCCATACTCAAGGACGCATTCGAGAACTTCAATCAGAACCTCGAGGATATAAAGCAAGAAATCGAACAGACCGAAACAGATGAAAACGGTCAGATAAACGAAGAGCAAAGAGAAGAGATCAAGGAAACGATCGATACAGAGCTTGAGGATTCAAAGCAGGACTTCAATGAAGTTATCGACTTTGAGCAGAAGCTTGAGGACACTCAAATGGGCGAGCTTGCAGACGCTATCGAAAGCGGTGAAAAGGAAAAGATCGACCAAGCTCTTGAGGATATGAAGAACGATATTCTCGAAACAGACGCATCAAGCCAGGAAAGAGAAGATATGATGCAGGACATCGTATACGTTCTTGACAAGGTTCTTGACAGCGTTCCCGAATCAAATCTTGATAACTCCCTTAAGGATGCCCTTGAGAATTTCAAGCAAAATCTTGAAGGCGCAATACAGGAAAAGCAAGAGGGCTCCGATACCGATAAAACTATTGAGGATACCTTTGATCAGGCAAAGGAAGATATCTCAAGCGCTCTTGATCAAATGGAGTCTATCGAAAATTTGGGCGATCAGATCGTAGATACAATGGAAAAAACCGAGTCCGAGCTTGCTCCCTTCGAAAAGGAAACAGATGACGCAATCGACGATATGAAGCAAACAATTGATGATTCAAAAGCCGATGCTGAAACAAAAGAAGAAATGAAGGATATCGTAAACGATCTTGAAAATAAGCTCGAGGATATCTACAGCGATCCTACTACCTCGGATGAAGAAAAGAAGGAACAAATCAACGAATCTCTTACAGAGGCAAATAATCAGCTCGACCAGATGATCCAAGACCAAAATTCCGATAAATCCGAAGTAAACGATGCAATTACGGAAAACGAAAATCAAAAAGACGAATCCGATAAAAATCAGGATATGTCCGATCTTGGCGAAGCTATTGAGCAGGATAAGCAGGACCAGGTAAGCGAGTCTGTTAATAATATGAAGGAACAGATAGAAAAGGCTGAGGGCGAGGAGCTTGATAAGATCCTTAACGATTTGGCTCAGGACTTCAAGAATACTGCAGATTCACTCCCCGAGAATAACGAATTCAAGGAAGATTTTGAACAGACAGGTGAAAAGCTTGAGGATATAGCAAATTCCGATATGACTGACACCGAAAAGAAGGATCAGGCATTTGAAGCGCTTGATAAATTCGAACAAAATGTAAACAGTAAGCTCGAAAACATGGAAAATAACGAGCAGACCAGCGAAGAACTTAAAGAAACGATAAATAATGCTCAGAACCAGATAAATAATCCCGATCAGCAACAACAACAGCAGCAACCAAGCGATCAGGAAAATCAAGATCAGCAGAATCAAGAGAATCAGAATCAGGAAAATCAAAATCAGGACAGCCAGCCGTCCGATCAAGATAATCCTCCTGAGGAAGCTGAGCCTCAACCGCCCGAAGAAATAGGCGACGGCACTGATAATGTTGAGATAAACGGTTCTGTATATAATCCCGAGACGAATAGAAATGAAACTATTACATCTCAGATTACACAGGAGTATATTGATCAGCAGAAGGAGCTCTTGCTCGATCCGTCAAGCACCTTGACACCCGCGCAAAGAGAAGCCATTCAGCAGATGATCGCTCTTTATGAAGCTCAACTGGCAAAATAAACACGAAAAAATTTGATGATATACGGAGATAGAGACATGGCATTTTTTAATAAGAACAAGGACAAAAAAGAAGAAATGATAAAGGCATCTGCCGCAGGAAAACCTGCGGCAGATGCTTCTGCGTCTAAAAAAGACGTAAAGGCTGAAGAAAAGAAACCCGAAGCAAAGGTTGATCCCAAAGCGCAAGCACCAAAGGCTGAGGAAAAGAAGCCTGAAGCTAAGGTTGATCTTAAGGCACAAGCACCAAAGGCTGATGAAAAGAAGGCTGAGGTTAAGGTTGATCCTAAGGCACAAGCACCAAAGGCTGATGAAAAGAAGCCTGAAGCTAAGGCTGATCTTAAGGCACAAGCACCAAAGGCTGATGAAAAGAAGGCTGAGAAAAAGCCCGAAAGAACAGCAGAAGAAATGAAGGTAGACGCAGAAACAGAGAAGGAGCTTAAGCTCTTTGCTGAAAAATGCGCAAAGATATTCAGCGAAGTTAAAAAGGATATGATCGGTCAGGAAGAGGTAGTTGAATCTACTATCGCGGCTATTATAGCAGGCGGTAACGTACTTCTTGAGGGTGCGCCGGGACTTGGTAAAACACGTCTTGTAAGATCACTTGGTAAGGTATTTGATTTGCCTTTCTCACGTATTCAGTTTACACCTGACCTTATGCCTGCCGATGTAACAGGTACAAACATAATCAATAAGGACGAGAACGGAAACTCTGTATTCGAGTTCCAAAAAGGTCCTATCTTCAGTAACATAGTTCTTGCCGACGAAATTAACCGTGCTACACCTAAGACACAGGCAGCTTTGCTTGAGGCAATGCAGGAGCACAAGGTTACGGTAATGGGCGTTACAAGAAAAATGGATGAGCCCTTCTTCGTTCTTGCAACACAGAACCCGATCGAGCAAGACGGTACATATCCTCTTCCCGAAGCTCAGATGGACCGTTTCATGTTCAAGATCATAGTTCCGAACCCCTCGGCAGAAGAGCTCGGACAGATCGTTAATATGACTCAAAAGACTATGGACGAAACAGCTCAGGCAGCTTGTAACGGTGAGGAGCTTCTCCGCATGAGAGCTATCGCTAAGACGATACCCGTTTCAAGCGAGGTTCTTAAATATGCGATGGTAATGATCGCAGCAACACATCCCGACAGTGAGGTTGCAACAGAAACAACAGTAAGATTTATCCGTGCAGGAGCCAGCCCCCGTGCTGCGCAGGCACTTATTACAGCCGCAAAGGTAAGAGCACTCATCAACGGCAGATACAACGTATCCTACGATGATATCAATACTCTTGCTATTCCCGTACTCCGTCACAGAATAAAGCTCGGATTTGAAGCTGTAACATCAAAGATGAACGCAGACGATGTTGTTAAGAGCCTTATTCAAGACCTTAACACAAAGGGCAAGGATATAGCAGATAAGCACGCAGAGGAGAAATTCAAAGCAGAGGATGCTATGGATAAGGCTGCAATGAAGGCTGCTATGAAGGCTGAAAAGGGAAAGCTCAAGGCAGAAAAAAAGAAAAATTCAGATTGGTAATATAGGCGGTAGGCAATGAAACGTAAAATATTAGACGGCGACTTTTTGGACCGTCTGGATGCTGCCGCATTGTTGCTCAAAAATCCGATGACAGGCTATTTCGGAGGAAGCCGAAAGGCGCGCTCCTACGGAAGCACGGTAGAATTTGCCGACTTCCGCGAGTATTTTCCCGGTGACGATATCAGACGTATCGACTGGAACGTGTACGCACGTTTTGAAAAATACTTTATAAAGCTGTTCACGGATGAAAGACAGATGCACAATCACATTATGATAGACTGTTCTGCATCTATGAAATGTGGCCGTCCCGAGAAGGCGGTAGCCGCGCTTAGAATAGCGGCAGCCTTCGGATATCTTTCGGTTACCGCAATGGACCGAGTTTCCTTCAAATTGCTTCAAGGCAATAAAGCGGAGGATATCGGCTTCACAGTATATAACAAGGACTCCTTCTACAGAGCCGCTCAAATACTTGAAACAACGGAATTTGAGGGCGAAACAGACCTTGAAAAATCTGTGGTAAATCTGGAGCAACCGGGATATGACGATGGTCTTACAATAATAATTTCCGACTTTTTGACTGAAAGCAACTGGAAAAAGATGCTTGACTTCTTGGTGTATAAGCGCAGAGAGGTCGTATTCATACAGGTGCTTTCCCCCGACGAGCTCTATCCGGGCTTCGACGGCAGAGTTCATATGGTCGACTCTGAGGCATCGGGCTTTGACGACCACAAGAATATGAGGGTAAGAGTTACAAGAAGGCTCGTTGAGGCTTATCAGAGAGCGTTTGACGAATATGAGCAAGAGTTAATGGACTTTTGCGCCTCGAGAAACGCAACATTTTTCACGGTATCATCAGATGATCCTATAGAAAAAGTAATTTTTGGAAAGGGATACGAAACGGAATTGATCAAATGAGTCTTGATTTCACAACTTATTGGGGATTGCTTGGATTGTTGGCTATTCCGATACTCTTGCTCATATATTTCCTGAAGCAAAAGTATGTAGAAAAACCCGTATCCAGCACATTTATATGGAAAAAGAGTCTTAAGTATGTTAAGACAAAAATTCCTATCAATATTATAGTTTCTCTCTTGCTTATTTTGCAGATACTCTCTGTTATAGTGGCAAGCCTTGCGCTCTGCCGCCCTACGCTTATTGCGTTCAGCTCAGAGGAAAAGGTAATCGTAATAGACTCATCCGCAAGTATGCTCGCTAAAAACGACGAGGGTAAAACACGCTTTGAGCTTGCTATCGAGCAGGCAAAGCTTGATGCTGAGGATGCAGGAACAAACAGTAAGATAACTATAATAACAGCAGGCGAGGAAGCAAAGCAGATCGTATACAGAAGCGATGATAAATCGCAGATCATAAACGCGCTTGACAAGCTTACCTGTGAATACGGAAACGCAGATTTTGAAGCGGCAAAGCTTCTCGTTGCAGATGTCCAAAGTAAAAACAAGGAGACCTCCGTAAGATACTACACCGATCAGACCTACGAAAGCGTAAGCGGCTTTGAATACATAGACTTCTCAAAGGATACAGACTCCAATATTGCCATAAGCTCCGTAAAGGACGGCATGGTAAAGGACGACTATGTATTTACATTGGAGATCGCTAACTACGGTAAGGCGCTTGACAAGGTTAAGATCAAGGCTGTAATAAACGACGGCAAAAAGGATCTTTGGTTTGAGGACACTTACAGCTTCGGCGAGGCGGAGACGAGAACGATCTACGTTCGTCCGAATATTTCGGCTCTTGAAAAGGGAACGGGTCTTAAAATTGACTCCTTCGAGTATTACAAGAGCGCAAAATTTGAGATCGTGGTAGACGATGCAATAGCAGAGGATAACACAAGCTCGATATATCCTGAGGAAAAGAAGGATATAAGAATACTTTACGTAAGTGAATACGTTAAGTACGTAGAGGGTACGGAAAACACCGATGCTCCCGTTATAAACGACAAATTTATCTGGATGCTAAGAACACTCGGATACCTCGGCTACACAGTAGATACGACATCCGATGTGTATAAGAGCATAAATGATGTTCCCGACCTTGAGGGATATGATCTTTATATCTTCGAGGGCGAGAGCAATATGCCCGAAATACTCCCCTCTGACGGTGCTGTATGGTTTATAAATCCGAAAAGCACACCTGTCGGAACGGAAATAGAGATAGGCGATGAAATAGAAGAAACATATCCCTATTCGGTAATACTTCCGGGAGATACAAACCCCGACACAGATACCTATGAAACGATAACGAACGGTATCAAGATGGACGGACAGTGGTATGTAGGTAAGTATAAGAATACACCTGCAAACCTTCCCAAAAAATATGAGGCTGTTATAAAAAGTGCAAATAATATGCCGCTTATAATTGCGGGAATTGAAGAAGCGAACAACACAAGAGTAGTTGTTTTCACCTTCGATATTTTCAACTCCAACCTGATAATGCAATTCGTTCTCTCACCCGTGCTTATCGATAACCTTGTTAAATTCTCAGTTCCCGATGAGCTCGCGTCAAGAGATTTCGTCGTAGGAGACGAGCTTGAGTTTAAGGTTCCCGTAGGCGGAACTGCACTTGAGGTTCGCGATCCTAACGATCAGATCATATATTCGGCATCAACAGCGGGCGATTATACTCAAGCGCTTGATCTGGTGGGTGACTATAAGATAACAGTAACATACGGAGAGGACGGAACGAAATCGTTTATGATTCCAGTGCATATCTCCGCAGAGGAAAGTGATATAAATACAAATGCGTACACAGAGGTAGTTCAGTCGCCTCCCGCAACTGCACCAATCGACCGTAGCCCGATCGAGATCTGGCCGTATCTTGTAGCATTGTTGCTCATCCTCTTAATAGTAGAATGGGGGGTATATTACAAAGATGAATTTTAATTTGGAAATAGCCCGTCCATGGATGTTCTTAGTGGCAATACCGCTTATAATCTTGTCACTTATCCCGTTTTTCAGACTTCGTAAGGGCAGAAAGCTCGCAGTAAAGAGAATAGTTCCTCTTATTATCACGATCTTGCTCATAGCCCTTGCCACAACACTTCTTGCTGACGTAACGATCGTTGAAACTACCGCTCCTCCCGAGGATACGGATGTGGTTATTCTTGTCGATATGTCGGAAAGTAACGCGGCTATGAAGGATGATATGAACGAATATATCAAATCGATTCATGAATCGGCTGACGAACACACAAGAATAGGACTTATCGTATTCGCGGATAACACGTATAAGGTAAGTGAAATATCAGAGCCTGAGGTCAAGGAGGATTATCTTGATTTTGAGGACGGCGCTATCGAAAAATCAAATACGGATATTGAGGAAGCGCTCACAGAATCGGTTAATCTCTTTAAAGAGCAAAACGTAAATAAGCGTGTGCTTCTTATCTCCGATGGCAGAAACACAACTCAAACAAATCCTTGGGGAGCGGCAAAAACGCTTTCTCAAAAAGGAATCACACTTGATGCAAAATATTTTGATATAGTTGATTCAAACAATAAAGAGGTTCAGATCACCTCTCTTACAGCGGAAGCAAAGAATGATTCCTCAAACGAGGTAGATATAAGACTTGAATTCATGAGCACAAAGGATGCTATCGGTAACGTTCTTATATATGAGACCGAGCAGACCTCAGACGGTAAAACGAAGGATACTCTTGTAAAGAAATTCGAAGATGTAAGATTTAAGGAGAATGATACTCAGGCGCTTGCATATAACGGTTACGTTGCACAAGGCGCAGGTATACATTCGCTCTACGCAGTTATTGAGCTCTCCGACGATACTATCGAGCAGAACAATAAGCTCTACTCATGGTTCCATATAGCAGGAGAGGCAAAAATGCTTATTATCGACGGCGACGGAACACAATCCGAAAAGGTAGCAGAGCTTATAAGATTAGAGGGTTATGAGGTAGATATAAAGGGTACTAAGGATTTCCCCGAAACTATGCAAGAGCTCCTCGAATACGATCATATTGCTCTTATGAACGTTGATTTTAAGGATCTTCCCGATAAGGCTACCGATTATATCGAAAGATTTGTAACGGAGCTTGGCAGAGGACTTTTCTATAGCGCAGGTGATAACAGCTACGCAAACTCCGCATTTGCAGAGAATCCGATAGCAGGTATCTTGCCCGTAGAGCTTAAGATCACCGTAATAAAGGAAAAGGTAGCAACGGTTATAGCAGTTGACCTTTCCTCGTCAATGGGTCAAAGCGTTGGCGAAACCAAGGATAACGGCGAGCTTAAAACACGTTACGATATGGTGCTTGAGGGAGTACTTGCTTGTATTGACCAGATGAACCCTGAGGACTACGTAGGCGTCGTTGTATTCTGGGGCAACGCCCCGAGCCAGCCTGTTGTTCCGCTTACCGAGGTTGCCGAAAAGGAATGGATCGCAGAGCAGATCCAAACCAAGTTCGAGAGCTACTTCTATAAGCACGATGCTCAGGGCAACAGATTGAAGGGTGGTAATCCCAAGGACGCAAACGGATATACGATAGGCGTACAGGGTACTAACTATACAAACGGTATCAATGCAGGTAATAGACTTCTTTCCGAAACCGATGCAGAGCTTCGTCAGTTCATCTTCATCTCAGACGGTGAGCCTGCCGATCTTGATTCGGGATACGATACCACGATCAAGGCTATGAAGCGTTCGGGCATTATAACCTCAACGATTTGTATAGGTAATGACTCGGGTACAGCTCAAAACGAATTAAGACTCTTGGCTGACTACGGCGGAGGCTCGTTCAGAACTGTATCTACATCACTTGACCTTAACGAGTCTCTTTTCAAGATAGCAGACAGCATTCAAGGCGAGCTGATAAATGAAAAGGAATTTCAGCCTCTTATTCAGTCCAATCAATCAGCAATATTTACAGGCGTAACAGGACTTGACAGCGTTCCCACACTTGGCGGATACTACGGTACGACCGTTAAAGAGGGAGCTATGATGGTAATCTCCGCAGATGATAAATACCGTCCTATCGTTGCAGAATGGCAACCGACGGACAGCCGCGGATATGTTACGGTATTTATGAGCGATCTTGGCAAAAAATCCGGCTGGTCGGATAATTGGTATAACGATCCCGAAACTGCGGTGCTTATTAAGAATATCGTTCTTAACTCATTCGTTGCGCTTGAAAAAGCGGTAGATACGAGCGGACTTGATATCGAATCGAAAAGATCGGGCGATCAGACGACTGTAACGGTTGAGATGGTCAAGAGATTGCGTTACGACGGAGATGCAAAGCAAGAAAAGCTTATTCTTGAATATACAGCTCCCGACGGAACTGTTTATACAACAGATGCTGACGGAAACGAGCTTGAGCTCGTTGCGGTAGCAAACAAGAAATACAGAATAACTATCAATACTCCCGATCAGACGGGAATGTATAGAATAACAGTCAAGCTCGTTAGCAACGACGGCAAAAATCAGCTTATGGATATAGCTAATTCTGCTGTTGTAGGCTTCTATGAGGATGAATATGACATATTCAATCTTGCAAAGAACGAGAGCATTGGCGAGGACTTGCTTGTAAACCTTGCAAGAACAGGCGGCGGACAAATGATGGAGGATGCTGAAACCTTCTACGCCAACTTCAAAAAGCCTGACTTCGTTGAGTATACGCACTCACCTGTTTATTGGCTCATTGCTGCTATGATCGTACTCTTTGTATTGGGAATTATATTCCGCCATATAAAGACAAGAAAGCAGAAGCAGTCGGAAACAATGACAGACGAGGAACAGATCCTTTCGATGCGCGGACGTTAATTAAGATTTTAACGCTGTTGAAATCAAATAAAAGAGGTTGTCGTTATGCGTGTTATCCTTAACGGAGAACACGCAATGAATTGCAACGATGTTGCATGAATTGACACTGCGTGTCATGAATTACAGTAAACCGCATGAATTGCCCTACGGGCATGATATTCGTTGCAATTCAATTCATGGAGCGAAGCGAGAAATCATGGCGAAGCCAATTCATGATGCGTCAGCATCAATTCATCCATAAAACAAGCAGAGCAAGAATAGAAGGATTTGTTTCCTTTTACTCTTGCTCTTTCTGCTTGTATACGGGTTTGGGCTTAGCCCATATTTGCATTTAACCAGTCAAATGCGATGCTCGCACTTAGCAGTGCTTTTTAATTCTCCGCTAAGAACATCAGCCGTACGACAACCTCTTTTTATATAACGAAACCCCGCGGTTGTGAACTAAATGGGGTTCACTTCAGTTGTGCGGGGTTTGATATTATATAATTGTTGATAATTTTTCTTCAATCTCTTTTTTTGAATAGAGAATATTTATTGCGCTTAGCATGGCATTTGCACTCATATTTTCGGGCAGATCAAGTGATCTTAAAAGCTCTGCGCGTCGCTTTGCGCTATCGCTTTTTCCCGAAAGACCGTATCTGTAAAGATCGGCTTTCGTTATCGGATCATTATTTTTCCGCTCACACGCATCACAGGAAAAAGGCTCAAGAAGCTTTATAAGAGCTTCACGCTCAATCCCCTCAACTCCCAATATTCCCTCACGCGAGGCGGTTTTTTTACGCTTTTCCTTTCCCTCTATTCTCGGAGTATAAAGATTTATAACTCTGTCAGGCGAGGTGGCGCGCTTTATATATGAGCGAATAAGATGTCCTGCGCCGTCCGAATCGGTAAGCAGGATTATTTTGTCCCTTTGGGCAAGCTTTCTTATTAAAGATAGCTTTTCCTCGTGATTGAAAATAGAAAAGCCGTCGGTCGTTATGACAGTCGTCTCAAAAAGAGATGAAAGCTTGATCTTGTCGTATTTGCCCTCAACGATTATAGGATATTTTATTTTCATTCGTTCAAAGAGCACAAAGCGTGCTTACAAGCCTTTCTACAGCAATATAAGAAGAAACATTTGAATAAGATTTCGATTTAAGATCAGCCTCCCTGCAAAGCTCAAGCGAACGCTCAATACGGGCGGGAGACGTTTTTGCGATTTTGGCAAGATATTTTCCTACCTTGAATTCGTGTATCTTAAGCATTGATGCTATCTTGTCCTTTGGAGTTCCAAGCGCTTGAAGGCGGGAAACCGAATAGATCTCCGTATACATTTTTACAATAGATGCAAGAATTATATTAGCAGGCTCATGATTTAATTTCTGGCGTCTTAGCGTTTCAAAAACAAAATCGCGCGAGCCGCTCAAAAGAGCGTTTGTAAGCTGAAAATCATCGTATTCTATCGTTTTACAGCATACTTTATCGATATCCTCTTTTGTAAGAGATGAAAGAGAATTGAATTTTGCGTAAGCGCAAAGCTTTTCTATCTCGTTTGATAAATTCCACATACTGTGACCGCAGATCTCAACAAGATAATCGCAAAGCGTAAGGTCAAAGCGTATCTTGCCCTCGGTAAAGTGCCTGCCTATCCACGAACGCAATCTTGCACTGGTCGGAAAAGAAAACTCAACGGGAGTCAAGTATTTTGTAAGCATCTTATACATTTCGCTCGGACGGGAGGGAAGCCTACCCGCATCAAAAAGATGAGCGTCGGCACGGAGAATAAATACCGTGTGATCGTATTCCGCAAGTGAGGACAAAACCTCCTCAAGCATACGGATATCGTCCTTTTTAAGAGCTTTAAATTCGAGCGAACGAAGCTCAACCACCTTTTTCTCCGACATAAGGGGAACGGTTGCAATAGCTGAATAGAGCGCACTCGGAGAAAAGTCCTCACCGTAAAGAACGACGTGATTGAATTCGTCAAACGAGCCGTCAAGCGTATTCTTTTTTACTTCCTTCGCATAAGAAAACTTTAAATAATCCTCATCGCCGAAGAACAAATATCCGCCGTGAAGATTTTTTAGCTCAGCTCTGAATTCGAGTTCTGTCATATTTTTTCAATTTCCATTCTGAAAACCGTTTTTTGCGCGCTTGCACCCTTTATCTCGATAAGATATACTATCTCAAGATATCCAAGATCTGTGAGTCTGTTTTCTACACTCTTTGTAAAAACGCAGATCTCAAAGGGCATAAACGGTGTATTGTAAACGCATATTGTGCGTCCGCCCTGGGTAAACTGCATAACGGTATTTACCGCACCCTTTCGAGTCAGCACTACATCTGTGGGAAGTGATTTTTTAAAGGTGAGCCTTGTGTCGCACGCGTCGTTCTGATCGGATATTATCTCCTCGTAAACAACGGCTACATCGTCATCGTTTTCGAATATGTCGCCCTGTAAATATGTTTCAATAACATCTGCAGAGCTTTCCTCATACGAGCCTATATCAAGCTCGCTTGCGATAGCGCCGAAAATAGATGCAGCGGGATATTCCTGTTGCGTGGTTATCGTTTTTATTTTACAATTCATTTTATTATTAACTCCGGTAATTTAGCGCTAACACGGGCATTTTCGGCAACGCTTTCGGTTATAAAGGAGTTTCCTCCTATAATAGCCCCCTCGCCGATCACTGTTTCACCGCCAAGAATGGAAGCGCCCGAGTATATGGTAACATTGTCTTTAACGGTAGGATGTCTTTTAACTCCCGAAAGTATCTGACCCTTTCTTGGAGAGAGAGCACCCAGAGTAACGCCCTGATAGAGCTTGACATGCTTTCCGATAACGGTGGTTTCGCCGATAACGACACCTGTGCCGTGGTCGATAAAGAAGTATTCGCCGATCGTAGCGCCGGGATTTATATCGATACCCGTAAGACCGTGAGCATACTCCGTCATCATTCTCGGGATAAACGGAATCTTCGAAAGATAGAGCAAATGTGCCACCCTGTATACGAATATTGCGAAAAATCCGGGATAGGAGAAGATTATCTCTTCCTTGCTTTGAGCGGCAGGGTCACCCTCAAAGGTAGCCTGTGCGTCGGTCAAAAGTATTTTATGAGTCTTTGGCAGGGAAGCAACGAATTCACTTGCATATCTCTCAGCCTCGTCTAGAATGTTTTTCTTTTCTCTGAAGGATAAAGCGTGAGCTATCTGCTTTTTAAGCTTGAAATATATAGAATTTATAAGTGGCTCAGCAAAGCACTGTGCGCTTTCATTTGAATCAAAGGATGCAAAATATGCGGGAAACATAAGCTTTTTTATATCGTTCAAAATATCGATAACAGCCTCTCTTGAGGGTAAGGTGAAATCGCTTTCGAACATAGTTATTTCCGATTTATTATATGAGTCTGCCATTTCTTTGGCAATAGTATCAAAGCTTTTCATAATACCTCCTTAAAGGAATAAAAGAATATATATCTAAATGATACCACAACCGATTGAAAATATCAAGAAATTGTGATATAATTTTATTAAAATAAAGCAAAAAAGCGAGAAAAACTATGAAAATTGATCTTGAAGGCTGCAAAAATGCACGTGACCTCGGCGGTATTTTGACAAACGACCGAAGAAAAATAAAAAGCAGAAGAATTTTACGCACGGGAAATTTGTCGCTGATTACGGAAAGGGATGTTGAAGCTTTAAGATCGTACGGTCTTAAAAAGGTTATTGATATGCGTACGCAAGCAGTAATAAACGTAACTCCGAATGTTAAAATGGACGGAGTTGAATATATACACGTACCGATTGTCCGTGAGCTTGATAGCAAGGTAGTCAGTAAAAACGATTACGAGAGCTTGCCGATTGACAGAGTATTGCTTGATTTTTGCATAGGCTTTAACGGATGCGGAATAGAGTGGATGAAGAAATTTTATAACGATCTTGTATCCCCGTACGGACTTGGCAAATACAGAATGTTTTTTGATATTTTAAAGGAAAACACCGAGGGGAGTGTCATTTTTCACTGTACCGCGGGAAAGGACAGAACGGGTGTTGGCGCTATATTGCTCCTTACTCTTCTTGATGTTCCGAGGGATGAAATATTAAAGGATTATTTAAGGACCAATGAAAGTGTCTCATCCGATATTGAAAAAACCGTTGCTCTTGCCAAAAAGACGGGAACGGACGAAAAAATCATACACGATATCCCTTATCTTAACGGAGTTGATAAGATGTATGCAGATATCGTTTTTGAAAGGATCGATAAATATCCGAGCCCCGAAGAATTTTTCCTTAAGGAAATGAATATAGACGCCGAATATATAAAAGAGTTCAGATCTAATTATCTTGAATGATTTTATTTAAAATCTATTACAGTATATGAAAAACCTCGACACTGTGTCGAGGTTTTACTGCTTTTATTCATCGTCATTAAGCTCCAGAACGCTTTTTGATTCCTCATCGGAGATATAATTGATATTTTTGAGCTTTCTGTTGATAGCGTTCGTTCTTGTGCCGACAAGAGTTGATATTTCGTTGCTTGCCTCGTCGACCTTTTTTTGTGCCTTTTGCAAAACTCCCGCGAATTTTTCAAATTCCGTCTTTACAGCGGAGAGCAGAGTGAATACCTCACTCGAATGCTTTTGTATCTCAAGAGATTTAAAGCCCATCTGAAGCGAGTTGAGAAGCGCGGTAAGCGTTGACGGCCCTGCTATTGAGATCTTGAATTCTCGCTGGAATTCTTCAAAAAGCCCCATATCGATAGCCTCGATATAAAGCCCCTCGATCGGCAAGAACATTATTCCGAAATCAGTCGTGTTCGGCGGATCTATGTACTTTTTGGCTATATCCTTTGCGTAAGTCTTGAGCTTTTGGCGAAGCTCCTTTTTAGCCTCCGTAAGAGCATCCTTGTCGCAGTTGTCTATCGCATCCTTGATCTTATAGTATGTTTCAAGCGGAAATTTCGAGTCGATCGGTAAATATACGTATCCGTCGTCCTTGCCCGGCATTTTGATAGCAAATTCAACAGGATCTGCCGAGCCCTTTTTTGTAACAACATTTTCGTCGTATTGGTTCCTTGCAAGTATCTCCGAAATTATATTTCCCAAAATGACCTCGCCGACAATACCCTTTGTCTTTACATTTGAAAGAACTCTGTTAAGCGAGCCGACATCATTCGCAAGCCCCTTTATCTCACCGATAGTCTTATTTACCTCTCCTATCTGCTTTATAACGTTTTCAAATGAATCCTTCAATCGGGTGGAGAGAGTCTTATCAAGCTTTTCGTCAACGGTCTTTTGAATGTTTTCGAGCTTTTCCGAGTTTTCGCGTCTTAGCTCCGAAAGATTTTTGTCGACCGTTTTATTCATATCGTCAAGCTTTTCGGACAATACCCTTGAAAAGCTGTCAAGTGTGTCCTTTGAATGCTTTATCTCCGTTTCTATCTTTTCAAGAAATGCCGAATTATTCTCCTTTAATGCACCGAGCATATGCGGGCTCGTTTCCAAAAATGCGCTTGAAACGGATCTTCGTATATCTTCACCGTTATCCTTCGGGCTGTCCTTTTTCATAAATACTTTAACAAGCAATACCGCCAAAAGGGCTATCGATATTATTAGTAGAATTATGATAACTGTATCGAGCATATATCCTCCAAAAAAATGTTTATATATTTTGCTCTGTCCCGGCAAAAGACTGATTTTTGACAGAAAACTGCTTTGTTACGGAGCTATATATTTAAGTATATCATTTTGACGAGCTTTTTTCAAGCAAAGTTAATTTTTTCTTTGAAATTTATATGTATATGTGGTATACTTATATTATGAATAACATCCGACCAAAAGGAGACAGATATGGCTAAATACAGACAAAACAGAATAAACGATGCGGTAAAAGAAGAAATGGCGCAGATTTTGCGCGATGTAAAGGATCCTCGCATCTCGGGCGCTCTCGTTTCGATAACTGCGGCAGACGTTAGCGCAGATCTTAAATTTGCCAAGATATATTTTTCGGTAATAGGAGCAGAGAAGGAGGAGGTTTTGAAGGCGCTTAAAAACGCGCAAGGCTTTTTCCGTTCGGAGCTTGCCAAGAGAATAAATTTAAGAATAACTCCCGCTCTTACATTTGAATATGATGGCTCTGCGGAATACGGAGCTAATATATCGAAGATCTTAAGCGGTCTTGACATAAAGCCCTACGACGAGGATGAAGAAAATGAAGAAAATGACGATTGAGGAGCTTGCAAAGAGACTTACGTTACCTAAAAAAACACTTATTCTGTGTCATAAAAATCCCGATCCCGACACACTCGGCTCGGCATATGCGCTTTCGTGCATTTTGAATTATTACGGCTCGGAAACGGGTGTTTTGTGCGCTGATGGGGCAAATCCGAAATTTGCTTTTATAACAGGCTCACAGGATATAACAAAGCAGAATATTTCGGAGTATGAAAGGCTGATCGCGGTTGACGTTGCATCTCCCTCACAGCTTGGCACTTACGAGGAAATGGCGGATAAGGTGGAGCTCACAATAGACCACCACGAAATGAATACACGCTTTTCCGATTATTACGAGAACTTTTGTGCGGCGTGCGCTCAAATAATTTACGATATATCCGTTCACCTCGGTATTTTTGATAAGTTACCGAAGCGCTTTTATGAGTGTGTATACGCGGGTATATCGGGCGATACTGGGTGCTTCAGATATTCAAATTCCTCGCCGAGTGTCTATATTTGCGCATCAAAGCTCGTTGAAAAGGGAATTGATTTTGCCGAGATAAACAGAAGGATCTTTGATTCCAAAACTATAGGCGAGATACGCGCGGCAAGGATCACTTATGAAAATATGAAGCTGTTTCATAACGGAGCGCTCGCAATTATAATGGTGACTACCGATATGAAAAACGAGAACGCTCTTACAAACGACGATATATCCGATGTAGTTAATCTTGTAAGACAAATAGAGGGCGTTATGGTTGCAGTATCAGTAAAGCAGTCCGATAAGGACAATCAAAAATTTACGGTTTCGTCGCGCTCAAACTGTGATATAGACGTATCGGAAATCTGCGCAAGGCTTGGCGGCGGAGGACACAAAAAGGCATCGGGCGCGTCGCTTACCGCAAAAACTCCGAGTGAAGCATTTGATACGGTAGTGAAGCTGTTTTCGGAGGCTTTTTAATATGCAAGACGAGATAAACGGCGTAATAATCGTAAATAAGCATAGCGGTGTGACCTCGTTTGACATAGTTTTTAAAATGAAAAAGCTTTTCAACACCAAAAAGGTCGGACACACGGGAACGCTTGATCCTATGGCAACGGGTGTTTTGCCGATATTGCTTGGCAGAAGCGCTAAGGCGGCTGAATATCTTACCGAGCATGATAAGGAATATAAAGCCGAAATACAGCTTGGAATAACTACCGATACCGAGGATATAAGCGGAAAGGTGCTCACAAGAAGCGACAAATTGCCTGATAAGGAAGAATTCTTCGCGGTGTGTGAGAAGTTTGTCGGTGAGATAGAGCAGATACCGCCTATGTACAGTGCATTAAAGGTCGGCGGAAAAAAGCTCGTCGATCTTGCAAGAGAGGGTATAGAGATCGAGCGTCAGGCGAGGAAAATAAATATATACTCCCTAAGAGCCGAGGAAGTGGATGAAAAAAGCGGAATTTATACGCTCTATGTAAAATGCTCAAAGGGTACATATATTCGCACCCTATGTGCCGATATCGGTAAAAATCTCGGCTGCGGAGCGTGTATGAGCGCGCTTGAAAGGACTAAGAGCGGAGATTTTTCTATCGATAAGGCGTATACGGTAGAGGAGCTTGAAAAGCTAACCTATGAGCAGAGGGCATCGCTTGTTGACGGACCGGAAGCGTTGTTTTGCGAATACCCGAGGATAGTTCTTTCCGATTTTTATTCAAGGCTTTGTCACAGCGGATGTGAGATCTATCAGGAAAAGATAAAGACAAGCTTTGATATTGGACAGGCGGTGCGCATTTGCGATAAGAATGGATTTTTTGCTCTCGGTAGGGTTCAGAATTACGAAAGTGGAAGTGCAATAAAGGCTCTTAAATTATTTAAGCTATAATCAAAAATCCCGACATGTGTCGGGATTTTTGATTATTGTAAAACGAAAACCATGCGATGCGGGTGGATATTTATTGAAGCTTTGAGCTCTTTTCTAATCGGTTAAGGTGCTTGAAGAATTTTATATTAAGCGTAACGGCGACTATTATAGCAAATATATCTGCAATAGGTGACGCATAAAGCACTCCCTCAAGTCCGAAAAAGTTAGGAAGAATAAGCGCTAACGGAATAAAGAATACGATATCTCTGAAAAGTGATGAGATCATGGCGGAAACAGGTCTGCCGACTGCTTGGAAGAAGATAGAGGATATCTTTATGAAGCAGGTGAACGTAACGAGAGATAGGAATATTCTGAATGTCATCTTTGCGAAATTCATATAAAGCTCGGGATCTGAGCCGTTTGTACCGAACATAAGAACAAGTATTTGCGGGCAAAGCTCGATAAGTAATGTCGATACGATACCGACAGCGAGAGTGAGCAGTATAACGAGCTTATAAGTTTCCTTTACTCTGCCGTAGCGTTTTGCACCGTAGTTGTAGCCGATTATAGGTTGAGCACCGAGAATTAAGCCTACAACAATATTTAAAATCACGGTAAATACCTTTGTTTCGATGCTTATTGCGGAGATCGGAATGTTTGCGTCAAAGCCAACAAGCTCGCTTTTTGCTCCATAGGTGGCAAGCATTATATTGCAAACGAGAGATATCGCAACAATCGAGAGCTGAGTTATAAATGTAGAAACGCCAAATCCGAGAGCATGCTTGAAAACGCTGAAGCAGGGAATAAGACTCTTTAATGTAAGCTTGAAGCTCTTTGTCCTTTTTATAAAATAATAAGCTCCGAAAACGAAGGAAACAAACTGACCGATAATAGTAGCGTAAGCCGCGCCCTCAATGCCCCAATCAAAGCCGAAAATAAACACAGGGTCAAGGATTATATTGATAATAGCGCCTGAAAGGGTCATTATCATAGCATATGTCGGGCTTCCGTCCGCACGGACAACGCTTGCCATGGCGTTTGTGAGCATATAAGGAACAAGAGCGCCGACGATTATCTTGAAATATTGCTTTGCAAGACCGATAGATCCGGGAATTATCACGTTCCCGCTTTCATCTAAAACATCCTCGGTCGCGCCGAATATTTTAAGAAGCGGATCTTCGAAAATAAAGAACAGGATCATAAGTACGATGCTCGTTATGAAGGTAAGGGTTATCATAGTTCCCATACATTTGTGAGCGCTGCGAGTGTCGTTTCGTCCTTGGCAAAGGCTTAAATAAGCCGCACTTCCATCACCGTAGCACCAGGAAAATGCCATAGTTATTATAAGTATCGGGAAAACCACTCCCGTTGCGGCGTTTCCGAGATATCCGAGCTCACTGTTGCCAATAAATATCTGATCGACGATATTGTAAAGCGCACTTATGAGAAGTGATGCTATACAAGGTATCGAAAATTTGAAAAGTAGTTTAGAAATTTTTTCTTTTCCTAAAAAATCCGATTGAGTCAAAATAAAACCTCCTGAACAAGTGTATTTGCTAAATCTTTAGATAGATTTCATCAAAGCTGTCTGAAAAATGCGTGCTTTTTAAAAACAGCCTTTTAAGAATATCATAAAAGCAGTCAAAAAGTCAAGCGAAAAATAAAAATCGGGTGAATTTTTCACCCGATTTTTGCTTGATTAAAGTATTAAAATTATTTGTTGGCCTCGGCAATAACCTTTTCTGCTATGCTTGAGGGAACTTCCTCGTATTTTATGAAGTCAAAGTCGAATCTGCCTCTGCCCTGTGTCGATGCACGAAGGTCGATAACGTATTCAGCCATTTCGGAGAAGGGAACTTCGGCAAGAACGATCTGAGAATCACCGTTTTCGGACGGCTCGATACCCATAACCTTTCCTCTGCGCTTGTTAAGATCGCCTATAACATCACCAACGTAGTTTTCCGGAACTGTTACCTTAAGCTCGCCTATCGGTTCTAAAAGAACGGGATTTGCCTTTGCGATACCGTCACGGTAAGCAATACCTGCCGCAAGCTTGAAGGATATTTCGTTCGAGTCAACGTCGTGGTAAGAGCCGTCATAGAGGTTAGCCGCGAGATTTACCATAGGATATCCTGCTAAAACGCCCTTTTGCATACAGTCCTTAAGACCTGCCTCAACAGCGGGGAAGTAATTCTTCGGAACCGCACCGCCGACTACGCTCGTCGTAAATGTAAGACCCTCGTCCTCGCCGGGAGCAAATTTGATCTTAACGTGTCCGTACTGACCGCTGCCGCCCGATTGCTTCTTATGCTTACCTTCAACATCTACCGATTTTTTGATAGTTTCTCTGTAAGCGATCTTCGGCTTTTTAAGCTCGACAGCAACGCCAAAGCGATTCTGGAGCTTTGATACCATAACATCAAGGTGGATATCTCCAAGACCTGAAATGGTAAGCTGCTTCGTTTCCGAGTTATTTTCGTATTTAAGAGTAGGATCTTCCTCAAGAAGTCTTGAAATACCCGAGGAGATCTTATCCTCGTCGCCCTTTGTTTTCGGCGTTATAGCCATTGTCATATAAGGACGCGGGAATTTGATAGGCTCGTATTTGATATCACCCTGAAGAGTAGTCAGAGTGTCGTTTGTATTCGTATTTGAAAGCTTTGCCGTAGCGCCGATATCTCCGCAGCAGAAGCCGTCGATCTCGATCTGACGCTTGCCGCGCATCATAAACATCTTCGCGAATTTTTCCAAAGCGCCGGTGCGTGTGTTGCGAAGCACTGTATCCTTGTTAAGCTCACCGTTCATTACCTTGAAGAAGGATATCTTACCAACGAACGGATCGGCAAGGGTTTTGAATACAAAAATAGATGTATCTGAGCTGTCCATATCAATAGGAGTTTCGGTAATATTTCCGTCAGCGTCAACAAGATGCTCTACCTTTCTTGCCAAAGGACGCGGGAAGGACTCGGCAATCGTGTCAAGGAAGGTCTTTATACCCCAGTTCTTAACTGCAGAGCCGCAGAATACGGGAACTATATCGCCTGTTATGATGCCGTTATGTATAGCTTCAAGAGCTTCGAAACGCGAGATCTCCTCCTCGTTGAAGAACTTATTCATAAGCTCCTCGCTCGTTTGCGCGATAGCCTCAAGCAAGATGTTATGATATTCCGTACAAACGTCCATAAACTTGTCGGGAATAGCGCTCTTTGCATATTCACCCGTGATACGCTCGAAGGTGTAAACGCACATTTCTATAAGGTTGGCAAAGCCGATAACGGTGTCGCCGTCGATGATCGGGATCTGAATAGGACAAACGTTAAGACCGTATTTTTCTCTTATTGCACCGAATACCTTATAAAATCTTGCATCGGGATCGTCGAAATTATTGATAAAGAAAGCCTTGGGAATGTTAGCCTCGGTAGCCAAATTCCATGCAAGCTCAGTTCCTACCTCAATGCCCGCCTTGCCGTCAACGACGATTATAGCCGCATCGGCAACTCTTACGCACTGTCTTGCCTCACCCTCAAAATCGAAAAATCCGGGAGTGTCGAGAATATTTATCTTAGTACCGTTCCAGAGCATAGGAGCGCAGGAAGCGGAGATGGAGCAACCTCTTTTGATTTCTTCGGGATCATAGTCGCATACGGTATTTCCGTCAGCTATCGTGCCAAGACGGTCCGTAAGTCTTGAAATAAAAAGCATAGATTCGGCAAGAGAAGTCTTTCCCGAGCCACCGTGACCGAGTAACGCAACATTACGAATACTTTTCGTATAAACCTTTTCCATAAAAGTTCTCCTTCAATATATATTTTGTAAATGCAATAGAAAAATCACATCATACTTAAATTTTAGCACATATAAATATATATTTCAAGTACCTTTTAAACATTTTGTATATATTTAACTAAATAACTTATAAAAATTTGTGCAAAATCAACAACGAGAGGAGAATAGAAAAACAGAAGATGCAATCGCATCTTCTGTCTGAATATATTAAAACTCAAGATTTAAAGCGTACTTGTCGGAGTATTCCGCAAAATAGCTATCGTAAAGATCGTCACCTGCGCGCAAGGATTTTTTGTAGCCGTGCATACCGAGACTGTTATGAGAGATCTCTATAACGCAGTTTGCGATATTGGAGCAGTGATCCGATATTCTTTCAAGGTTTGTGAGAAGATCAGAGAGGATAAATCCAAGCTCTATCGTACATTCACTGTTTTTAAGACGTCCTATATGATTTGTCTTGATAACCGTCTGAAGAGAGTCGATAACCTGCTCAAGGGGTTCAACCTTCATAGCAAGATCGATGTTGTTTTCCTCGAATGCTTTCATTGAGATATCAAGTATCTCATCAATAGCCTTTACCATAACTCCAAGCTCTTCCTTTGCCTTGTCGGAGAAGGAAAGATCCTTGTCGTGAAGCTCTTGAATGCTTTCAGCCACGTTTATTGCGTGGTCACTCAGTCTTTCAAAATCACCGATCATATGAAGAAGCTTTGTAACCTCATGGCTGTCGTTTTGCGTAAGATCCTGACTCGTTATTTTTACAAGGTAAGAGCCTATCTCGTCCTCGTAGGTGTCAACCTCGCCCTCTTCCTTAAAGATCTTATCGATAGTTTTTTTGTCATAGCCGTTTTCGATAAGAGCGAAGGATCTGTGAAGAGATGTCGAAGAAAGATGAGCCATATCAATAGCAACCGTACGAGCTCTTTCAATAGCGATACTCGGTGTTGAGAGAAGACGGTTGTCGAAAAGAGTATACTTTTCGTCGTTTGCGGATTTTTCGGGAACGATAAGGAACGCAAGCTTTTGAAGTGCCTTGCAGAACGGAAGAAGAATTGCCGTACATCCAACATTAAAGAGAGAGTGAATGATAGCGATCCATTTTTCGTCGATATTGTCGTTTATAAATGTGAAATCGAAAATTGCGTTTGCACCGTAGAAGAGCGAGAGCATTATAGCAGTACCTATAATATTGAAGGAAAGATGAACTACCGCAACGCGCTTTGCGTTTTTGTTAGCTCCCACTGATGAGATAAGAGCAGTTACGCACGTACCGATGTTCTGACCCATGATGATCGGTATAGCCGCACCGAAGGACACTTTTCCTGTTGAGGAAAGAGCTTGTAAAATGCCGACAGAGGCGGACGAGCTTTGAATAATAGCCGTAACCAAAGTACCGACAAGAACACCGAGGAGCGGATTTTGAAACTTAACAAAGAGCTCTGCAAATTCGGGAACATCCTTGAGTCCCGCAACAGAACCTGACATAATGTCCATACCGTAAATAAGAGTAGCAAAGCCAAGAAGGATAAGACCGATATCCTTTCTTTTCGGGTTTTTCATAAACACATAAAGAACTACGCCGAGAAGAGCAAGGATAGGAGTAAAGGTTGACGGCTTGAATATTTCGAGCCAGCCGCTGCCCTCAACGCCTGTGAGTGAAAGAAGCCATGCGGTGATTGTTGTACCGACGTTAGCGCCCATAATAATCGGAATAGCTCCGGCAAGAGAGAGAATACCTGAGTTAACAAAGCCGACGAGCATAACCGTCGTAGCCGAGGAGCTTTGAATAACAGCAGTGACGCCCGCGCCGAGAATAAAGCCCTTTATAGGGTTAGATGTGAATTTACTTAAGATTGATTTAAGCTGATTTCCTGCGCTTTTCTCAAGTCCCTCGCCCATTACGTTCATACCGAAAAGGAACAGGCAAAGACCGCCGACAAGCGTTAAAATATCCTTCCAATCCATTTAACAATTCCTCCTGAAAGTAAATTTTATTTAGTCATTCACATCCATAATACCGTATGTATGTAAAATCTGTAACCGCTTCTATGTTAAATCTATGTTAAAAAGCTTTAACAATATGAAGTTGACAAAACCTATTGTTTGGTATATAATTGAGATGAAATAAGTAAAAAGAGGTCAGTATGGAAAAAGCAATAAATATATTCAAAAAAGCAATTCCTTACATATTAATTTATATATTTGCCAGAATAGGAGCTCAACTCGTTTTACACGACGGACTTAACGTAGGCGACGATTATTGGTTTCATATGGCGAATATTCTCGATAAGTATAAAAGCGTTCTTGACGGAGAGGGCTTCAGCGCGATAAGCGGAAATCTCGCTATGGGACTCGGCTCTGGCGGAGGACTGTTTTATTCACCGCTTTCACACCTTACCGTAGTTATCATGGCGCTCATTTTAAATGTTTTTGGAGTGTCGCTCATGAGTGCTTATAAGGTAACACTCGTTCTGTCGGTATTCGTATCGGGCGTATTTATGTATCGCTTTGCAATTCATTTTTCAAAGGGAAATAAGATAGCCTCGCTTCTTTCCGCAGCTTGCTATATACTTTATCCATACCGCCTTTTCGACGCGTTTTGCCGTCTTGCCTTTGCTGAGGCGTTTTCGTTTTTGTTTATACCGCTTTTCTTTATGGGACTTTACGATATAACTCACTTTGATAAGGAAATAAAGATAATTCCGTTTGTTGAGGTCATCGCGGGCGGTGCGCTTTTATATCTTTCACATAATATAACCGCGCTTTATGCTTTTATTGCGGGAATTTTATATCTTTTGGCAAAGCTTCCGGCTATAATAAAGCTTTTGAAAAACAAGAAATATATAATTTACGGCGCAAGCTCGGTGGTTTTGCTTATCGGTATAAGCTCGATAGCTCTGTTTTCTCAGATGGAGCTTATGGCTACCGATCTTTACAATATAAGCGACGAGGTAAGAATGTGGACGAATGCCGAGGAGGTCGTCACAAGAGTAGGCGAGGAATGGAATTATTCAGGATTTTTAAATCTTATATGGTTGAATAACAAGAAGGTTTCCACATCGTTTTTGTTCTCCGGAATTATTATGTTCATTCTCGGCTGTGCGCTCTGTGTTATTGCCGATAGACTTCTTTCAAGAATAGACAAGCTCAAATATTTTCATCTTCTTATATCGGGCGTCGTTTTATTTGTAACGGTATCAATCACTGCAAGACGGTTTGAAATATATCTCGGGGCGATCGTTTTCTATCTTTTGTACGCATTTTTATCGTATACGAAGGCAAAGGAAACCGAGGACAAAATATATAAGAACACGCTTTTCTGGTTCTCAATCGGTATGATAGTCCTTCTTTTCTATATAATGAGAGAAGCGTGGGTGTGGAAGATCGTTCCCCAGATGATGAGAAATATCCAGTTCCCGTGGCGCGTTTGGTCGCTTGTACAGCTTTTTGTATCGGTGCTTGTGGGAATTGTAGCTTATTACTATGCAAATAAAAGAACGGCTATTTGCGCTCTTGCCGTGTTTGTTGGATTTTTGTCTGTCGGAAATATGGCGTTTATTGAAAAAAGGATCGCGGGTGTTTGGGAGAGCGAGATATCCGAAAGCTATTTTGATCGTAGCAGCGCGATCGGATTTAATAAGGAATACTGCCCGCAGGTATTTTTCGATGACGAATATACTCCCGAGCATTATCGCTCGCTCTATTACTCTATCAAAACAAAAATACCTTATTCGCTCGATAAATACGAGGATTATTCCTTAAAGCCCGTAATTCTTGACGGAAAAGGAAAGATAAATGTAAACGAATGCTTCGCTCCCGAATACGATATGAGCATTGAGCTAAGCGAGGATTCGCTCATACAGCTTCCGCTTTTCTATTATCCGGGATATAAGATAAGCGCGCTTTCCGAAAACGGAGAAGAGATCACGCTTGACGGCGAAAACACCGACGGACTCGTTTCATTCCGCCTTGAAGCGGGAAGCTACAGAGTAACGACGGAGTACGAGGGCACGACTCTTAGAAAAATATCGAAGGTATTTACCGTTCTCAGCATAATAGTTACCGTGGGCGCGCTTTGCTACGCGGTAATTATGGAAACGCCAATAAAGAATAAGATAAAAATAAAAAATAAGAAAAAAATCGAAACGGAGAATTGATATGTCAAATAAAGTAGCAATATTTATGCTTTTCGGTCAGTCAAACGCAACGGGGCACGCAATGCCGATGGACGAAAAGGATATTATAAAAGAGCCTCTTAAAAATGTATGGGGCTTAAACAGAGAGCCGAACCAATCGTTTGATACGGAGAAGCTTAAATTTTCGGGATACACAAGCTTCGGTATGAACCTTGCCGAAACTCAGGATAATACTTATTCCGTTGCAAACTGTCTTGCGCGTCTTTGGCAGGATGAGATAGATAGCGGAAACAAGGCTCAGCTCCCTGATCTTTACGTGATCCATATTTCGATAGGAGCGCAGGGACTTTACGGAATGTGGCATCCCGATAGGGCAAGAAAGCTTATTCCGGGCAAGCTGGGAGACGTTGATATTTCACTTTATCCGTTTACGGTTCATATTTTAAAGCTTCTTAAAAAGCATCTTGAAGATTGCTCTCTTGAGCCGGAATTCGTCGGACTTCACTGGCGCGGCGGCGAGGAAGAAAGAAATTACGGTCTTGATATCGTAAATCTCGATCTTAAAAATATGTATAAGCGCTTTTTTGCAGGCTTAAGAGAGGCAATAGGCTACGAAGTGCCGATCACCCTTCACAGAATGCCGTATGTCGATGCTATGATGAAGGAGGATCCCACAGGCGGACACTTGAAGGCTATGGAATATATGAACGATATATTCGAGCAGCTTGCGAATGAGCAGACCAAAACCACGACCTTCGAGCCGCTGAATGCTCCTCATTACGACCCGAATGCGTGGGATAAAAATCTTTTCCGTTGGGATCTTATTCACTACACAGGCAAAACCAATGCTTGGGTAGCTGAGGAGATATTCAAGGAGTTCAAGGAAAAAAAGAAGATAATAAAAAAGAAGCATCTTGGATTACATAAGATGATATAATGATGGTAGACACTAAAAAAGCGGTGTCTACCATTTTTCTATGGTATAATAAAAGAAAGGAAGGTGAAAGAAATGGGACGACCAAAAGGTGGTACAAATACATATCACTCAAAAGAAGAAAAATTAG
>JAFTXO010000050.1 GCA_017461765.1 Clostridia bacterium | reverse complement strand
GTGTTATCCTTAACGTAGAACACGCATACGGGGGTTATTATTATATAAAATAGAAAATCTTTATGATATATATTATTTATTCTAACTTTTTAAATAAATAATTATAGTTTAATATATTTGTTTACAGGAAAAACATAGGAGAATAGATTGGGCATATATCATAAAAAATATAAAGAAATTTTATAAAATATATTGAAAATGTGAAAATACTATGGTATAATATTCAAAAAGATAATCGGTTAGTAAGTTGATTTGCTGATTGATTAACAGGGGGATTTACAAACATGGCTAATATAGGACACGGAGAAAAGTTCGAGATATTGAAATCTAAACTTATGCTGACCGCAGCAAAGCTTTTTTTAACGAACGGCTACACAGCGACAAAGCTTACGGATATATCAAAGGAAACGGGCTGCGACAATAACGCAGTTTCCCGCGTGTTTGGAAATAAGGATGGCTTGCTCGCGGGGCTTGTATCATACGTTTTGGACGGACAGTTCAAGGCAACCGCTAAGTTTCTTGAAGGAAAAAAATACGATAAGATAATGTTTTATGCGGCAGAAACGACTCTTCAGCTATATATGGCTGAAAGCTCGGAGCATATAAGAGAGCTTTATATGATGGCGTATTCGCTTCCGGAATCTTCAAAGATCATATACGACACCATAACTAAGAAGCTTGAAGAAATATTCAAGGAGCATCTTCCGCATCTTGAAGCAAACGATTTTTACGAGCTTGAGCTTGCATCGGGCGGAATAATGCGAAGCTTTCTTACAGTGCCCTGTGACAGATATTTCACGATGGAGAGAAAGATAAAGCGCTTTTTGGAAACTACCTTCCTCGTCTATGAAGTGCCAAAGGAAAAGATACAGGAAACTATCGAGTTCGTATCTCAGTTTGATTACACGATGATGGCGCAAAGCACAATAAACAGTATGCTTGAATATCTTGAAAACAGGATCGAAAAGGATATTGATATAGCTTGAAAAGAAAACGGTCGATTCTAACTGCTTATACCCAAAGGAGGGTCTTATGAGGAAAAAAACAAAATTCAAATACAGAATATTATCATTTCTGATAATGGCGTTGATGATGCTGAATGTTCTGGCAACGCCAACGGGCGTATTGGCGGCTGAGATATACGAGGCAATTGCCGCTTCGCAAAAGGTATCAGATGCTCCAACCTCGCTTGACGATATAAAGATACCGACGGTGAGTAAAAACCCATACGATGTTAATGTATACGTCGAAACATATCCGATATATAACGATGCGATTTATAATAGGCTGAACAGCTATACAAATGCCGTAAACGGATACGAAATCCACCGCATTCAGCCCGAGGGTCACAGTCCGTATTACACAGCGTCAATAGGCTCGTGGTACGACTATCAGTTTTGGAAAGACGGATACGATGATATGCAGATAACCTCTAATCTTCCTTACAGAGAGGGACGCGACAGTATATTTAAATACGAAAGCGGTCGAAATTCGCAAATGCTCCACTCGGAGCTTACGCTTAAAAACGGCGGAATTACGGTAAGACCGATAAATGATCTTTCAAGCCTGTCGTATTCAAGCTATAAGGAGATACTCACGGATTACATAACAAATAATGTAGGCTTGAATAAGGATCAGGTATATTTAAGAGCAAGCACAATGCTTCTTTCGGGTAAGGGTGGAATATGGGCTACCTACGTAGGCGACGAAAATGACAGCTACAGTACCTCTGCAAGAGCAGATGCAGACGGAGCCAAGCGCTTAAGTCTGGATGTTCCGCTCTCAAGGGCTACGACTTGGACGACTATATATTTTGATGCGGATTCATATTATAACGAGCCTGATAGCATAATGACGGATTTCTCTTTAACGCTTATTGACAATACCGCTCCGCAGGTAAGCAGTATAACGGTTGAGAGAGAGGTAAGAGAGGACTATTCGGCGGATCTCATTCTTACTATGAAGTTTAATGAAAAGATACGCTTTGCAAATGAGGACGTAAAGAACGAGCTTGATAATATTTGGGTAGAGCTTGAGCTTCTCGATCTTTCGAGTGGCAAAAAGGATACGGTAAGGCTTTACCTTGAAAAGCTCGAAAACGGTTCGCTGGTGTTCAGAGGAGATATCGGACTTTATAACTATAAAAACTTCAGAGTAAACAGAATAAAAAAGGCAAATCTTCCGAATGAATGGCGCAGCATTTCGATAGGTGTTATAGATCTTGCCGATGAAATGTACAAGGGTGCATACGAAACAGTAGATTATAACAACGAGATAATCACTGTTGATGTTATAGATTCATTAGACTTAAAAGCAACCACCACACCGATTTGCGACCTTGCGGGAAATGCCATAAATACCGCAAGCATAACGAACTGGTCCTTTGGAGATCAAAGCTATATAAGTAACACCTTCGAGGCGGTAGACGTAAAGCTTTATAATCAAAATACGATAGGTCTTGCTCTCGGCGAAGAGACAGAGGGCGAGGCTGAAAGAGCCGATATGATCGTAGGCCCGTCAAGCGAGCTTTACGTATACGTATATCTTAATCAGCACCTTACAAAGGAAGAGGCTGAAAAGGTATATATCGAGCTTAATATTCTTGATGAAAACGGAAATCCGGTAAAGGCAAGGGCAACATCGTCCTCGGATTATACGGTAGACGAGATGTACGCGGACGGTACTCTTACGGGAACTGTTCTGAAATTCGAGAATATCAAATTCAAGCAGGGAATGAGCCTTGATCTTGAAGAGGGAGAGGATGTCGAGCCGCTTATCAAGGTCGCGAAGATGACCGACGAGATCGACGGAAAAACGGCTTATGCAAACGTTGTAGAGCCATCAAGAAAAATGTATGCAGACTTTACACCTCCCGAGGTAACCTACGAATACTACGCTATGAATACCGAGGAGCCCGATTATACGGCAAGCATTTCGATAAGCGTTGAGGATATAGTGAATTATTCTCAGATCGCAGGCTTGCTCGGAACTACGGCTTACGTGAGCATAGGCGGAGGAGTTGAAAAGGATACGAGGGTAAAATATATCCTCACCGAAAACGCGATACCGCCTGAGGAAAAATCGGGATATACAAACGAGCTTACGCTGAAGAAAAACGCTATGAGCCCGATAGGCACCTTCACTATTCTGAATGCAACGACGAAGACGTATCTGCATTTGCTCATTGAAAGCGACGAGCTGTTTATCGACGATCTTTTCATAGCGGTTGAGGCGGAGGATATTGTAGGAAATATCAGCGAGATAGATCCTCCCGAAACCATAGAATATATGGTAGACGAGATAGCTCCCGAGACTGAGTACGTTACGCAGAGCGCGCAGGTTTTAAATCAGAATACTCAGATAGAGATGAGCTGGAGCGTTTACGCTCACGACAGAAATAATATAGACAGATTTTTATATTACTTCGGCGACGAATATACGGGCGCTGAGGGCGAGGCTGCTCCCGAATGGCTGCCGCTTGTGATAACGCCGGGTAACGAGGCGGAGGCTGTTATCAAAAAGACATACGGCGGATTAGGAGAGGGAAGCGACGTAATTCATACCGACACTCTTTGGATAAAGGCAATCGACGAGTACGGAAACGAAAGCGAGCCGATAGCAAAATACATAACCGTCAGTCTCGAAAAGCCGTCGACAAACGCTAAATTTGAGGGCGATATAACGGCGGTAAGCGATCATCACAAGATAACGGTAACGGGCGCAGATCCTGCTTTGCTTGACGGAGCGGATGCATATACGCGAGTTACTCTTACACCGATCGATAATAAGGAATATTCTTACGTAACGCTTGTTAAAACGGGCGAAACGGTAGACGTTTTATCCTTTAAGGGCAGAACGTGGTACAGAGTAAAGCTCGGAACGGACTCCTATACTGAGGTATCTGCCGGCGAGATCGTGACTGATGATTACACTCTTACAGAGGATAGCGTTCTTTACGGACTCTTTACCTATTACGGAGATCTTAAGGTATCCTTTGAAAACGGATACGGAGATATGACTCCGAGGGTAGGATTCGTATACGATATGGCGAATGTGGGAAGCTACGCATACGATCCCAACTACTTCGTTGTAAGATACGCATCTCCTTATAATAAGGACATTACGGTAAATAATATCGATTTTGGTAATATAATCGATAAGGACGGATCGGTAGTCATTCCCGATGCCGATTACGGAAAATCTCCTTATAAATACAATGCGTCGCGCAAGGGCATAAACCCGATGCGTAACTCGCAGATCCACTTTACAGTCTCAAATGCGATAAGAAGCGATTACGGAATACTCGACTTTGATTACGAAAGCTCTTATATGGAATTTATAAGAGCTGGAGAGAATGGAGAGGACGACGTTGTCGTATCGAAGCAGACAGGACTTGCAGCGAGCGCATCTCAGTACTACTCCATACCAAGCTATACCGACAGCGGAGAGAGCTTTATAACCGGAGCTTACTATTTAAGAGTAACGCTTTTAAGTAAAAACGGAAGCGTTAATATTCACGAATCGTCAAGAGTCGTTCTTGATGCTCAGACGGCTGATAACGCAGGAGTATGGAAGTATTCCTATCAGACAAGATATAACCTCGAGGCTGTGACCTCAGATACATACAGCTGGGTAGATAAAATAGCTGAGGGCGAGCCGTTTGATACGATAGGCGTATCGGTAAGCATCGGCGGAGAAAAGATGCGAAGCAGCGTGTTCGCAGTATACAGCTACGGAGTTTGAGGATTAGGACTTATAGTTTCGACTCCCGATACGGTTGGAAGCTACGAGGGCTTGGAGGTCGGTAAGGTATCGGGCTACAAGATGTGGAATATGCTCAGCGAGCCGACAAGACAAGAGGTAGAGGAGCAGGGCTTCCAAAGAGATCTTTCAATCTCAAACGGAAACTACTTCTTATCCCGCTATCCGGATCTTGACAATATATACACAGAGGAAAATATCCCCAAGGGAGCTGACGGCTTTGGCGAGCTCTACCTTGTAAAGGGAGTAAATACGATCTGCTATCAGGTGAAGATGGAAAACGGATACGTTTCACCCGTAAAGCAATTTACGATAATAGTAACCGACTACACGCCCGAGCTTAATATAGCGATCGATAACTACGATCCCTCTCACCAGACATCGCAGATAGACGGCGTTATAAACGCTCACAGCATAAGATTTTTGGTTGAAACGGCTTATTCGTTAAACGGAACAGGCAACGTAAGAGTCGATCTTTGGTCGGATTACGGAATGAATGTAGGCTCTTTGGTTGACGGAGAAATAAACGAGGCGTTTATAGACGATCCCACACCGCTGAGCGACTCTTTAGGAGTTCTGAAAACGGGAATGAAGGTTGATGAGTACGCAGACTTCACCCAAAACAGCTACACCTCGGATTTCCCGAATTATAATATGCTTTGTACGGCACTGTTTATCGCTACCGACGAATACGGCGGCGTTACGATAGTAGCCCCGCAGATCGGTGATCACATAAGATACGGAACGAATACAGGCTCACAGCTTGATAGCGAGTACAATATAAACTATTACGGAGGCTACTTTGGCGATCCGTATACCATAGGCGATTCATTCTTGGCATGGAGAATTGCTTACAATCAGGTACAGTACTTTGGAAAAGATGTTCTCGGCTTTGAAAACTATCTTTACGAGAATACCGAAAACGGAGATTCGCTTTACGAGATAACGATGAAGTCAAACCCCGAGCTTAAGTACAATCTTTTCAACATAGTGACAAACGATATCAAGTGGAGCGCTCCTTCTCAATCAAGCTCGGACGGATACTCATATACACACGTAATGTTTGAGTATGGAGATAACTTCGATCTTATAAAATGGGACGGAGCAACGATAACCTTCTCGGGCGGCGATCTCGGAGACGAGAGCGTAACGCTTTCACTTGCGGGCGAGGATAACGAAATCGGCTACATGGGAGCTTACGTATCCGAAGAAAACGGACTCAGCCTGGGTATAGCAAATCCAAGGGCTACGGCTGAAAATCCCGCAGGAAAAGAGGTAACGAGAAATTATACGATCGATTGCCACAACATTTACGGCGACAGATATCAGACGAGTGCAACGGTAACTCTTTACTACATAGACTACGGTATAAAAAATGTATCTATGAAGGAAAACGGAGCAGAGGTTTCGCTAAGCTTTGAGACGGCGGAATACGGCTCTCTTGTAAAAACAGGTATCTTTAAAAACGGAACGTACTCCTTTGAGGCGACCGACCTTTACGGAAACAAATTAACATACGTATATGATGTAACGGATTCGGCTGATAACGATACAACGATAGAATTATCAAAAACCGATAAGACCGCAAAACCCGTAACGGTAACGCTTTCAAGAGACAACGAGGATATATTCGTTGATATAAACGATTATGCGGTAATGAGCGTTGAAAATAACGGAACAAAATCAGTTACCGTTACGGTTTCGGAAAACACAAGATTCTCTTACAGATATATCCGTGACGGAGAAGAGGTCATGAGATATATAAGTGTAAACAATATAAGCAAGAGCTCACCGTATCTTGTGTGGGATTACGACAAGGATGCTGTAAACGAAGATGATGAGGGTAACAGATACCGCTACGGAAGCGTTACGGTATACCTTGCAGATGAGAATTTCACGATCAGGGATAAATATACGGGCGAGACACCAAGCTTCACCTTCAATCCCGGAGAGAATACGAGCTATACCTTCTCAAGGGAGGATATAGAGCTAATACTCGGAGATGAGGTAATAGAGCTTGAAAACGATATAACGGCAATGCTCGATCTTACGCTTTACGAGATCCCCGATCCTATCGGAAAAGCTACCGAGGATAATGAAACACCGAACGTTCAGCTTCTTGCATACTCAAATCTCAACGGAGTATATTCGGAGACGAAGCTTGCGCTTCAGCTTGAAAATGCAAGAAATTCAAACGCTCTTGTGGACAGAACGGGATATAAGAGCTTCGAGTTCGTAGGAAACCGCGCCGATACAGGCGAGCTTCTTCAGTATCTCGGCTGGGCAACGTCGTACAGGTTTATAATAGAGAGCGTCGATATGAGCAAAACGAAGCTCTTTATTAAGGAAGGTCTTTACGCGGAAGCACCTGATTACGAAACGGGAGTAAGCGACGTTATCGACGGAGTAGAGCTTAATTCCAAGCTCCTTAGCATAACGAAGAATGCGAAATTCTCACTTATCGTGGTTGATGCGTCAAACAACTCCTCGTCAATAGCGTTCAACGTAACTGACATAGGAGATGCACCGTCACCTAAGATAGTAAAGGTTCAGACCGACAGCGAGCATATAAGAGCTTATATAATTCCGCCTGAGGCTTCAACGGAATTTGATATAATCGGTCTTGATACCGTAAAGACTGATCTTGATAAGGACAGCGACTACTACGGAAAGCTCTATATAGAGTATACGGACAACGACGAATATATCGTAAATTATCAAATGGTATATGGCGGAGCAAGGATCACAGGAGCTGTTGATATTTCGGTAGACGAGATACGTCTTAGTGAAATAGCTCTTATGACAAACGGTATACAATGGTCAACAAACAAAGCCTTCGAGGCAACGGATAAGCAGGTAAGCGCAATGATCTACCTTACCGAAACGGTAACGGAGATAAGATGCGGAGAATACGATAAAAGCAAGGTAAGCTTTTTGGTATCGGGTAACACAGTAAGCGTTACATATTCCGATAATCACCCTGCGATCGAATTCGACTGCGTTGCATCAAACGGAACTTACGTTACGGTAAGACTTGATGCGGTATCGAATATCGACAAGAGCGCGCCTGTTATCGAGGTGGTAAGCAAGGAGCTTGCCTCGAACGGAAAATCGCTTCTTCTCACTCTGAGAACAGATGAAAGAACTGTTATAGCAGACGGCGGATACGCAGGAGAAGAGCGCGAGGACGGCAAATATTATTACGAGAGAGTTTTCAAGGACAACGGCGAATATACCTTTAAATTCGTAGATATGACGGGTATAACCGCAGAGATAACGATAAGTATAACGGAGCTTGTGCTCGATGAGCTGAGCGCGCTTTACAGCCTTAGCAGTGATGGAAGTGCATCGGTTTCCGATCCCGCATCGCTTGATGTGAAAATAGGGGATAAGGTTTATGTAAATCCTTTAAGAGATGTGACCGCAGAGCTATCTGACGGATCGCAGATCAGCCTTGAGAGCGGAGTGTGGACGCAGATCACCGTTTCGGATGCACTTGGCGGAGTAAGACCGTATATTGTTATGACAGACATCTACGGAAACGTGCTCACACACCAATTCTCAAAGGTGCATATCCCCGATACGACAGCGCCCGAAGTAATTATAAACAAGGGAATTTACTCCGTAAGAGAGGGAACACCCAGAGAAACGGTTGAAAAGGAGCTTCTTGCAAACCTCGCAGCCTTTGATAACGAAAGTGAGGAGCTCACCCTTTCCGTAAGCTTTACAGAGGATCTTTCGGTAATAGGTGTTACCGAGGTCGCATACACCGCGACTGACGAAGCGGGCAACACCGCAACAAAATACGCAAAGCTACGAATAACATCTATTTACGAGCCGATAGTTTATATAGGCGATAAAAAGCTTTCAAGAGACGATGGAATCGTCCTTTCGGCAGATGAAGAGATAAACCTTAATATTGATTGCTCGGGACTTAATTTCAGAGTGATCATCAAGGAAGGAATAAAGACACAGGCACAAATGAAGGTAGGAACTACGGAGGTAGCGTCCTACTCACTCAACGGTGATGTTTCACTCGGCAAGCTTGATGCGGGCATCTACACAGTCTGCATCATAAATCAAAATAGGGATTACTTCAGGATCCTTATATCGGTAGAATAATCAAAATCAGGAGATTACCCGGGAGGTTTACATTATGAAAAATATATTAAAAAGGATAGTGACTGCGTTCTTGGCAATTTTGCTCGTGTTTGCATCCTTGCCCGTAGCAGTCATAGCGGAGGAGATCGGTAAGGCAAGCGGCGGCACGTCGGCGCTTGATGATAACTCTGCTGTAAACGATCTCGGGTATCTCGAAATAAATGACGGATATATAACCGTAAAGGTATCCGCCAAAAACGGCGGCTTCCATATGGCAACGGTAGAGGGAGACGTTCTCACAAAATCAGATAACGATTCTGACCTTATTTATTCCGACGACGCCTTTGATACCTCGTTTACGTCCTTCAGAGTAACACGCGGAACAACGACGACGGATTATATATTCGGACGCGACTATTCAAACACAGGCGTTTCCTGCTCAGAGGTGACGGTTTATAAATCCGCGGATAACGCTATAACTGCGGAGTGGAGCGTTGACGGTATCTACTTCAAGCAGATAATCGCTCTTATGGGCACAGACACATATCAGCACGGTATGGCGTATGTATCATATTCATACACAAACACGACCGACACGCCGATCGATAACGTAGAGGCGAGAGTCATGATGGATACCGCGCTCGGTAAAACGGATTACGCTTACTATATGCTCGCTCAGCAGGACGGAACGTACGTTGCGATAGAGAATGAGAAAACGGTAAGCGGAAGCGATTACAGCAATTACTTTTTCGCATACGACAGCAAGACCTCGCCGAACGTGACCGCATACACCTTGAACGCAAGCGTTGCGGGCGAGAGCATCGTTCCCAAAAGGGTGACGTTTGCTCACTGGGCAGATCTTGCATCGACAGTATTTGATTATACTCCCTCGGAAAACAATCCTATCAACTTTACAGATGTATACTCAAGCATCGATCACTTAACAGCAGACAGCGCGGTAGCTCTTTATTACGATATGAACGGCGCGCAGGCAAGCTCTCAAGGCGGTACGATAGGTCTTTACTACGGCGTATATTCAAACTACAACGCGGGAGATGCCGATGTTGCACTTAACTTCACATCATCGGGCACGATGTTCTTTAACGAAGACGAAACAGGGTACAAGGATATAAACGGAGCACTTCCGGGTAACTTCTCAACGACTCTTAAGGTTCAGAACATTATCGATACCGAGATCGGCAAGCTCGCTGTTGCGATATATCCCGAGGAGCAGGTGATCCCACACGACGGAAGCTCCTTCGTTACCGATATATCGGTTCAAAATCCGTATTACAAGGTTATCGAGGGCTTAAAGCCGGGCGAGTCAAGAGACGTACGCTTCGATTTTCAGATCGATCCGACCTTTGTAACGGGATACAGAAAAATAAAGATAGTTATATACAATATAACGAATCAAAGCGAAGTAAGCTTCGGTGATGACAACACCGTGCTTGAGGAAGAGCTTTACGTTCTTTGCCCCGGCGCGCAGGGAGCTGAAATAGGCTTTACGGGAATGACACCGGAGCAGGTATTTATAAAGGGTAAGCGCTTTGCTTACATCACAGGCACAAACTTCGGACTTATAAGAGATAAGACGCAGTACCGTATAATCCTTCGTCCGAACGACGGCGGAGATGACGTGGTGCTCGATCAGGATAAGGTAGTTGTAAATCCTGAGCGAAACACCGTGACACTTGTTCTTGATATGGAGCTTTCTCCTACTACATACAAGGTCATATTCGACTGGAACGACACAACGGTAAAGGATCTTGAAAACGACGCTTTAAGACTTATAGTTTCCGAGGTTCCGCAAAAGGGCGATCCCGGATACGTAAGCTCAGGCGTTTACGGAATAGTTACGGTAGAAAGAAACGGTACACACTACGATATCGTACATTACGAAAACGAAGAAGCCTTAAAAAACACTAAAACCTCGGTAAACGATATAATGATCGTTTTGCGCGGTGATATCAGCGTTTTGTCCACAGAGGAAAAAGGAAATTACAGTGCAGAGGCGCTGACCCTCATGGACGGCGATATAATAAACATAAACGAAACTCTTGATATTAAAAACGGAAGAGTAACGATAACCAAAAACTTTGATGAAAACGGAAAGCAGACCGAAATAACCGTCGATATTGAGGGTAAGGTATACACGACCAAGGCAAATACAAAGGTATGGGACGGTGTGCTTGCAATAACCTCGCTTACCGAGGGCAAGCTTTATACACTTCCCGTATACTCCGAGCAGGGTGAGCGCTCATATGCAGACGGCGAGGAGAATGCCGATACATTAACGCTTCTTTGGCCGGGAGCGGCAGGCGGATTCCAGACGCTCGCAGGACTTCTTATAAGCTTCAGATACGGTGAGTTTGCTATTATGGAGCAGGGAGATTCATACGCAAGAGTTATCTCCTTCGGCGCAAGCCTTGACCCGTCGATACTCGTTCCAAACGGAACGGCAGGAACAGAGGCTCACTACTCGAAGCTTGAAACGGCTCAGCGTGAAATGGGCATCAGCAACTATACAGCAGCTCAGCTCCGCGCTACCGACAGTCAGCTGAGAAAGGATCAGATGGAATGGCGCGACAGCCAGTCAGGAACGCTCAATCTTTATATGGACGATATTCTCTTTGGCGCAGGCGGCTTTATCGGCTTCAATACATCGATCGAGGTAGGCATTCCCGCTTATGCGGACGGCTTGCCTTACATAGAGGGTACGCTTTCACTTAAGGTAATAAACGATTATTGGGAATTCGGGTTAGAAGGCTCTGCCGATATGCTCGTATTCGAGATGGAGGCAACGCTTAAGCTAAAGAGCTACAACGGAATTCCCATTCCCGATGAGATATATTTCTTCATCGGCGGAACTAACCCCGGTATCCCCGTAGACCCGTTCGGCGTATTCTGGGTGCGCGGCGCGGGCGCAGGAATATCAAATATGTACGAAACGTTCTTCGGCAGTCAGAAAATACCGCCGATAACGCTCACGATAAGCGGAGAATTTGCGATATTCTCGGTGCTTTCGGCAAGAGCTGACGTTTCAATATCTCCGCAGGGAATAGCCGCATATCTTCAGAATGTAGGCGTTGCGGGAATAACGCTCATTGACCGTATAGGCGGCAGCGTTTACTGGTATCCGAACTTCAGCCTCTCCTTCGGCGTAAGAGTAGATATATTTGACGCTATCATAGGCGAGGGCTCAATAATAGTTGAGGAAACAGACGACGGAGTATACTTCTGCGGATACGTAAGTGCAACTATAAAAATACCCGATAAAATTTGGATAATAGGCGGTCTTGAGATAGGATCTGCGGCTGTCGGAGTCGACAACAAAAAGATCTGGGGCTCTGCAAGGATAATAGGAATAAACTTTGGAGTTACATACTATTGGGGCGGAAGCGTTGAGGTCGACGTAGGTAAGAAATATTCCGTACCCCAGCCAAGATCGGCAAAAGCTTCATTGAGAGCGATCCCCGTTTATACGGATCTGGCAACGGGCAAAACGCTCTATATGGACATAACGAACAGTATAACGACACTCTCCTCAACGCTTGACGGCGGGCTTTCGGGAACTAATATAACATCCTCGGATGATAAGATGCTCCACAGCTTTACATTAAGCCCAAGCACAAATGAGGACGGACTCCTCGTAATAAGCTATCAGGCGGATAACGCTCTTATGGCTCAGGACTACAAAAACTCCATAAGAATAAACGTAGCCGGCGAGGAATATAAGCTTGAATGGTTTGATTCCGCATACGAGGCAGACCATATAGCAAACATAGGAACTAACGCAATATTCAGATACGACGAGGAAACAAAGAGCGCAACGGTATCGGTATCCTTTACGGACGGAACGCTCTACGGAAAGGAAATTTCGGTAACCACTCCGACGGCAACTGATCTTGAAATCCTCGGAATAGCGCGCACTGCAAATCTTGAAGCGGTGGAGATGAACTCCGAAATGACAGAGGTAAACGTTTCGGGAACGGGACTTTCACTCCTTTCAAAGCTTGAAATATACGCAAAGGACGAGGAAGGAGCGCTTTATCCTCTCGGAAGCATTGATGTATCAACTATAACCTCGGACGTAGCAAGGGCAGCTATCAAAATATCGCAAAATCTTCCCACAGGTACATATCAGCTTATGGCGATCGGTACGGTAACGGATGTTAACGGAAACGAAATTGCAAGTCCGATGGCGGAAACGGAATTTACGTATGTAAACGCAAATCAGCCCAAAGCACCGACATCGGCCGGTCTTTCGCTCTCGGGCGATTACACGGTAACGCTTGATGTTATATCCGATACAAACCGTGACGGATATCTTACAACGGTATACGAGGTTACAGAGAATGGTTACGTTGAGACTGTATTCGTAGAAACTCTTTCGGAGCTTACGGATGAGGAAAAAGCGATCGGTACGAAATCCATCCTCCTCGGCGGAAGATATTCAAGCACTGATGAAAACGATATCACGACCTATGTAGGTCTTGAGGCAGGAAAGAAATACGTAGTTTCGGTACAGAGCTACAAAATAACGGAGGACGGCTCACGCTTGCTCTCCGAGGCAATAGTATCAAACGAAGTAATGATGGTAATGCCCACAGTTACACAGCCGACCTTCAAAATAGACGGATCTGTAAAGGCTAAGCTCGGAAAATCCGATAGCGAGACCGATACGGTAAATACGAACACCGTTACGGTTAAAATAGGCGGAGTAGGCGAGATAAAAGAGGGCTATTACAAATTGGGAACGGACGAAGAGGTTGCGTGGGACGGTAAGGACATAACCTTCACAGCTCTTTCGGGCGGAACTCATACCTTGACGGTAAGAGGCAGAAATGTAACAAACGACAGCTTCTCGGCTCTTTATCAATTCACAGTTGATACAGAAGCACCCGGCTTGTTCCTCACAACACCTCAGGGCGGCGGCTTCTTTAGCGGAAACAGCGTTAACATAATGGGAATAACAGAAGCAAACGCAAGAGTAGAGATAAGCGTTAAGGGCGGTAAAACGACCGTTATCTACGCAAACGACGAGGGCGTATTCTCAGGTAACGCAGCACTTGATGAGTCGCTCGCATATCAGGATATCAGAATATACGCGATCGATGCAGTCGGAAATATGAGTATGCCGTTTGGATGTACTCTTACAAACTCGCTTCTCGGAGAAGAGGACCTTGAGCCCGTTATCCTTTATAACGGCAAAGAGGTGGATACGCTCGTTGGCGGAGCAGATGCAAAGCAGCTCACAATGGCGTTCAAAACAAAAGCAAAATATGTAACCATGAACGAGGGCTCGAGCGCGGCTGCAAGAATAGAATGGGACTGCCAGATCATCGAAAAGAGCGCCAAGATAAGCGAAAGCGGAGTATTTACATCCGATTTCGGAGCAGAAGGAATAATCACCGCAACGCTTGACAATATGACGGCGATGGTAAGCCTTGTGACAGTCGATCTTTCGGTAGCAGATATATCTCTTGAGCTTCCCGACGGAAGCGCCGTATATACGGGAGATGAGCAAAAGCCCGCAGTCATTATAAACGAGAGCGAGGCTCTTACGGAGGGCGTTGACTACACGGTAGCATATCTTAATAATATCGATGCAGGAACAGCAAGTGTAGTTATCGTTGCTACCAAGGACGGTAAATGTATCGGTACGAGAATAGTAGAGTTTAATATCGAGGCAAGAAGCATACAGGACGCCTTGCTCTCGGTAGCTCAGGGCAAGGAGGAAAATCCCCCGATCACTTTGACCTTTAACGGCAAAACGCTTGTTCAAGATAAGGATTACACGGTTTCCTACACCGTCAGCGAAAACGGTAAAAAAGGAATTGTGACCGTAGAAGGAAAGGGCAACTATAAGGGCATAGTATCTCAGGAATATACGATCGATAAATTCGATCACCTGACGTGGATAATCCCCGTAGCATTCGTAGTACTCTTAGGTATAGGAGCGGCGGTAATATTCTTCTTAAGAAAGAAGCGTATCGCGCAAGGGTTGGATAAAGATACTGAAAAATCCGATAAGCCCGAAACAAAAGAGAAGAGCGAAAAGCAAAAGAATAAAAGCAAATTAAAAGACAAACAGAAAAAAACGGACAATAAAGAAAACACAGAAAACACGGAGCACAAGGAAGACGGCTCTGACACAAACGGTACACAGGCATAAATCTCAAAGGATATAACGATTCGGTTCGGAGGTCAACATGAAAAAATTCAAATATAAAAATTTAATATTGAGGGCGGTAATGATGCTTCTTGTAGTTGCGTTCGCCTTTGGCGGAGCTTTATGTCAGGCATCTGCCTCGACCCTTGAGACCTCCGCATCGGAGCTTTCGTATGTCGAGGGTGACTTCTTCCTTAATTACGCAGATGCGATAAAGGATCCGAAGAAGGTAACGACGAGTGCGGGATATTACTATGATCCCTCAGCATATATCTACTTCGGAGAAAAATACAACAGTGCTACAAAAATGTATGAGCCGATACTCTGCCGCGTGCTTGATGCAGATGCTGACAGCACCGGCGCATCGGGCGCTATGTTCGTGATCATGGAAAAGGCGTACTACGATGAATTGAGATTCGGACTTCAGAGCGAGAGCATTAATGATTATGTTGCATGGGAGAACGCTTATCAGAAAAGCTATCCTCACTTTTATACACAAAACGTAACGAACGCTTTTACAAACATGTACAATACAAGCATACGCTCATCCATGCTCGACGAGCTTTCGTTTATAAGATACGTAACAAAGACGGATTCGGCGGAAAGCATGGCCGGAGCATTCGGCTACGACGCTCCTATGTATTCGTGGGAGGTAGAAACGGGAGCAGATCTTGAAAACGCTTCGGAGCTTAGCGATAAGCTCGTTGACAATCAGCGCTTCTTCTTGCTTTCCGTAGACGAGGTGCTTAATTACATAGGCAACTATAACGGCGCTCCGGGCTTGAAAACGGTACACGGCACTACGAAATCACCCGTTTCATGGTGGCTTCGTACAGGCGTTAGCGATATGTACGGAAATCTTGTCGGATACGTTGACGAAAACGGAAACGTAGGTCAGAAAAGCGCAGATAGCCAAGCTTATTTAAGATACGCATTCAACATAGAAACCTCAGGTATAAGCTACGTACAGCATCTCGGAAACAATATATATAAGCTCGCGTTTATATACGATGCTTATAAAGATACGCAAGCTCCCTTTAAGGCGTCTGTTACAGATGTAAAGGATGGCGTGGTTACCGTTAAATATTCAAATGCTATACTTGCTAACAAGTCATACGGCGGAGATGAGCAGGAATATATATCCGTTATCATAAAGGATAAGGATACAGGAGCAGTAAAATATTACGGTACAATAGGCGAAGTGCCTAAGGGAGATAGCTTTAATGAGATCTCAAAAGAGGAATATTACGCAAGCTTTACTCTCCCCAAAAATTACGAAAACGGCGACACAGTGTCTGTTTTTTGGGAGAAGAAGCAGGAAAATTCCGAAAGCATAAGCTATACAAGTAATATGGTAGACCTTGAATGTATACACGTTGAAGAAGTTGCCGCAACCTGCAGCTCATATGCTGTATGCTCCGTATGCCATGAGGAATACGGTTCATATGATTCCGAAAATCACGTAAATAAGGGCAGCGAATATTACTTTGATGCTGAAAAGGATATCCACTATAACAAATGTCTTGATTGCGGCGCTCACGTAAATGAAGAAAATTGTGTTTTCGGTTATACCTGCGTATCCTACTGCGTGTGCGGAAATATTGAAATACAATACGATATGCATTACTTTGACGAAAATGGAATATGCGTATACAATAAAACTCATTTTGAAGACCCTGTGAGAATTGACAAGGGGATAATAAGCGACTTTGAAATATATAATGAGGGACAGCTTATCTCCCTTGGACAGTATATTAACAGCGGAGATACAAGTAAGTGGGGTTACCCATCTGTTATCTCAATAAAGAGCGATCTTGATTTTACAAATATATCGGGCTTCGTTCCGATAGGCACGGCTGAGCATCCGTTCGACGCTTTGTCTGTGCTTGGTGAGCAACACACGATAAAAGGCTTGAATGTCGTTTCCGACGGTGCAAACGTAGGTCTTTTTGGAGTAGCCAAGGACGTATCGATCAGTTATCTTACCCTTGAGGACTCAAGCTTTTCGGGCGTATCAAATGTTGGAGCGCTGATAGGCACGGCAAGTGGAGTAGATATTAAATATGTGTTGGTTGACGGAGTAAAGCTTTACTCATCTGACGGCGTAGTAGGCTCGCTTGCGGCGATCAGTGATGACAGCACGGAAATAAATGTTTGTATCTCATATGATATAACAGATAAAGACGGTAAACACATTCCCTTTACATACGATAAAAACGCATCCGTATCCCAAAACAGCTTCTGTTTGGCGGATGAGGCAGGTGAAAATGGCGAAAGATCTCTTGCTCAGTTCGAATCGGGCGAGCTTGGATATATCTATAGCTCCTTAAATAACTTGTACGGCAAGCGCGGCGGACAGAAAATAGGCGTTGATAAGTATCCGTATTTCGGCGGCGAGATGGTTTATATGACTGAAACCTGCGATAAAGAGATCAGATATTTTAACGACGAGTCTCTTAAGGCAACCATAGAGGCACACACCTATACGAGCTTTGCCGACGAAGAGGTTGAGTGGGTCTGGGAGCCTAAGATGGGAACGGAAACCTACAACTGCTCGGTAAAGGCTGTATGCGGTAAGTGCGGTCATATCGGCATGGCATATGCAGACGTGTTTATGGATTATTCACGTGTTCCCGTAAGAGCCGATTATACGGCTACGATCACCATGGACGGCGTTACTAAAACCGATACTAAGACCGTTATCGGAATACATATCGAGGATATGATAGGAATGACCTATATTGAAAAGGATTTTGACGGTATAGGTATACCCCCCGAAGATATGATGGATAACCACAGACTTGTGACCAGCCCCCCCAAGCTAAAGGAATTCGAGGTATATTTTATCGACTCCGTAACAAAGGAGAAGCTTTGGGAGCAGACATGGGACGGAGGATTTGCATTAGCCGCGACCAAGGCAGGCTCGTACGATCTTGTAGTCGTAGGAAAAAATGATTACGAGGGTCAGACCTACATTTACGAGGGCGCAGTTGTAATTCGTCCTATAACCGTTACTTTAAATGCTTACGCCGAAGAAAAGTTTTATGACGGAAGCACTCATTTTGAGGTCGGTTACGATATTAGTAATGAGAATATAAGCAACGAATGGTTCAAATTAAGTCTTTCTGACGTATCAAGCGCGCAGATCGGTGAATACGAGCTTAAGGTATCGATCTCTTATATTACATCATATTACGATTATGAAATATATAAGGACAGCGTAACGCTCGTTCTTGAAAACGAAATAATAAAAGCGGCTATTTTGCCACCCTTCTATCAAGAAATAGAAAACATAAATTACCCTACCGAATTTACATACGGAGATACTATTCCGATCCCTTCCGTCGATAACTTCAAGGTAGGCGACGAAAGCGAGCTTACGTTTGAGTGGTATAAGGTAGTGTACTCCGATGTATACGGCTTTGAATACGAAGGCTCAGAAAAGATTGATTTTCCGAAGGATGCGGGAGATTATATACTCCGCGTTATCGCAAGTCCTACTGATATGCTTCTTGGCACGTATGAGGAATTTCAGATAACGGTAAAGAAAAAAACACTCTCCATTGAGTTCGTTGCACCGCAAGGTGTTACAACAGAGCTTCACGACAGTGAAACGTGGTATATTATCGATGATGGTGAAAAGATCGATATAAAAGTAAACGGTCTTGCAGACGGTGACACGCTTGAGAGCGCGGGTATATACACAGATATCAGCTACTACGGTAACGGTCTTAATGAGAATGGTTTCCCCAATCAGCCCGGTAAAGACAAATATGTAGTTTACTATTACGCAAGATGCAGGGATGAGCTTGGAAGATACGGAAATTACGAAGAGATTTATGACGTGATCTACGTTTACGTACGCACTCCGATAAATCCTATTCCGATCACCGATTCTTATATCTATGACGGAAACGCTAAGAGCTTTGATGTCATTTTCAGCTGGAATGAGCTTGATATTCCCGAGGATCACATACGTTATTATTACATTACCGTAACGGATGAAAACGGAAATACCGTAAAAACGGATACAATAACAGCCTACGATGATAGCGTGGACGGAAGAATATTATATACTCAAGCGATCACAAGCAGCGGAAAATATTACGTAACTGTGGAATCTCAACTTTACGATAAAGACTCCCGAGCTTATACTGAGCGTACGGTAACGGAAGAGATCGAGTTTGAGGTGAGCATAAATGATGGCTCTTTATCTGAAATTATAGATCTCGGTAAATATACCGTATCCGTAACATCGGGTACGGAAACGGCGAGCGCAGATGTATACATCAAGCGTCAGATACAGATGCTTGTTAAGGAATGCTCGTTCAATATCTCTGACCAAGAGATGGAGTTCGATATAAGAAACATCGTTATGGAGGCGGGAGGAGTATTCCTTCTCGGTCACACTCTTACGGATGTTGAGCTCTTTGTAAATGCCGAAAGTGGAAAAATAACCGTGGCTTCCTTTAAGGTAGTAGATAAGCAGGGCAACGACGTTACGTATCTTTATGAGCTTAATACGACAGTTTACGCGTGGTCGCACTCGAACGGCGGATACAATGTCGTTCACATTTACACCAATTCCTGTGATTCGAAATGTAATATTTGGGGCTGCGATGCTGAAAGAGCAGCTTCACACAGCGGTGGCTATGCTACCTGCTCGACTCTTGCGATCTGTAAGGATTGCGGAGCAAGCTACGGTGATTACAGTGAAACCTTCCACGAGCTTGACAGAATAATTTATTTGCCTAACTATAAGGATCTTACGACACACCGTGCGGTATACGCCTGCTGCGGAAGCGAAATAGGCATAGCTTCTCACACGGCATCATTTGCGGCTACCTGTACATCACGCTCGATCTGCTCGGAATGCAGCTGGGAATTCGGTGAGCTCGATTTCAATAATCACTCGTCGAAGGATTGCACATATGCACCCGATCCGAACGATCAAACGAAGCATATAGCTACTCACGCTTGCTGCTCAAAGCAGGAGAGCATATCTCACTCCGGAGGCGCGGCTACCTGTAAGGAGCTTGCAAAATGCGAGCATTGCGGAGCAAGCTACGGCGAGCTCGATCCCCATAATCATGCGGAAGCAGCCGTTGCTGCACCCGACGATAAGGATCCGACTATGCACACAAGAACGCACGCTTGCTGCGGAGCATCGTATTACGAAGCTCACTCAGGCGGTACAGCTAACTGTATTCTTAAGGCAGTATGTCAGTATTGCTCAGCAAGCTACGGCGAGCTTGCACCAAGCAATCACGCAAATACAGAGCTTGTTTACGTGACAAACGATAAAAACACGTCTATGCACGATGTTTACCATAGCTGCTGCAACACGTTTATTCAAAAGGAATACCATTCCGGCGGAGTGGCTAACTGTGCATCTGAGGCTCTTTGCAAATATTGCGGCGAAGCATACGGAATAAAGGATACATCTGTACACGCAAGCTCTGAATATTCGTACATACAAAATCCGAGCGATCCCGCTCAACACATGAAATACTACGCTTGCTGCGGAGTGGAGATCGGAGCTGAGGTCCACTTCGGCGGAGCTCAATCCTGCAAGAGCGGAACGATCTGCGAGGGATGCGGAGTACAGTACCGCGAAAAGATAGAGCATACATATGATAATGCTTGCGACGCTATATGCAACGCTTGCGGCGAGCTTACAAGATCTCTTGTGTTCCACATAGACGAAAATAACGACCACTCCTGCGACTCTTGCGGAGCAGCGGTAGAGTCAGAGCCTCTCTCGGGCGGTGCGATCTCGGCAATATGCGTTTCATCGGTTGCCGTAGCGGGAGCAGGCGGCTTCTCACTCTTCTGGTTCGTCTTTAAAAAGAGAAGCTTGGCAGAGCTTTTAAAGCTCATTCTTGGCTAAGATAAATTCACAATAAAAACAGACCGCTTCACTTTGAAGCGATCTGTTTTATTATTGACATCTATTGTTAGGTGTGTTAAAATTAAAATAAAACTCACCCTAAAGAAGATTTTTTCGGAGGAAATATGGAACGGTACGTATACGAAAAGGAAAAGCTTCCGCGTCCTGTGCTCGACGGGCACAAGGACTTTATCGAGCTTTACTATAAGGCTTGGGAGCTTGCTTTTAAAAATATCGAATATATAGATAAGCCGGGATGGAAAAATATCCTTACCTGTATGCCCGGAGTGGGAATTATGTGGCAGTGGGATTCGTGCATTATGACCTTTATCACAAATTATTCAAACGGCACTCTCTCGGCGCTTAATAATCTTGATAACCTCTATATGCTAAGACGCAAGAGCGACGGCTTTATGGCTATGGCTTATAATTTAGAGGACGCAGAACCTACCTACGGCGAAAGAATAAATCCCCCTCTTATGGCTTGGGCGGAGTGGGAGCATTATCTTATCTCAGGTGATGCTTCGCGCTTTGAAAGGGTGCTTCCCGCGCTTGAAGGGATATACTCGTTTATTGAAAAAAATCGCAGACGCGAAAGCTGTGAGCTTTATTGGTTTGAGGATACGGGCTCGTCGGGTATGGATAATTCACCCGTCAGCGGTTATCATTCGCCTGATCTTGACGGAAGCGACACCTGCTTTATCGATCTTGCGTGTCAGCAGGCGCTCAGCGCAAAGTATATCGCGCTTATCTGTAAAAGGCTCGGATATGATGATAAAAACGAATTTTATGAGAGCGAAAACAAAAGAATTTGCGAGCTTATAAACCGTTTTCACTGGAGTGACAGAGCAAGGTGGTATTTCAACTTCTTTGCAAGAGGCTGGAAGGGCGAGAAGGTCAAATTCATAAATTCAAAAACAGCCGCATCATTCTGGGCGCTTCTTTGCGGAGCGGCAAAGGGCGAAAGAGCCGAGGCGGTAGTTGAGCATATGTTCAATGAGAACGAATTTTATACTAAAGTTCCGTTTGCAACGCTTTCAACGGATGATCCGAATTACGATCCCACAGGAGGATATTGGCTCGGCGGAGTATGGCCGCCAACAAATCTTGCGGCGGTAAAGGGGCTTAGCTCTTTGGGATACCGCGAGCAAGCAAGAGAAGCCTCGATTAAATTCCTTGACGCTATGTGTAAGGTCGATAAGGATATTGCCTACGGCGGAATTTGGGAATGCTATTCTCCCGAAGCTTACAGACCTGCAACAACGGAATATAAGACACTCTGTCGCTCGGAATTTGTCGGCTGGGGCGGAATTGCGCCGATAACCCTGCTTATCGAAAACATAATCGGGCTTAACTTTAATGCAGATGAAAATACGGTCATCTTTAATCTTGATGCAAGAGAAAGGTGCGGTATTGAAAATATGATCTTTAACTCAAACAGGATAAGCGTTATCTGCGAGGAATATCATCCTTTCAAGGGCGAAACCGTGATCAAAACGGAAGCCGAAAAGCCGTTTAAGCTCATAGTGAATACAAAATATCTTTGGAGCGGTGTAACTGTTGATGTCCAAGCAGGTAAGCACGAATTTAAAATATGACCACTATCAAAGCATCTGAACGAAGTGAAGATTTCACCTTGGCTATGCTACGATTTCATTAACCCAACAGAAAAAAGAGATAACATTATGCGTGATGTCCTTAACGGACAATCACGCGTCGAGATAACCCCCTTGCGGGATTTTCGATATGTTGCTGACGCAACTCGATATACCTATGGTTCGATATGTTTGCTGCGCAAACGAGGGATTTATCTCATATCGAATTGGAGAGTAGCGACAATATATCGAGCTTGAGCACAGGGCTTCCCCGAAACGAGCGAAGCCGAGTTTTGGGGGTTCATGTATAGGGGTTTGGGCTTAGCCCATACTCGCGAACTCTTAAAATTCTATGAATTTTTGGGGAACTCCGAGGCGCGTTTGATCGGTCAAATGAGATGCTTACACTTTGCGGGGGAGTACAAATACTCCGTTAGGGACATCACCCATTACGGGGGATTTTTATTTAAGAATAAGTTTTAATAATATTATTTGCGATCTCTTTTTTCGAAACGCATCTGTCCATAGCTTGCTTTTCGATAAATCTGTGAGCATCAGCCTCCGTCATCTTCAGCTGCTCGATAAGAATCCATTTTGCGCGGTTCACAAGCCTGATCTCTTCCATTTTTTCTTCAACGGTAAGCGTCTTTTTTTCAAGCCTTCTCATTCGCTCTCGCATAGAGCACATCCATTCAAGAGCGCGATCAACAACAATTCCCGATGTAGGCTTTGGCAAAACGAAAACGCCGTAGTCCATGACCTTGTAGTAAATATCGTGATATAATTCGTTTTTAACAAACAGAAGAGCAACGCAGTTACTGTCCTGACACACGTCGATTGCCAGCTTCGAGCCAAATTCATCGCTGAGCGGACAGTTTATAATAACGAAATCGTAAGCTCTTTCAAGAAGAGAGCGCTTTGCCGCGCTTATACTGCTTACGGTGTGTACAAAGGAGAAATAAGGATTTTGTAATAATGGAGCTATAGCGGAGTTGAATTTTTCCGAATTCGATATAAGAAGCAAGCTATAGCTATGCTTAAGTATATCCATATATTTCCCTCCTTTGCCTGTTTTTAAAGATGATTATTTACAAAATGCGTCGATTAAATTCTTTGGCAGATGCTTCGCTACAAAATCGCTTTCTTTAGCTGCTTTTGCGGCTTGCTCCTTAGTTTCGGGAAGCTTTTCGAATTTTGATAAGATCTCGCTCGGAGCACAGAATAAATCTATATCAGCCGTTTGAGGAAGCTCAAGCCTTGATTTTATTCCGTGAAGAGCCGCATATATAAGAAGCGCATAAGCAATATACGGATTTGATTGCGGATCGGGAGAGCGAAGCTCTGCGCGCTTGTATTCTCCGACTGCCGCAGGAATACGGATAAGCTGCGAGCGGTTTTCGCTTGACCAGCTTACGTATTTGGGAGATTTGTGGTTTCCGAGACGCTCGTAAGAGTTATCCGTGGGATTTAAGAAGAGTGTAATATCCTTTATCTTGTCCATAATTCCCGCGATAGCATACGGTAGGATGTTCGTGTCCGCGGAGTGCTTTACCGAAAAGTTTATATGAAATCCGTTTCCTGATTTTTCTTGAAGGGGCTTCGGAGAAAAATCAGCACAAAGACCGTTTTTTGCGGCTACCGTTTTTACAACGGCAGAGAAGGTAACTGCGTTATCAGCCGCACTCAACGGATCGGAGTATCTGAAATCGATCTCGTTCTGACCCGGACCCTCCTCGTGATGAGAGCTTTCGGGGAATATTCCCATTTTTTCAAGATCGAGGCAGATCTCTCTGCGAACGTTTTCGCCCTTGTCGTCGGGAGCTATATCCATATAGCTTGCATTGTCGTATGGAATTTTTGTCGGATTTCCGTTCTCATCAAGCTTGAAAAGATAAAATTCCATCTCAGAGCCAAAGGCAAAGGTGTAGCCCTCGTTTTTTGCATCCTGTACGGCTTTTATAAGAATGCTTCTTGTATCACATTCGAAAATTTTGCCGCTTGGGTAAGTGACGGAGCAGAACATTCTTACAACCCTACCGTGCTCGGGTCTCCACGGAAGAACCGTGAGTGTCGAGGGATCGGGATGTAAAAACAGATCTGAATGTACGTTGCCGCCAAAGCCTTGAATTGCTGAAGCATCAACAGAGATACCGTATTTAAAGGCTCTTTCAATTTCGCTCGGCATTATGGATACGTTTTTTTGCTTGCCATAAACATCACAAAACGCAAGACGTATAAACTTTACGTCCTCCTCTTTAATATACTGAATAACTTCATCTGATGAATACTTCATCGCAAATTTTCTCCTTTAATTAGCTACATACATTTGCTTGTAAGGATTTTTGCTGTCGGGAGTTATGACGGTAAAATATGAATTTAAAATCTCATTTTCATCGTATCCGAACAGCAAGCAAAATTCTGTAACGTATTTTTTAATGTTTTCTATATCCTTTTTCGTTGCCTTGGTTACCTTTACCTGACTTGGAAATTTTATATTGTCGCATTTTCCGCGCAAAAATATTTTTCCGCCGTGCATTCCCGTAGAAGGGAAGTTGCTGACTATATTCTTGCCATCTTTGTTAAGACCTAAAACAATTATCGTGCCGCCTGCCTGATATTCACCGAGAAAGCTTCCGCAGCGGCCGCCAATGACCATAACAGGCTGCTTTTCCTTGTAAGCCTTCATATGAATACCTGCGCGGTATCCCGCATTTTCCTTGACGTATATTTCACCGCCGCGCATTGCATATCCCACAGCGTCACCGACACTGCCGTGAATAATGATCTTGCCTGCATTCATAGTGTCGCCCACTGCGTCCTGAGCATTGGCGTTTACCTCTATGACCGCGCCGTTAAGGTAAGCTCCTAAGGCGTTACCCGGAACGCCGTTAATTACGATTCTTTTATTGCTCATGCCGTCAGCAATAAAGCGCTGACCTAAGCAGTTATCGATCGTTATATCGGTATCAGCTTCGCGAATGCTTTCATTTATTTCCTTATAATCCAAACCGTGCGCATTTATTACTGTCATAATTATACCACACCTCCCAAGGATTTTCTACGAAAATCTGCACAAAAAGCGGCTAAAGACGGATTTTTTTTGATAAGCTCGAAATCAAGCTCCGAAAGAAGCGTTTTATTTCTGACAAGAGAAGTGTAAATTCCCGCTCTGTCAGTGTTACCTATCAGCATAAAGCCGCACAGATATCCGTTTTTTATAAAAAGCCGTTTAATACCGGTTTCGCTCTTTTCCTCGTACATTTCGCCGTCGTACACTCCGCATGACATTGCGTGCAGACCGAAGAAGCCGATCGAGTTCATGGCAACGGCATTATCAAACGAGCGCTCGATACCTGCCATATTTACGCCCGCACATTCACCCTGCATATAGGCATTCGGAAGAATAGCGAGAACCTTTTTCTCACCCGATGAGAAATCATAGCCCTGAGAGCAGTCGCCTACCGCATAAATATCCTGCACAGAGGTGCGCATATTGTTATCGATAAGAATTCCTCTGTCAGTCAAAGCGCCGATATTGCTTGCAAGAACGGTATTCGGGCGAACGCCTACCGCAAGAACCAATACGTCAAAAGAGACGTCCTTTCCGCTTTTCATATGAGCAAGACCCTTTTCAAAGCTTACTGCGGTATCGCTCAGCATAAATTTTATACCGTTATCCTCAAGCCTTTTTTGCATAAGAGAAGCACATTCGTCATCTAAAATACTTGACAAAACTCTCGGAGCAAGATCGCAGACAGTGAGCGCCGTAACTCTTTTTGAAAGTCCCTCGGCGCATTTTAAGCCGATAAGACCCGCTCCGACTATAAGCACGCTTGAATTTTCCGATATAGCGCTTTCAAGCGCAAGCGTATCGTCAAGCGTCATGAATGAAAATTTCTTTTCAACATTTTCAAGTCCTTCGAATTTCGGAACGAACGGAGAAGAGCCCGTCGCAATACATAAAGCGTCGTATTCAAGTAAAGTGCCATCGTCAAGCAAAACGCTCCTTGAAGCCTTATCTATCTTGACTGCGCTCTTGCCCAAAATCACGCTTACACGGTTTTCCGTGTAATAGCTGTCGGGACGGTATTTCATTCTTTCCGTATCTGTTCTGCCTTGCAGATAGTATGATATAAGAGGACGGCCGTAGGTGTTGTAATTTTCCTTGGAAACAACGGTGATCTCTGAGTCCTTATCAACGCTTCTTATTCCGTCAATACAACCGATAGAAGCAATACCGTTGCCGATAATAACATATTTTTTCATATTATTACTACTCCCTTTCCTCAAATACTATTGCCTTGTTCGGACAGCCCTTTACGCAGGCGGGCTCTGCACAGGAATTCTGAAGGCAAAGCTCGCATTTTTGAACCGCGTGATTTCCGTTATCGGAAATTGCTCCGTACGGACAAACAAGAATACAGGTAAAGCATCCTACACACTTGTTTTTATCGATACATACAGCGCCGTCCTTTACGCTAAGCGCGCCCGAAATACAGCTTTTTACGCATATAGGATCCTTACAGTGTCTGCAAGATACCGCAAAATTGATATTTTCGTTTCCCTCAACGTGAATGTTTGAGTGGATCTCTTTATTTTTAAGAGCCTTGACCATATCGGTAAGACCTGAGTTTGCAAAAGCACAGTTATATTCGCAAAGGTGACAGCCAAGACACCATTTTTCGTTTACAAAAACCCGTTTCATTCTCCTGCGTGAGAGATTCCGAGAATCTCAAGCTCCTTTCCGTTAAGTCCTATGCCGCGAAGCATAAGCCTGTTACCCCTTAGTGCCTCGATCGAGTTTATACCCATTCCGCCCATGAGCTCCTTTATTTCGTGTCTCCAAGCGTTCATCAGGTTGACAAGTCGGGCAGTGCCGATATCGGGATTTAATCTTTTTACAAGCTCGGGACGCTGTGTTGCAATACCCCAGTTGCATTTACCGCTCTGACAGGTTCTGCAAAGGTGACAGCCGAGAGCCAAAAGAGCAGAGGTAGCAATATAGCACGCATCCGCGCCGAGAGCAATAGCCTTTACAACGTCTGAGGCGCTTCTTATGCTTCCGCCAACGACCAAGGATACGTTATTTCTGATGCCCTCGTCTCTTAAGCGCTTGTCAACCGATGCAAGAGCAAGCTCGATAGGAATGCCCACGTTATCGCGAATTCTTGTCGGAGCAGCGCCCGTTCCGCCTCTGAAGCCGTCGATTGCAATTATGTCAGCGCCGCTTCTCGCAATACCGCTTGCGATCGCCGCGATATTATGAACAGCCGCAACCTTAACTATAATAGGCTTTTTGTATTCCGTTGCTTCCTTAAGAGAATAAACGAGCTGTCTCAGATCCTCGATCGAATAAATATCGTGGTGAGGAGCGGGGGAAATAGCATCGCTTCCCTCGGGTATCATTCTCGTTTTTGATACGTCGCCGACGATCTTAGCGCCCGGCAAATGTCCTCCGATACCGGGCTTTGCACCCTGGCCCATTTTTATCTCGATAGCCGCGCCTGCCTCAAGGTAATCCTTGTGAACTCCAAATCTGCCCGAGGCTACCTGAACTATCGTATTTTCTCCGTAGCAGTAGAAATCCTTGTGAAGTCCGCCCTCGCCAGTATTATAATAAATTCCAAGCTCGGTAGCGGCTCTTGCAAGGCTTTCGTGTGCGTTATAGCTTATCGAGCCGTAGCTCATTGCCGAAAACATAACGGGCATCGACAGATGAAGCTGAGGGGGTAATTTGCAATTTAGCTTTCCGTTTTCGTCAAAAGCGACCCTTTCGGGCTTTTTACCCAAGAACACACGCGTTTCCATAGGCTCACGCAAGGGATCGATCGGTGGATTTGTTACCTGAGATGCGTTTATAAGGATCTTATCCCAATATACAGGAAACGGATTTGGGTTTCCCATTGAGGAAAGAAGCACGCCACCGCTGTTTGCCTGCTTGTAGATCTCCTTTATCGTATCGTTTTGCCAGTTTGCGTTTTCGCGAAGCGTGCAGTTACTTTTTATGATCTTCAAGGCTCTTGTGGGGCACAGTGAAACGCAACGCTGACAGTTTACGCATTTTGATTCATCGCTTAATAATATTCCGCGCTCACTGTCAAAGGTATGTACTTCGTTTGCGCACTGTCTTTCGCATACTCTGCACGCGATACAGCGATTATCGTTTCTTATTACCTCAAATTCAGGGTATATAAATTCAACTCCCATATCAGAAACAGCCCTCCTTAACTTTTACTATCACAGGCTCTCCGCCTGCAGGAGAATAAATTTTATCAACATTTGGCTCCATAACTCTTATCGAAGCCTCTTCGCTTGCTATATAGACCTTATCGTCCTTTTCTCCTACGACCATGGAACGAAGCTTCAAGCGGTCGTTCAGCGCCATAAGTCCTCCGTCAAAGCCAAGTACGATCGAGAACGGACCTGTAATTAAGAGACTCGGAAAAAGAGTTCTTAAATAAATATGCTTTTCCTTGTCCTCAAGATCAGTCTTTCTTTCTATCGTGCTCCAGAAGGGAGCGGCGATAACGCTTGCGGCATCGGATAATGAAAGCCCCTGAACGCGGAGAAGATAGTCCATAATATACGTAATTACCTCGGTATCGGTCTGAAGAGTACATTTATATCCGAACATTTCGATAAATCTTCTGTTCGCATCATAGGATGAGATCTCTCCGTTGTGAACTATCGAATAGTCAAGAAGAGTAAAGGGATGCGCTCCACCCCACCAGCCCGGAGTATTTGTGGGATATCTTCCGTGTGCGGTCCACGAGTAGCCCTTATATTCATCTAATTTATAAAATTCACCGACATCCTCGGGAAATCCGACAGCCTTGAAGGTACCCATGTTTTTTCCGCTTGAAAATACATAAGCTCCCTCCATATCCGTATTTATCGCCATTACCGTTCTTGCCACGAACTCCTTCTCGTCAAGCTGAAGAGAAGCAAGCATCGAGCGAAGAGGAGAGACGAAATATCTCCATATGATCGGCTCGTTTGTAATCTGTGGGATCTTTTTTGTGGGGATTATTTCGGAATGAACAATTTCAAATCTCTCCTTTAAAAAAGCCTCGCATTTTTTACGAGTATCACGGCTGTCGAAAAACAAATGCAGTGCGTAAAAATCCTTATATTCGGGATATATACCGTATGCCGCAAAGCCTCCGCCAAGACCGTTTGATCGGTCGTGCATAGGCTTCATCGCCTCGATAATTTGTCTGCCCGACATTCTTTCTCCATTCTTAGAAATAACGGCTGCAATGGCACAGCCCGACGGAATACGTACCTGACCTTCCTTTTCCATAACGATTTCCTTCCTATATTAGTGATTAAAAACAAAAAAGCAAAGGTGATCACGAAAACAGCGTAGTACTGCTTCGATGAACACCTTTGCTCATATGCAAGCATTATAGCATTAAAAATTCGATTTGTCAACAGAAACGGCGAAAAAAGTCTATTTGAAAATTTTTTCGGGAAATTTCAAAAAACATATTGACAAATCGCTTTGCAAGGAGTATAATGTGAAGCATAAAAGGCAACGGCGTCTTTGAGAATTTTTCTCAAGGACGCATTTTCTTTTTGTTGAGTACATTTATATCTTATGCTTTATTTTTGATAACAGTGTATATTTTTGTATCACAAATTGAAAATCTGAATTTAATAACTAATGAAGGCAAAGGCGTCTTGATTTTTTCAAGGAGTCTTTGCCTTTACTAATTTATAAATGATTTTGGTTCAAAGGAGAATTTATTATGAAAACAGTACCCGAACAATTTGGAAGCTTGGTCTTTGACGACAGAGTAATGAAGGCGAAATTATCAGCTAAGGTTTACGCCTCATTAAAAAAGACTATCGACGAGGGAGAAAGACTTGATCTTACGGTTGCCAATGCAGTAGCAGATGCTATGAAGGATTGGGCAGTTGCAAACGGAGCAACACACTATACACATTGGTTTCAGCCTCTTACGGGAATTACCGCGGAGAAGCACGACAGCTTTATAACGCCATCTCCCGACGGCGGAGTAATTATGGAGTTTTCGGGTAAGGAGCTTATCAAGGGCGAGCCTGATGCTTCCTCTTTTCCGTCAGGCGGACTAAGAGCCACCTTCGAGGCAAGAGGCTATACGGCGTGGGATCCTACATCCTATGCGTTTATTAAAGGAAAGACTCTTTGTATTCCGACAGCGTTTTGCTCTTACGGCGGTGAGGCGCTTGATAAGAAAACACCTCTTCTTCGTTCAATGGAGGCACTTAGCAAGCAAGCTATCCGTATTTTGAAGCTCTTTGGAAACGATACGGTAAAATGCGTACGCACCTCGGTAGGACCAGAGCAGGAATATTTCCTTGTAGATAAGGAAATGTACAACAAGCGTAAGGATCTTGTTTACACAGGAAGAACTCTTTTCGGAGCAAAAGCACCGAAGGGACAGGAGATGGATGACCATTATTTCGGCGTTATCAAGCCGAGAGTAGCAGCCTTTATGCAGGATCTTAACGAGGAGCTTTGGAAGCTCGGTATTCTTGCTAAGACAGAGCACAACGAGGTTGCTCCCGCACAGCACGAGTTAGCTCCTATCTATACAACTACGAATATTGCGACAGACCACAACCAGCTCACTATGGAAATTATGCAAAAGGTCGCATCAAAGCACGGTCTTGTATGCTTGCTTCACGAAAAGCCCTTTGCGGGAGTAAACGGAAGCGGTAAGCACAACAACTGGTCTATTGCCACGGATACGGGCGTAAACCTTCTTTCACCGGGTGAAACACCGCACGAAAATGCACAGTTCTTGCTTTTCCTTTGCTCAGTTATCAAGGCTGTTGACGAATATCAGGATCTTCTCAGAATTTCCGTTGCGACGGCAGGAAACGATCACCGTCTCGGCGCAAACGAAGCACCTCCTGCGGTAGTATCTATTTTCCTTGGCGACGAGCTTACGGCTATTTTGGAGGCTATCGAGACTGATTCTCCCTACACTGCGGCTGAAAAATCTCAGATGAAGCTCGGAGTACACGTTCTTCCCAAGTTTACAAAGGATACGACAGACCGAAACAGAACCTCGCCGTTTGCATTTACGGGAAATAAATTCGAATTCCGTATGCTCGGCTCATCTAACAGTATCGCTTGCGCAAACATCATGCTTAACTCCGCAGTAGCAGAGGAGCTTAAGCAGTTTGCAGATGAGCTTGAGGGAGCAAAGGACTTTAACGAGGCTCTTCACGCGCTTATAAAGAAAACGATCAAGGAGCATAAGAGAATTATATTCAACGGCAACGGCTACGACGATGCCTGGATCAAGGAAGCAACCGAGGAAAGAGGACTTCTTAACTACCGTACGACTCCGGATTGCTTGCCTCATTTGACTGATAAGAAAAACGTCGATATGCTGACCTCACATAAGGTATTTTCTGTTGCCGAGCTTGAATCAAGATGCGAGGTCTTGCTTGAAAACTACTGCAAGACCGTAATGATCGAGGCGAACACAATGGTTGATATCGCAAGAAAAGAGATACTTCCCGCTATCGTATCGTATGTATCCGATCTTGCAAAAACCGCAAAAACGAAGCTGGCAGTCGCTCCCGATGCGGCATCCTCGTACGAGAAAAAGCTTATAACAAAGCTTTCGGTTCTCACAGAGCAGATATCCGATAAGACCGACGAGCTTGAAAAGGCGATAGTAGATACAAAATTCGCTATGGATATCGTAGACGAGGCGTACAAGATAAGAGATACAGTTCTATCCAAAATGAGCGATTTAAGAGCGGTAGCCGATGAGGCTGAAACCTTGACAGCCGAGAAATATTGGCCGTTCCCGACTTACGGAGACCTTCTTTTCGGAGTAAGATGAGTATCTGATATCAAAATATAAAATAAATAAGAAGTGTTTGGCATAGGATGCTGAAAAATTATTTTTGGAGGATTTTATTATGTGTTCTATTATGGGCTACTGTGACAGCGGAGTCACCTTTTCTCAGTTTTTGGAATGCTTTGACCGAACGGTGTCGCGCGGTCCTGACGATACACGGATTATCGACACAGGTAAGGGGCTTTTAGGCTTTCACAGGCTTGCTATTATGGGTCTTACTCCGTCGGGAATGCAGCCGTTTGAGTTTGACGGAAGCTATGTTGTCTGTAACGGAGAGATCTACGGCTTTGAAAAGCTCAGGGATGAGCTTATAAAGAAGGGCTACGCCTTCAAAAGCGATTCCGACTGCGAGATACTTCTTCCTATGTACCTTGAGTACGGAACGGATATGTTTAAAATGCTCGATGCGGAATTTGCTTGCATTATCTACGACGGCAAAGCAGAAGAATATATAGCCGCAAGAGATCCTATAGGAATACGCCCGCTATATTACGGCTACGGTAAGGACGGAGCTATTATTTTCGCAAGCGAAGCAAAAAACCTTGTAGGTCTTGCCGAAAGGATCATGCCGTTTCCGCCGGGACACTATTACAAGGGCGGAAAATTCATCTGCTACTGCGATATCACAAGGGTAGATAAGGTTACTTATGCGAGCATAGATGAGGTTTGTAAGAGCATACACGATAAGCTCGTTTCGGGAATTGAAAAAAGACTTGTTGCCGATGCAAAGGTAGGATTTTTGCTCAGCGGAGGACTTGATTCCTCGCTCGTGTGCTCGGTTGCGCAGAAAAAGAGCAAGCAGCCTATAAAAACCTTTTCAATAGGTATGAACACCGACGCTATCGATTTGAAGTATGCAAAGGAGGTTGCCGACTATATAGGAAGCGATCACCAAGAGGTAATCATAACGAAGGACGATGTTTTGGGCTCTTTGGAAAAGGTCATAAGCATTCTCGGCACTTATGATATAACGACGGTAAGAGCGAGCATAGGTATGTACCTTGTATGTAAGGCAATTCACGAAAAAACGGATATTCGCGTTCTGCTTACGGGAGAAATCTCAGATGAGCTGTTTGGCTATAAATATACCGATTTTGCTCCGAGCGCAGACGAATTTCAAAAGGAAGCTATAAAGAGAGTAAAAGAGCTTCATATGTACGACGTTTTGCGTGCGGACAGGTGCATTTCTTCAAACTCGCTTGAAGCAAGAGTACCCTTTGGCGATCTTGATTTCGTTAAGTACGTAATGTCGGTAGATCCCGAGATGAAGATGAACAAATACGGCAAGGGCAAGTATCTTTTGAGAAAGGCGTTTGAGGGCGATTATTTACCTGAGAGTATTTTGTACAGAGAAAAGGCGGCATTTTCAGATGCCGTGGGACATTCTATGGTCGATTACCTGAAGGAATACGCAGCATCCGTATATACCGATGAGGAATATGAGAAAAAGCGCAAAAAATACACATACGCCCAGCCGTTTACAAAGGAATCACTGCTTTACAGAGAGATATTTGAAAAATATTATCCCGATCAGGCAGAAATGGTGGTTGATTTCTGGATGCCGAACAAGAGCTGGGAGGGCTGTGACGTAGATGACCCATCAGCAAGAGTTCTTTCAAACTACGGAAAAAGCGGAGAATAAGAAAAGGAGAGGATAAGTGTTTTATCCTCTCTTTCTGCTTTAGGATTTTTATAAGAAACTTAATAATAAAATATTGACAAATCAAATATAAAGGTGTATAATATTTGCGTAAAAGGCAAGGGCGTCTTTTTAAGATTTTTATCTTAAGGGATATCCTCGCCTTTTTTCGTTTAATAAATCAAATAATTTGAAGGCAATGACGTCTTTAATGTATTTTGCATTAGAGCATCATTGCCTTTTTATTGTGACACAGAGCCTTATTTTTAAAATGTGTTGAAAAATTTTTTGGAGGTATATAAACATGATCAAAAAAGAACAGCTTTACGAGGGAAAAGCAAAGAAGGTATTTAAAACGGATGATAAGGAGCGGCTTATCGTTGAATACAAGGACGATGCTACTGCCTTCAACGGACTTAAAAAGGGTACTATTGCAGGTAAGGGAATAATAAATAACAAAATGAGCAATCTTCTTATGCAAAGACTTGAAAAATTCGGAGTACCGACACACTTTGTAAAGGAGCTCAGTGACAGAGAAACACTTGTCAAAAGGGTAAGCATAGTTCCGCTTGAGGTTATCGTGCGTAATATATCCGCAGGCTCATTCTCCAAGAAATACGGTGTTGAGGAGGGAATTGTGTTCAAAAAGCCGACTATTGAGTTTAGCTACAAAAACGATAGCCTGGCAGATCCGCTTCTTAACGAGGATCACGCAATAGCACTTGGGCTTGCAACAGCCGAGGAAATAGAATTGATTAAAAAATATTCCTTTAAGATCAACGATGTGCTTAAGGCATTCTGGCTTGAATGCGGAATTACTCTTGTGGATTTCAAGCTTGAGTTCGGTAAGCTCTTTGACGGAACTATCGTTTTGGCAGATGAAATAAGCCCCGATACCTGCCGCCTTTGGGACACAAAGACGGGAGAAAAGCTTGATAAGGATCGCTTCCGCAGAGATCTTGGCGGTGTTGAGGGCGCGTATGCAGAGGTAATGAAGAGACTTACGGCTCATATATAAAATCGGACCCGTGTCTGATAGCCTAAAATAAAAACGAATTAAGGAGTTAATTATGTCGAATTGTGCAATTGTCGGAATAAATTGGGGAGATGAAGGAAAGGGCAGAATGGTTGACCTTCTTACAGAGGATTACGATATCGTTATCAGATATCAGGGCGGAGGAAATGCAGGTCATACTGTAATAAACGAGTACGGCAAATTCGCTCTTCATCTGCTTCCCTCGGGAATTTTCAGAGAGGGGACTTTGAATATCCTCGGCAACGGAGTTGCCCTTGATCCCGAAAATTTATTGACTGAAATTGATGATGTTGCATCAAAGGGTGTTTCTGTAACACCAAAAAATCTGAAGATAAGTGACAGAGCCTCGCTTCTTTTGCCCTGGCACAGAGATCTTGACTGTCTTGAGGAAGCCCGCTTGGCTGATAAGAAATACGGCTCGACAAAGCAGGGAATAGCGCCGTTTTATTCGGATAAGTATCAAAAGAAAACGATCATGGCGGGAGAGCTTTTTTATCCCGATGAATTAAGAGCTCATCTTCGCGATCTTCTTGAATGGAAGAACCTTACCCTTACAAGAGTTTACGGGTCAGAGCCGTATACAATGACTATGCTTGAAAAATGGCTTAAGGAAGCTTGCGAAAGGATCATGCCGTTTATTTGCGACACAAAGGAGCTTCTTAAGGAAGCACAAAGAAACGGAAAAAAGATATTGTTCGAGGCACAGCTCGGCTCTCTGCGCGATCTTGATTACGGTATTTATCCCTATACAACATCCTCAAATACAACGGCGGCGTATGCTCCTATCGGCTCGGGCTGTCCGTCGGCTAAGGTAGATGACGTTATAGGGGTCGTAAAGGCTTATTCCACCTGCGTAGGCGAAGGCCCGTTTGTATGTGAGATGTTCGGCGAAGAGGCGGAAACACTCAGAAAAGCAGGCTTTGAATACGGCGCGAAAACAGGCAGAGCGCGCAGAGTAGGTGCGATAGATATTGTCGCAACCCGATACGGTGTTGAGGTGCAGGCAGCTACGGAGATCGCGCTTACCAAGCTTGATGTATTAAGCTACATGGATAAAATTCCTGTTTGCACTCATTATCTTGTAAACGGAGAGCAAAGCGACATATTTCCGTTCCCGTGCGCATTAAAGGACGCAAAGCCCGTAATTGAGTATTTTGACGGATGGAAATGCGATATTTCGAAGGCTCGAAGCTGGGATAATCTGCCGAAGCAGGCGCAAGATTACGTAACCTTTATAGAAAAAGAGATCGGCTGTCCGATAACCTATATTTCCGTAGGCCCTGAAAGAGACAGTATAATTATAAGAAAATAAGGAGATTTATATATTATGACAGACAAGTACGAATCCCCACTCTCGTCGCGTTATGCATCGGAGTATATGTTAAATTTGTTTTCCTCGGATAAGCGTTATCAGACCTGGAGACGCCTGTGGGTGTCGTTGGCTAAGGCGCAGAATGTTCTCGGACTTCCCGTAACAAAGGAGCAGATCGAACAAATGGAGGCCAATATCGATAATATCGACTATGAGTGCGTTTCTGTCCGTGAAAAGGAAGTAAGACACGACGTAATGGCTCACGTTTACGCATACGGTAAGGTCGCTCCCTCTGCCGCAGGAATTATACATCTTGGTGCAACGAGCTGTTATGTTACGGACAACGCAGACCTTATAATATATCGCGACGCTCTGCGTTATTTACGGACAGAGCTTTTAAAGGTCGTTGCCAATCTTGCATCCTTTGCAAAAAAGTATAGGGATATGCCGACCCTGGGATATACTCATTATCAGCCCGCACAGCTTGTAACGGTAGGAAAAAGAGCAACGTTTTGGATGCAGGATTTTTTGTCGGATCTTGACGAAATAGATTTCGTTATTGAAAATATGAAGCTCCTCGGCTGCCGCGGAACGACGGGAACTGAGGCAAGCTTCCTTGAGCTTTTTGAGGGCGATACCTCAAAAATCGACGAGATGAACCGCTTGATCTGTGAGGATTTTGGCTTTGATAAGTGCTTTGACGTTTGCGGACAGACGTATCCGCGCAAGGTGGATTCGAGAATTCTGAATGTTCTTTCCTCGATAGCTCAAAGCTGTTACAGAATGGCAAACGATATACGCCTCTTACAGCACGACAGACAAGTTGAAGAGCCGTTTGAAAAAAATCAGATAGGCTCGTCTGCGATGGCGTATAAGCGCAATCCTATGAGAAGCGAGCGTATTTGCTCCTTGGCAAGATATTTGATGGCTGATGCGATAAACGCGCCGATGACTGCTTCCGTTCAGTGGCTCGAAAGAACTCTTGACGACTCCGCAAACCGCAGAATTTCGATGCCCGAGGGCTTCCTTTGTGCGGATGCGGTTTTAAGACTTGCACAGAACGTGACAAACGGACTTCACGTTAATGAGAAAATCATTGAAAAGACGGTAAGAGAATATCTTCCGTTTATAGCAACGGAGAATTTGATGATGGAAGCGGTAAAGCGAGGCGGAAACAGACAACAGGTTCACGAGATAATTCGCAAGTGCTCTATGGAGGCTACCGCAAGGATGAAAAACGGCGAGGAATGTGATCTTACGTCTCGCCTTGCCAAGGAAGCGACCTTCGGTATGACCGAGGAGGAGATAAATGCTCTTCTTGAGCCGTCCCGATATATTGGCAGATGCCCTGAGCAGGTAGATGCTTTTCTTGCAAGGATAGAGCCCTTGCTTGAGGGCGTAGACGGGAACAGTGCCGAGATAAATCTTTGAGGTGCGTATGGAGAAAATACTTGTTTTGGATTTCGGCGGTCAGTACAATCAGCTGATCGCTCGCAGAGTTCGTGAGCATCATGTATACGCCGAGATAAGATCGTACGATAAGATATCGGTGGACGAGATCAAAAAAGAAGCCTACAAGGGAATAATTTTTACAGGCGGACCTAACAGCGTTTATGATGAAAGCTCTCCGCACTATGATAAAAAGATCTTGGAGCTTGGTATTCCCGTGCTCGGCATTTGCTACGGAGATCAGCTTATGGCATATATGGCGCACGGCGAGATATGCAGCGCGGGAGCTCTTGGCGAATACGGCAAAATAAAGCTATATGTAAAAAAGAGCGAATTATTTGACGGCATACCAAATGAAAGCGTTTGTTGGATGAGCCATACCGATTATATAAAAAAGCTGCCCGAGGGCTTTGAGATAACCGCATATACCGATAGCTGTCCGTGCGCCGCTATGGAAAACGGTAAAAAGAAGCTTTACGGTGTACAGTTTCACCCTGAGGTAACTCACACCGAGTACGGCAAGCGGATATTATACAATTTTCTTTATCTGATATGCGGATGTATGGGTGATTGGAAGATGAGCAGCTTTGCCGACGGTCGCATAGAGGAATACAAAAAGAAATTTAAGGGTAAAAAGGTATTATGCGCTCTTAGCGGAGGGGTAGATTCCTCGGTTGCTGCGGTGCTTTTACATAAGGCAATAGGCGATAATTTGATATGCGTGTTCGTAGATCACGGGCTTTTAAGAAAAGACGAGGGAGATTTTGTAGAAAAAACGTTTTCGGGGCGCTTTGGCTTGAACCTTATCCGTGTAAACGCCGAAGAAAGATTTTTAAGCAGGCTTAAGGGAGTTACAGAGCCAGAGGAAAAACGGAAAATAATCGGAGAAGAATTCATACGCGTTTTCGAGGACGAGGCAAAAAAGATCGGCAAGGTTGATATTTTGGTTCAAGGCACGATCTATCCCGACGTTATTGAAAGCGGTAAGGGAGATGCTTCCGTAATAAAAAGCCATCACAATGTCGGTGCTTTGCCTGATGTCGTTGATTTCGACGAGATTGCAGAGCCTCTTCGCGATCTTTTTAAGGATGAGGTAAGAGAGGTCGGCACACAGCTTGAAATACCAAATGAGCTTGTGTGGCGTCAGCCGTTTCCCGGTCCGGGGCTTGCAGTAAGAGTGATCGGAGAGATAACGAAGGAAAAGCTTGATATTTTAAGAGAAGCGGATGCTATTTTCAGAGAAGAAATAGCAAGGGCTCATTTAGAAAAAATGACCAGCCAATATTTCGCGGTGATAACGGATTTAAAGAGCGTCGGAGTAAAGGGAGATGCAAGAGCTTACGGATATACAGTCGTTTTGCGTGCCGTTACGACGGATGATTTTATGACTGCGGATTGGACTAAATTACCCTATGAGCTCTTAGAGAGGGCAAGCAACCGTATAACAAACGAGATTTCGTCGGTGACACGCGTGGTTTATGATATTACCTCAAAGCCTCCCGCAACGGTTGAGTGGGAATAGCAAAGGTAATAGTGAATAGTGAATAGTGAATAGGTAAAAGGGAATATGTGAAGGGGTGAACATTTCAATGACAAAATATATATTCGTAACGGGCGGAGTCGTATCGGGACTCGGAAAGGGAATTACGGCGGCGTCTCTTGGCAGGCTTCTTAAATCAAGAGGTCTTAAGGTCGCGGCGCAGAAGCTTGATCCTTACATCAACGTAGATCCCGGAACGATGAGTCCTTATCAGCACGGAGAGGTTTACGTAACCGAGGACGGAGCGGAGACCGATCTTGATCTCGGACATTACGAACGGTTTATAGATGAGGACCTTAATAAATATTCCAACCTCACCACAGGTAAGGTTTATTGGAATGTTCTTAACAAGGAGCGCAGAGGAGAATACCTTGGCTCAACGGTTCAGGTAATTCCCCATATAACCAACGAGATAAAGGAGTTTATTTATCACGTTGGCAAAAAGACCGATGCCGATATTGTAATTACGGAGATCGGCGGAACGATAGGCGATATAGAATCTCAGCCCTTTATCGAAGCCATAAGGCAGATCTCGCTTGAGGTCGGAAAGGAAAACAGCCTGTTCGTTCACGTTACCTTAGTTCCGTTCCTTCGAGGCTCGGACGAGCATAAATCAAAGCCCACGCAGCATTCCGTAAAGGAGCTTCAGGGAATGGGAGTCAAGCCCGATATAATCGTTTTGCGCTGTGACGAGCCCTTAGAAGAAGCAATCTTTAATAAAATAGCTCTTTTCTGTAATGTTAAGAGCGATTGCGTAATCGAAAATATAACCCTGCCTAACCTTTACGAAGCGCCGCTGATGCTTGAAAAATCGCATTTTTCCGATGTCGTTTTAAGAGAGCTTAATATAGACGCGCCAAAGGCGAGCCTTGACGAATGGAGAGAGCTTACGGACAGAATAAAAAACAGAGCTTATACTGTCAAAATAGGTCTTGTCGGAAAATACGTTCAGCTTCACGATGCGTATCTGTCTGTTGCGGAGTCGCTTCGCCACGCAGGCTATTTTCTGAATACTCATATAAAGATCGATTGGATAGATTCGGAGACGCTTACGGAAAGCAGCTACGAAAAAAGGCTGTCACAGCTTGATGGAATAATCGTACCCGGAGGCTTCGGTGGCAGGGGCATTGAGGGCATGATCTTAGCCGCAAAATATGCGCGCGAAAATAATATAGCTTACTTTGGAATATGCCTCGGTATGCAAATCTCGGTAATAGAATACGCAAGAAACGTTTTGGGAATAAGTGATGCAAACTCAGGCGAGTTTGACGAGCTTTGCAAAAATAAGGTGATCGATTTTATGCCGGGACAGAGCGACGATATCGATAAGGGCGGAACGCTTCGTCTCGGAGCGTATCCGTGTAAGATAAAAAAGGGCACTACCATGGAAAGCTGCTACGGCACGACGGAAATAAGCGAGCGCCACCGCCACCGCTATGAATTCAACAATTCATACAGAGAAAGCTTTGAAAGGTCGGGACTTACCTTGAGCGGAACGTCTCCCGACGGCAGACTTGTAGAAACCGTCGAGCTTACGGAAAGAGCGTTTTTCGTCGGAGTTCAGTTCCATCCCGAATTCAAGTCAAGACCGAACAGACCTCATCCGCTTTTTACGGGCTTTGTAAGGGCTTCGCTTGAGTATATGCAGAAAAACGCGCAGGAGGAAAATAAATGAGCATACACGAGGAATGCGGAGTATTCGGTATCTATTCAAAAGAGCCGAAGGGAGTTGCAAATATAGCGTATTACGGCTTGTATGCACTTCAGCACAGAGGACAGGAAAGCTGCGGAATAGTTGTAAACGATGACGGACTGTTTTATTCTCACAAGGATTTGGGACTTGTGAGCGAGGTATTTGAGGGCGATGAGCTTTCCAAATACCCAAACGGCAAAATGGCAGTAGGTCACGTAAGATACGGAACGACAGGAGCTAATTTGCGATCGAACTGTCAGCCTATCGAGGTAAATCATCAAAAGGGAAGAATGGCGCTTGCTCATAACGGAAACCTAAGCAACGCCTACGAGCTAAGGGATAAGCTTGAGAGCGAGGGATCTATATTTCATACTACGAGCGATACCGAAACGATTGCGTATATAATTACAAAGGAAAGACTTAAAACGCCCTCGATTGAGGATGCCGTAATAAAGTCGATGAACATCCTTGAGGGCTCGTATTCGCTTGTGCTGATGTCCGCAACAAAGCTGATTGCGGCAAGAGATCCGAGAGGCATAAGGCCTCTTTGCTACGGCGTATGCGAGGACGGAACATACATAGTTGCGTCGGAAAGCTGTGCCTTGCAGGCAGTAGGAGCAAAAATGGTAAGAGATCTTCGTCCGGGAGAGATACTCGTCTTTAGCGACGACGGTGTAAGATCTTATGACGATCACGTGGGAAAAAAGCGTCAAAGGATATGTATTTTTGAGTATATTTATTTCGCCCGTCCCGATTCGGTCATTAACGGTATATCCGTTCACGATGCGCGTATCAAGGCGGGAGAGATCCTTGCAAAAACTCATCCGATAGAGGCTGATATAGTTATCGGCGTTCCCGATTCGGGTCTTGATGCGGCAATCGGATATTCAAACGAATCGGGTATTCCGTACGGAATAGGCTTTATAAAGAACAAATATATCGGAAGAACCTTTATTGCGCCAAATCAAAGCGAAAGACTCGATAAGGTAAGAATAAAGCTGAATCCGATCCAAAGCACCGTAAAGGGAAAAAGAGTAGTCCTGATCGATGATTCGATCGTAAGAGGAACTACGAGCGGACAAATAGTAAAAATGCTTCGCGATGCGGGAGCAAAAGAGATCCATATGCGCATTTCCGCGCCTCCGTTTATGTATCCCTGCTATTACGGCACGGACATAGACTCAAAGGAGCATTTGATTGCTTGCCACCATTCGATAGAGGAAATAGCAAAAATAATAGGAGCTGACACTCTTGGCTATCTTCCGAAGGAAAGCTTGTGCGAGCTTATAAATTCAAAATCTTATTGCAGTGCTTGCTTTGACGGAAAATATCCTACAAGGACACCCAAGGAAACAGACAAAAACAGATTTGAAAGAAAGCTATCGGAAAAAACAGAAATTAAGGAAGAATTGTATGCAGAGCTTTAACAGAAAGATCATTTTAGAAAACGGAGAGGAATATCCCGGATACTCCTTCGGTGCAACTGACGAAAAGGTCGTGGAGATCGTGTTTAATACCTCTATGGTAGGATATCAGGAAATTATCTCCGATCCATCATATACCGATCAGGGTGTCGTAATGACCTATCCCCTTATCGGAAATTACGGTATGGCGTACGATGATTACGAAAGCCAAACGCCCTCGGTCAGCGCTTTGATAGTGAAGGAATATAACGATAGACCGTCGAATTTCAGAAGCGAAAAGATGCTTTCCGAGGTGATGAAGAAATACGGAATTTCGGGAATTTACGGTGTTGATACAAGAAAGCTTACACGCTCGATAAGAGATTTCGGAAGCAGACGCGCACTTATAACCGATATATGCGTCGGCAAGGAGCAAGCGCTTGGAATCCTTTCAGGATCGGAAGCTCCAAGGGATGCGGTTGCAAGGGTGAGCTGTAAGAAAAGCTGGAGCTCGAATGTAAGTGATCCTGTGTACCGCGTCGTAGCGGTAGACTGCGGAATGAAGCTCAATATAGTTCGCTCTCTTAACAAACGGGGCTGTGACGTGACCGTCGTGCCTCATGATATATCAAGCGAGGAAATAGAAGCTCTGAAGCCCAACGGAATATTCTTTTCGAACGGTCCGGGCGACCCTGTGGACAACGAATGCGTTATAGAGCTTGTAAAAAAGCTTCGCGGCAAGTACCCGATATTCGGTATTTGCTTGGGGCATCAGATAATCTCTCTTGCCTACGGAGCAAAAACGTATAAGCTCAAATTCGGACACAGGGGCGGCAATCATCCCGTAAAAAACCTTGAAACGGGGAAAATAGAGATCACCTCGCAAAACCATTCCTACGCAGTAGATAAGGAAAGCATAAAAAACACAAGGCTGAAAATAACTCATATAAATATCCTTGATAACACTGTCGAGGGTGTTGAGTGTAAGGAGGATAAGATATTTAGCGTACAGTACCATCCCGAAAGTGCGCCCGGCCCCGAGGACAGCACATATCTTTTTGATAAATTCACAGAGCTTATGAGAGAGGAGAAGGAGAATGCCTAAGAGAACCGATATTAAAAAAATTCTTGTAATAGGCTCAGGGCCTATTATAATAGGTCAGGCGGCGGAGTTCGACTATGCGGGCACACAGGCTTGCTTGGCGCTTAAGGAAGAGGGCTATGAGGTCGTGCTATGTAACTCCAATCCCGCAACGATCATGACAGATACCTCCATCGCGGATAAAATATATATGGAGCCGTTGACTCTTGAATATATAGCTAAGATAATAAGATACGAGCGTCCCGACGCTATACTTCCCGGCATCGGCGGACAGACGGGGCTCAATCTTGCTATCCAGCTTGAGAAAAAGGGAGTGCTTCGCGAATGTGATACGGAGCTTCTCGGAACGAGCAGCACGAGTATAGAGCAGGCAGAGGACAGAGAGCTTTTTAAGGAGCTGTGTCAGCGCCTCGGAGAGCCCGTTTTGCCCTCGGCAATCGCAAGCTCGGTAGATGAGGGAATAAAGGTAGCAAAGAATATCGGCTATCCCGTTGTTCTGCGTCCTGCCTTTACCTTGGGCGGAACGGGCGGTGGCTTTGCCGATAACGAGCAGGAGCTTGTCGAAATAATAAAAAACGCCCTCGTGCTTTCACCGACCTCTCAGGTGCTTGTGGAAAAGAGCATAAAGGGCTATAAGGAGATAGAATACGAGGTAATGCGTGACGCAAACGATACCGCAATTACCGTATGTAATATGGAAAACCTCGACCCTGTGGGTATTCATACGGGAGATTCGATAGTCGTATGTCCGTCGCAGACCTTGACGAACAAGGAATATCAAATGCTTCGTAACAGCGCCTTAAAGCTTATAAGAGAGCTTAAAATTCAGGGCGGATGTAACGTACAGTTTGCGCTTGATCCGCATTCCTTTGAATATTATTTGATCGAGGTAAACCCCCGTGTCAGCCGTTCGTCAGCACTCGCCTCGAAGGCGAGCGGCTACCCGATAGCGAGAGTTTCCGCAAAGATAGCGGTAGGAATGACGCTTGATGAGATCATGCTTGCAAATACTCCCGCATCCTTCGAGCCTGCGCTCGATTATATAGTAACGAAGATGCCGCGCTTCCCATTTGATAAATTTACCGATGCAAATAATAAGCTCAGCACGCAAATGAAGGCAACGGGCGAGGTAATGAGCATCGGCAGGACCGCTGAGGAGAGCCTATTAAAGGCGATAAGATCGCTTGAGATCGGTGTTTATCACCTTTATATGTCTAAATTCGACACATATAAGAGCGAGGAGCTTAGCGATTATATAAAAATAGGAACAGACGACAGAATATACGCCATAGCCGAGCTTTTAAGACGCGGCTGCAGCAGCGAATATATATCCGGAATTACAAAGATCGATCTGTTCTTTATCGATAAGCTCAAAAATATAGTAAATGAAGAGGAAAAGCTAAAGCAAAATCCGTTTGATATAAGCACTTTAAAGGAAGCTAAAGTGATGGGCTTTTCCGATAAGGAGATAGCTAAGCTTTGGAATACAAGCGAGAATGATATCTTTGATCTTAGAGCAAATAACGGTATTTTGCCCGTATATAAAATGATAGATACCTGCGCATCGGAGTTTGATAGCTACGTACCGTATTTTTATTCCACCTATGAGGATGAAAACGAATCGATCGTTTCCGATAAAAAGAAAATTATCGTTTTGGGCTCAGGCCCTATAAGAATAGGACAGGGCGTTGAATTTGATTATTCGACCGTTCATGCAGTTAAAACGATAAAGGGCTCGGGCTACGAGGCGATAATAATAAATAATAATCCCGAAACCGTTTCAACGGATTATACAACCTCGGATAAGCTTTATTTTGAGCCTCTTTGCACTGAGGACGTAATGAATATAATCGCTCTTGAAAGGCCTGAGGGAGTAATTGCATCTCTTGGCGGACAGACGGCTATAAATCTTGCAGACTCTCTTGAAAAAAGAGGAGTCAAGATCATAGGAACAGACTCTGCGGCTATTGAAAAGGCAGAAAACAGAGACTCCTTTGAAAAGCTTCTTTTAAGCCTTAATATCCCTCAGCCGAGAGGTAAGGCGGTAACGAATATTCAGGACGGAATAAACGCCGCAAGAGAGATAGGCTATCCTGTGCTTGTGCGTCCGAGCTTTGTTCTCGGCGGCCGTGCTATGCAGATAGTAGCGGGCGAGGAGCAGCTTAAAAATTATCTTAAGACGGCGGTTGAAATAGATGTTGATAAGCCCGTGCTTGTAGATAAGTATATTCGAGGCAAGGAGGTAGAGGTTGATGCTATTTGCGACGGAGAAAGCGTGTTTGTTCCGGGTATTATGGAGCTTGTCGAGAGAACGGGCGTTCACTCAGGCGACTCTATAAGCGTTTATCCATCCTTCAGCATCTCGGAAAAGGTAAAGAAAACAATTCTCGAATATACAAAAAAGCTTGGCTTGGGCATTGGAATAATAGGACTTTTCAATATTCAATTTATAGTTGATCCAAATGAAAGCGTCTATATTATCGAGGTGAATCCGCGCTCCTCAAGGACAGTTCCGTTTCTTTCAAAGGCAACGGGATACAGCCTTGCCGATATTGCAACTCTTGTAAACTTGGGCATAAGCTTAAAGGAGCAGGGAATTTCAGAAATATATCCGAAGGAAAAAGCAAGATATTACGCAAAAGCGCCTGCATTTTCCTTCTCTAAGCTGAGAGGTCTTGATGCTTATCTCAGCCCCGAAATGAAATCGACGGGCGAGGCAATCGGCTACGATAAGACACTTACAAGAGCTTTGTATAAGGCGCTTCAGGCGTCGGGCGTAAGGCTTCAGAATTACGGCACTGTTTTCGTAACGGTTGCTGATGACGATAAGGAGGAGGCGCTTCCGCTTATCAGAAGATTTTACAATCTCGGCTTTAATATCGAAGCAACGCAGGGCACGGCAAGCTTCCTTAAAGATCACGGAATTAAAACCAGAGTTAAGAAAAAGATAAGTGAGGGCTCGGACGATATTCCAAAATCGATCCGTCAGGGTCATGTAACTTATGTAATAAATACAAGGGATGTCCGTTCCGAAAGCAAGATAGCAGACGGACACGAGATAAGGCAGTGTGCCGTTGAAAACAATGTAGCGCTTTTAACCGCACTTGATACGGTAAGAGTTTTGCTCGATGTACTTGAGGAGATAACCCTGGGTATATCAACAATAGATGCAGAATAGGAGAACAGTATATGCACTTTACAAAAATGCACGGTCTTGGAAACGACTATTTATATGTTTACGGCGAAGCTCCGGAAAATGTGGCGGAGCTTTCGGTGAAGCTCTCTGAAAGACATTTCGGAGCAGGCTCGGACGGAATGATATATATTTCAAAATCGGATATTGCCGATTTCAAGATGCGCATCTTCAACGCAGACGGAAGCGAAGCAAAAATGTGCGGAAACGGCATCCGTTGCGTAGGAAAATACGTCTACGATAAGGGCTATACCGACAAAACAAAGATAACCGTCGAGACCTTATCGGGAACAAGAACGCTCGATCTTACCGTTGAAAACGGCTCGGTAAGCTGGGCAAGCGTTGATATGGGCAAGGCTGAGGTAGGAGAAAGGAAATCGCTCACGGCTCTTGATACAGCTTTGGAATATATTCCTGTGTCTGTCGGAAATCCGCACGCGGTCATATTTACAGACGATGCCGAAAGCGTGCCTCTTGCCTCCTTTGGACCGGTCATAGAGCATCATAAGGATTTTCCCGACGGAGTAAATGCGGAATTCGTACAGGTAATAGATCCTCGCAAGCTGCGTATGCGCGTATGGGAAAGAGGAAGCGGAATAACGATGGCTTGCGGAACAGGAGCTTGCGCTTCGGTAAGCGCCGCGGTCAAAAACGGATACTGCCCATTTGACGAGTTTATTTCGATACAGCTTGACGGCGGAGCTTTAAGAATAAAGGTTGACAGAAATTTTAACGTCACAATGGTCGGACCCGCTAAGACCGTATATGAAGGAGAAGCATATGATATTACCTAACTTAAATTACAGCAATTTAAAAAACTCGTATCTGTTTTTCAGAATAGCTCAGAAAAACAAGGAGTATCTTGAAAAAAATCCCGATAAGCACCTTTACCGTATGGGAATAGGCGACGTTTCTCTTCCGCTTTGCGACGCGGTAATAAAGGCTTTGCACGAGGCGGTCGAGGATCAGTCAAAAAAGGAGACCTTTCACGGCTACATGGACGAATGCGGAGCGATGTTTTTAAGAGAAGCCATAGGCAAGCATTACAGAAACAGAGGAATAAATATTGATAATTGCGAGGTGTTCATCTCGAGCGGCGCGAGTGATGAGCTTGGAGATATACTTGATCTTTTCGACAAAAGCAATTCGGCTCTTGTGATCGAGCCTGCATATCCTGCTTATGTTGACGCAAATACGATGGTGGGACGCAATATCATACATTATGCCTCAAGCAGTGAAAACGGATTTTTACCCGTTCCGACAAAGGATTTAAAAGCGGATATTATCTATATTTGCTCCCCAAACAATCCAACGGGTGCTGTCTTTGACAGAGAAAAGCTTCAGAAATGGATAGATTATGCAAACGAAAACGGATCGGTTATCTTGTTTGATGCCGCGTATGAAGCGTTTATCGAGCAGGATGATCTTCCTCGGAGCATATTCGAGCTTGATGGCGCTCGCACCTGTGCAATAGAGATCTGCTCGTTATCGAAAACCGCAGGCTTTACGGGCACAAGATGCGGATATACTATAATTCCGAGGGAGCTTGTGCGCCACGGAATGAGCCTTAATCAAATGTGGATACGAAACCGCACCACAAAAACAAACGGCGTATCCTACATAATTCAAAGGGGGGCTGCAGCTATCTTTACAGAGGAAGGACAGAGGCAGATTAAGGAGAATATAAAAATTTACAAGCAAAACGCCAAATGCTTAACGGATACTCTCGATAAGCTGGGAATTTGGTATTGCGGAGGCAAAAACGCACCGTATATCTGGCTCAAATGTCCGAAAAATATGGGTAGCTGGGAGTTTTTTGATTATCTTCTTAATGAAATACAGGTGGTCGGAACACCCGGAGAGGGCTTCGGTAAGTGCGGAGAGGGATATTTCCGCTTTTCCACCTTCGGAAGCGCGGAGGATACCAAAATAGCATCAGAAAGACTTTACGGTCTTTTAAAGGAGTAGTTATGAGAGATTATCATAAGGAGCTTGAGGACAGAGCTTCTTTCATAAAAAATATTCTTAAGGAAAGCGGTGCGTCGGGAATTGTATTCGGCAACAGCGGCGGCAAGGACTCGTGCCTTGTGGGAATACTTTGCAAAATGGCTTGCGATAACACGCTCGGAATTATAATGCCGTGCGCCACCAAAAGAAATTACAATGAGGATCTTTGCGATGCCAAGGAGTTTTCCGCAAAATACGGTATTGAAACGAGAATAGTCGATCTTACCGAGGTAAGAGAAAGAGAGATCGCGGCGCTTCAAAATGCAACAAGCTTAAATCAAGCTGCTCTTGCCAATATAGCGCCAAGACTTCGTATGACTACCTTGTATGGAATAGCGGGAAGTGAAAACCGTCTTGTCGCAGGTACGGGCAACAGAAGCGAAGCATATGTCGGATATTTTACAAAATGGGGCGACGGAGCACACGATTTTAATCCTATATCCGATCTTACCGTTACCGAGGTATACGAATTTCTTCGGTATCTTGATGCGCCAAGCTCAATAATAGAAAAAGCACCGTCAGCGGCATTGTTTGACGGGCAGACGGATGAGGGCGAAATGGGAGTAACCTATGCCGAGCTTGACGGATATATTCTCGAAAAGGATATATCCGAGGATAAAAAGAAAAGGATAGATAGCCTGCATAAAAAAAGCGAGCATAAAAGAAAACCGATAGCCGTTTATAAAATGATCAAGTAAATAAATAAAAACAAAATTCGACTACCGCAGGCGCTTCCTGTCTATAACAAGCATAAAGCCTTGCATATTCATTTGTGCAAGAAAGATAATCATTGGAAAGCTTAACAGCATAAAGACAACGGTTATTCTCTTTTGTAATGTCTCTGTCATAAATTAAATACGCAGTGCCCTCGTCATCCTTGAAAAGCGTCAGATCACGCACAACTCCGTTAGTATCAAGCCAATCTATAAACTCGTTTATCTCACCGTTAATAAAGCTGTTCATATTAAAATTTCTCTTCCGTTTGGTATAGCATCAGCTACATAAAGAATACCACGCTGTTTGAATTGTGTCAAGAGCCGAACACGCACCTTTTTATTCCTTTAAACCAATGCTTTAGAAAATTAAATTAAACATAAAAACAAACCTGCTATCGGCATTATGGGTTGACAAATCTATCTAAATATGATATGATAATTATGCCAAGCAAATCGAATAAAAATGAAGGATATTTTCTTTTTTGGGACATACTATACCTTTTTTTGCATATTCTAACCTATATGAATTTGGTAAAAGCGCAAATTCCGCGGGTTAGGATATAAAGGATTTATCCCTCTTCTGGTTCGATTTGTTTGGCGACAATTGGAGTTTGCGTTTTTCGGTGCGTCGACTTCGGTTGGCGCACTTTTATTTTGGAGGAGAGTTTAATAGTATGAGAAAAAAACCAAAAGACATTTCATTTAAAAATGTTATAGGTAATAATTTGAATATTCTTAAAATGATATTTAAATTTTCACCCATGGCGTTTCCCACCTATCTTGCCGTAGCTTTGATACGAGTATGCGGATATTTCATATCGGGCACTTACATACTTAATTATGTTGTAAGCTCGTTTGAGGTGAATAAAAGATTTGAAGAGCTCCTGATAGGTATTGTCATACTTGTAATAGGCGCTAAATTCTTTACATTTTTTGAAACGATGATGAATTCGTTATTCAGCCCTCACTTTAATGCAAAAATAGAAAAGGGTGTAAAGCGGGCACTTTTCGAAAAATCACGCGATGTAGAGCTGTCATGCTACGAAAATCCACAGTTTTATGATAAATACGTAAAAGCGGCAGAGAACATTTTAGATGATTTAATGAGCATTATGATGAATATTATCAATTTCTTTGCCTCTGTGCTCAGCCTCGTCCTTTACGGCGCATTTTTATTTACCATCGACCCTGTGTTTATAATTTTTGCTTTTGTGCCGCTTCTTACCACCTTTGTAAGAAGAATATCAAGTAATCTTTCCTACAAGCACGGAGTAGAGGATAAGATAATGAACAGACGCAGACATTATGCTCAGCGTGTATTCTATATGGGTGAATTTGCAAAAGAGGTTCGTCTGACAGACGCTAAGAACTTTATGCTTAAGTATTACGATGAGGCGTGCGAGGGCAGAATTGATATTGTAAGAAAATACGGCAAGGCGGAAGTATCCTGCTCAATTTTTCTTGACTCCTTTGTAGACGTAATTCTTAACCCTTTAGCCCTTATTTATGCGGCATATAGAACATTCGTTACAGGAGATATGAGCATTGCGGAGTGTGTGGTTATCATAAACTCCATTGGCTCTATTACCAATTCTCTCACATCCTTCTTAAATCAGTTCCAGACTGCAAGAACTCACGCTATGTTTGTAAATGATTACAATACGTTTATGAACTATGATATAGGCATAAAAAGTGGAGAAAAGCATCCAACGCCAACAACACTTGAGCTTAAAAACATTTCCTTTTCATATGAAGGAAGCGATAAAAAGGTGCTTAACAATGTAAGCATAACAGTTCGTCCCGGCGAGAAAATTGCTCTTGTAGGCCATAACGGTGCAGGAAAGAGCACACTCGTTAAGCTGATTTTGCGTCTTTACGATCCCACGGAGGGAGAGATAAGCTTGGACGGTGATAACATTAAGCAGCTTAAGCTTAAGGAATACAGAGATATGTTTGCCACAGTATTTCAGGACTGTAAGCCTGTAGCACTTTCCGTTAAGGAAAACGTAGTTATGGGTCCTGCCTCTGACATTGATGACGAAAAAGTAATAGAGGCACTGAAAAAAGCAGACGTATATGAAAAAATATGTACCTTGCCTGAGGGGATTAACACTCCTCTTACCAAGGAATTTTATGAGCATGGTGCGGTATTTTCGGGAGGCGAATCACAGAAGCTATCCCTTGCCCACGCATTCTACAAGAATTCACCGTTTATAGTACTCGACGAGCCTACATCGGCTATGGATCCTATTGCAGAGTACAAAATGTATGAGAGAATGGCGCAGGCAAGCGAAAATAAGGGAGTTATCTTTATTTCCCACCGACTTTCCAGTGCAGTTGTGGCTGACCGTATCTATATGCTTGAAAACGATGAGGTTATAGAATCGGGCTCTCATCGTGAGCTTATGATGCTTGACGGTAAATATGCCGATATGTTCCGTAAGCAAGCAGAAAACTATATAGAGGGAGGTAACGAGTAATGAAAAATAACAAAGACAAGGTAAAATTTTCTGATTCTCTAAAAAATACTCTCTACATATTACACCTTATATTTAAGACTGCTCCGTGGTATCTTATTGGCAGAATTATAATGGGACTTGTAACAGGACTTAAGCACGGTGCGGAGCTACTGCTTATAAGCGCGGTGCTGAACGCCATTGACAGAGGCGAAAGCTTTGAATCAATTGTAAAAATAATAATTATAATGGCGTGCTTCTGGCTCGCTTACTACACATTCTTCCACTTATATTGGGGACAGATGAACGCAAGAACAAGGCTGAGATTTCAGAACAAGCTACAAAAAACCTTCTTTGAAAAGTCCAGCAAGCTTGATCTTGCATCCTATGATACACCCGAATTCTACAACGATTTTGTATACTCAATGAAGCATGCGGATGCGGTAATGGTAAGAACTACTGATGCCCTCGGTGATCTTGTCCGTTCTATTGTAGGCTCAGCGTCTGTATTCACCGTTCTTTTTACTCTTGACCCTGTTATAGCCTTTGTGGTATGCGGCGTAGCTATAGTAAATATGATATTCCGACGCTTTAAAAATCACATAAACTATAAGTATAATAAGCTCCTTACCGAGCAGTACAGAAAAGAATGGTACATTGACAGATTTTTTAACACCCCTGACTTTACAAAGGAAATACGCTTAACCGATGTTTCCGATAATATGCTTAATGAATATGACAAAAAGGCAGAGACCTCCCGTAAGCTTACTGCTAAATGGTATAGGACAAATCTTGTTTTTGACGCTATCATATTTATTATCTCCTGTCTTTCCGAGGTGTTTGTTATTGCATATATGGCAAGAAATTTGTTTGACGGCTTGATCCTTGTGGGCGGCTTTGCTATAACTGTAAGCTCTATATGGAAGCTTAACAATATGATAAGCGACATCACAGATCAGATAGTAAATGTAAACAGAAATTCCCTCTATGTTGAAAAAGTGAGAACCTTTATGAACACCAAGCAAACTATCGTATCAGGAGAGCGTATTCCCGAAAGCTTTGAAAGCCTTGAATTTAAGAATGTATCCTTTGCATACAAAGATGAGCTTGTGTTAAAGAACGTGTCCTTTAAGATAAATAAAGGTGAGCGAATAGCTATAGTCGGATATAACGGTGCAGGCAAGACTACACTTACCAAGCTTATAATGCGTCTTTACGATGTAACAGAGGGTGAAATACTCTATAACGGATATAATATCAAGGAATACGATCTTGACCTTTTAAGAAAGAAAATAGGTGCTGTATTCCAAGATTACAGAATATTCGCTGCATCTATTGCCGAAAACGTACTTGCCGATCTTTATACAGATGATAAAGAAGAAGTGGTAACAAGCGCTCTTGAAAACAGTACCTTCGGTGATAGGCTTAAGACCTTGGAAAAGGGTATTCATACTCAGCTTACAAGAGAGTTCTATGAGGACGGCACAGACCTATCGGGTGGCGAAGCACAAAAGGTTGCCATTGCCCGTGTGTTTGCTCATAATAATGACCTTATTATTATGGATGAACCATCAAGTGCTCTTGACCCTATGGCTGAATACGAGCTTAACAAGAGCATTTCCAAAAATGCCAAGGGCAAGACCGCAATATTTATCTCCCACCGTCTTTCCACCACAAGACACTCGGACAGAATATTTATGTTTGAGGGCGGTGTGCTTACCGAGAGCGGAAGCCACGAGGAGCTTATGAAGAATAATAAGAACTACGCAAAAATGTTCAATATTCAGGCAGAAAAATACCAAACAGTGTAATTAAAGCGGTATAAAAGGCGATTAGTGAAGAATTTCAGATGAAGAAATAGACTGATCCTCATTTATTGAACGAAGCTTCGACCGATACTAAAAATAAGCCAAGCAAAAAACGAAAAAGCCTTCCGTAAGCACAGCATGGAAGGCTTTATTTATAGTTGATTTTTTTAATAAAGCATGATAAAATAATAATAAATAAATTATTTATGAAGAGGATTACGGTATGAAATTAATGAGCTTTAACACTCAGCACTGCTTGAATTTTTTAGAGCAAAATGTTGATTATGATATAATGGCAAAAACAATTAATGATGTAAAAGCTGATATTGTTGGATTAAATGAAATGTTTGACGAGGGTGAGGGCGCATTGTTCGGTTCTCAAACCAAGAAGCTGTCAGAGCTTACAGGTCTTGAGCATTTTTATTTTGCCAAGGCTATTATAGATACGCACGGACCTTACGGCAACGGATTTTTATCAAGATATCCGATAAAAAAGGCTGAAACAATTACAATTCCCGATCCGAATCCGAGGGAATATGACGGCTTTTATGAAACAAGATGTCTATTAAAAGCAGAGCTTGAAAACGGTATAACTGTTCTTGTAACGCACTTTGGACTGAATCCGGATGAACAAAAAAATGCGGTTAAAGCTGTTTTAGAGCACATAAAATCTAAAAAATGTATTCTTATGGGAGACTTCAATATTCAGCCGAATAATGAGATACTTGATCCCATAAGAGAAAAAATGAAGGATGCAGCAATGGGCTTTTGTGAAAGCAAAATGAGCTGGCCATCGGATAAACCAAGAATAAAAATCGACTATATTTTTGTAAGTCATGATTTAGAGGTAATCACTTCCGATATTCCTGCTATTGTAGCATCTGACCATAGACCGCATATTGCAGAAATTAATATATAAATGAAAAACTATGTAAGTTAGATGAAAATTGAACTGATATAAGTGATATTCTGCTAAAGCAGAGTGATATTTTTACTATGTAAAAGTGATATTGTTCGCAAAGCTCACAGTGATATTCTATTTGCTTTTTAAAACTGCCGAAGGCAATATGACTACGGAGTAATATCGCTGAGCTTGCTCAATAGAACTTGCGAAGCAAATAGAACTGAAAAACCTCAGCCGAATAGTTCGACTGAGGTTTTTCTTGGCGGAGAAGGAAAAGTTCCAACTGAACCACCTTTTAAAAAGAACGATAAATCCTTTTGCCATAAGGCTTTATGAGGTTTTACAAAAATGCTAAAAAAGATGAAAAAATGTAAAAATCTTTCCGCTTTGCTTTGTTAATCTCAAATTGCAGAACCGTTGAAATAAAGGCTAAGCAAATATTTATTTTGTTAATGAATAGCCTTAATCAAAGCAAAAAGCTCTGCCGATTAAAATGAATAGAACCACAAACTTACACATACAGATTAACCATTAAGCTAATTATTACAGGTGGCTCGTGTGGAGTGTAATTCGTTGTTTTCATTTCAATAAAGTCTGAATAAAAAGAAAAATCCTGATGTTCTTCGCCATCAGGACTTTTTGTTATATAGTTGTAATAAATATCAATTCTATCATCAAACAAAACAACCTTTTTAATTAACATAGCATAATAGAAACATAATTATGTGAGATAATTAAAGCAGTAACTTCCCGTTGTTATTGCTGTGATTATATAAAAAATCAAATAAGCGGATGTTAAAAAAGAATTTACTTGGTAATAGGAAATCCCGACCGTTACAAAGTAAGTTAATTCTCCGATTTTTAATATCAAGAGGGAAAATAGGAGGTGTAATAAGTGCAAACAGTAGCATCAATGCGTTGCCCTAAATGTTATAGTCCTATGAACATAACTACATATCGAGAAAAAAGCAGTGGAGTATGCAAGAACTGCAAATCTTTGATAGTGGAGCAACGAACAACAAAAGAAACGGTCATACGAATTATATACAACAATAAAAATAAATAATGAAGCGTTTACAAGCAAAGCCGGGTTGCGACAGGAACGTGTAATTCCCACTCACTACTTGATAAATAAGGTTCGTGTCAAGGCATAGTATCCTCTACGAACAGAAAGCTCTGATAAGGGTTTTTTGTGCGTAGAGGATTTTTATTTTTGAATTAAAAAGGAGAAATATATAATGTTAGAAAAGAATAAGGTCATCAGCGACTTAAATGAAATAATACTATTTTACACACAAGGAGTTTTTTGAAAATTCCTACAATATCACAGGTGACAATAAGGTGCTTAAAACAATTGAAAAATATAACGAAGCAATCTGTAACGCAGACCAAAAGCTTCACGAGCTATATGTTTTAATGTATATTCAAGGCAACTCTTGGGAGGTTGTATCAGCAACAAAGCCCTGCTCAATGGACTACATTTTCAGACACCATAGAAGAATGATAAAATTCTTTCAAGAGAATTTGGCAGCGTAAGGGGGGAACAGTATGAAACAAAACAGATATATGCCCGACTTTATGATAAATGCTAATAATGTGTATAGAACAAAGCACTATATTGTTAAGCAACAGGTAACAATAGTGGTATCAAATAATAACGAAAGCTACCTTATTAGTAATGATACATACTATATAAGGACAGCACGCCGGGACTTTGAATATAACTGCATATTCAATAAAAGGCACAGCATAGATGGCAAAAGACTCCCATCTTCAACATATACAAGAAAATATTGCAACTAAAATCGAGAATTACTTTAATAAATAATTTTTAATTTTCTGCATATATTATTAACAGCGAAAAGAAATTTCGCTAATTTGCTCTCTCTACTTGACATTGTACCGCTTTAGTGGTATAATTAAGGTGCAGATAGGGAACTATCTCAAATGTTGTTGCAACTCGAAAAGCAACTAAAATAAGTGCGAGTGCAAATGTTGTCGCTACTCGATATGCGACTCATTAAGAGGTCGAGTTCAAATGTTTGAAGCTCTGTTCGCAAGAATGGGGCTTCTTTTTCTATTTAAGGGGTAATGAAAAATATGGAAGTAGGACATTTCTATTATTTAAAGGATCAATATTTTATTGATTTTCCTGATGATAAATTGATGCAAAACAAAGCGGTAGAGGCAGATGGAAAAAGGCACGACAGACCTTGCTTTTATGCGTTTTTAGATGAAAGAACGGGACTTTATTGGATGATTCCGTTTTCTCATGATGTAGCTAAATACAGAGCGTATTATGATAAAAAGGTAGAAAGATACGGAAGCTGCGACACGATTGATTTTGGTAATGTTTTAGGACATCAAAAGGCTTTTTTGATACAGAATATGTGTCCTGTTACTTCTGAATATATAAATAACGAATATATTGATGCAAAAGCAAAAGTATCTGTAAGAGTTGACGGAGTGCTTGAAGAACGGTTGAAAAGAAAGGCTAAAAAGGTGTTAGCCTTACATAGAAAAGGAATAAAATTGATTTTCCCCAATGTTGAGGAAATAGAAAAGAAGTTGTTAGAAAAATAGATGTATAGCCTCGCTAAATGCGGGGCTTTTTTCATTTAACAGAATATATTGAAAATCGGTTGACTTAAAAGGTCAGCCGATTTTTTGTATTAGCCCTTCAAAATTCATAATATACCGACCGTATAAAATCAGTAATCAATCAGTAGTGAACACCTAATTTTTACTGCAAATATAGGTTAAAAATAGGATATAAATAGGTAATCTGTTTGGCTAAAAAAGAAGTGGTCTTATGGTGTAAACTCTTAGTGTAATCACGAGAGAGCAAGAAAATAACCGATTGATTGTTGCGGTACTACGAGGTAGATAACGGTGGCCACCGACCAAGACAAATCGCACAAACAAAATGTTTAAATTAAGCTCTGGTTACAAATTGAAAATTGAATACAGGCGAAGAGCCGACTAAAAAATTCTAAAGAAAAGAGGAAAGAAAAATGGCAGAAAAAAAGAATAGCACTCCTACTCTTAGACGCTGGGAATCCCCCTCATACAGAGCTGCACATTATGCAGTAGAAAGAAAAAAGAAGGTACATATCAGAGGTCAAAAGGATAGCCAACAGCTCACTGAGTACTTGTGTTCAAGACGGCGATGGAAATATTCTTCAAAAATACACCTATGATTATTTAGACAGGCTTATTCGTGAAGATAATAGCGAAACAGAAAAAACTTATACCTATGAGTATGATACGAACGGAAATATTCTTTGTCAGAAAACATATTCATATACGACTGGAGATTTAGAGGATTTAACTTACAGTATAGTTAATTATAGTTATGATAATCCTAATTGGACCGACCAATTAACCAATTACAATGGTTATGCCATTACATATGATGAAATGGGTAATCCTATTGCATATAGAAATGGTATGACATTAAGTTGGGAAAATATTAGTAACCTTTCTTCGGTAAGTTGGGGTAATAGGCAAATATCGTATACATACAACGATAGCGGTATAAGAACTAGCAAAAATGTAAATGGTGTTACTCATACATATACATTAGATGGAACAAAAATCTTAACTGAACAATTTGATAATGTCTTGTTGGTATACTTATATGATGAGTCTAATGCTCCAATCGGTTTAGCATATAGAACTACAACATATGCTGATGGAGAATTTGATAAATATCTCTTTACAAAGAATCTGCAAGGTGATATAATAAATATATATTCCGAGGATGGAGCTTGCGTAGCAGAATATTTTTATGATGCTTGGGGTAATCATACAGTAACGAACTATACGGATGATAACATCGGAGACATCAATCCGTTCCGTTATAGAAGTTATTATTACGATACAGAAACAGGCTTCTATTATTTAAATAGTCGTTATTACGATCCTGAAATTAAGCGATTTGTAAATTCCGATGGCACAGGAATATTAACTTATACGCCAATGTCGTTGACAGATAAAAATCTGTATGCATACTGTGACAACAATCCCGTAATGCGTGTAGATAATGGCGGGCAAACGGCAGAATAAAGACAAAATCGATGTATAGAGTCAAAAATAATGATAACCCTCGCTCCATTTCGGAACGAGGGCTTTGGTGTTATTCGTTAGCAATATAGAATGTACTCCAATTGGTGTAATAAGATTCCAAGTCGGTGTGATAGACATAATCTATTCTCACACGCCATCGAACCGTTTTCACTCCATCGACAATGGGTGTATTATTTATTATGGTTTCCCATTCTTCGCTTGTCAGCTTATAATTGGTACGGTCAACAATGGTTTTTGTCATATATGTTCCGTCATTGAAGTAATCAATTTCAAGCACATATTCTTGCGGTATGCCTTCTTGAACCGTCCAACTGAACCTTGGCGGTTCATCCTGTTGCCCAAAAGTCCAATTTTCATATGGATAGTCAAGAGTTAAGGAATATATTTCTTCGGGATCTCTTGTTACTTCAGAAGGAGCAGTTTCAATGACTTCGTTCAAATGACGGTTAATATCCATATCGTCGGTGATTTTGTGCATATCACCGTTACTATCTATGATTACGTTGTGTCCGTAGATCAGAGAAACATATTCAATATCTCCACCGTTACCGATAAAACGAATATAGAATGAGCGTTTTGTCGGTTCTGTAATCTTCACCCTTTTTAATTCAAGAAGTGAAAATGTGTTACAGAGGTTTTTGACCGATTTTTCGTCCGTAATGGTATAGATGAGCTTTGTGTTATGGTCATCATTATTATATTTGATTATCTCAACCGTGTGCGCTTTCGTAATATCCTCATCAGTCCACTTGGAAGAACATCCTACGAGGCAACACAGAAGTGCAACAACGGCTAACGCCAAAGCTAATAGTTTTTTCATTGTGTTGACCTCCTTTTACCCATCAACGGCAGGTTCTTCCTCAATTGCGGTTGATGGCTCGGAAATGTGAATATAAGATATATCAGAACGCTTTGAAAGTTCTTTCAGAGCTTCCATATTGATATTTACATACTTAACTTGAATAACGGTTCTATCGGGGTATTTTAATTGCATTATTCCCGAGTAGTTCAATGCTTCAAGTTCTTCTTCCGGCACGTGAGTGTAGAGTGTGATTTCAATAGAATCATAGGTGTATTTCCATTGATTTATCAAGGCATTCATCAAAGAAATCACTTCGGCATCACTCTTTACGACATTTCCGTCATTGTTAGAGAACTTGAATTTTTCGTATGCAAAACCTGTTACAAAATCTTCAATCTCGTCGGTAGGAGCTTCGGTGACAGATCCTTCATAGGCACTGCGAGAAGCCAAATAGAATATATAGTCGCCTTTGTTTTCCAAATTCCAATCGAGGAATTGATCTCTTGTTACAAAGATATACAGACTGCCATTTTTATAATCTCTGTTTATGGTTTTTGCAAGGATTTCGTTATATTCCGTTTCTTCAATTTTCTGTCCGTTCGCCCTTGTCATAATGACAGCAATATACTCGTTGGAATAATTTTGTAAGGCATTATATAGAGAGGTGTCAACAGAAAATCCGTTCCAATCCATATAGCCCTCGTCCGAGTCGCTATCAGAGCCAAGATGGCTGCTCCAAATGATTTTATCAATGTCCGTTGGCAAAACATTATCAACGATTTCGTCACCATCGCCGTTATTTAACATTGGAATAACTGCAAAGGCGGCAACAATAATCAAACAGAAGCAAGCTGCAATCGACACCCACTTCACCCAAACGTTCTTGCTTCGGAGAGGCTTTTCTTCTGCCTTGAACTCTGCCGCTTCTTTGATATGTCGGGAACTGATATTTCCCATAGCTTCAGATATTTTTTCTCTTTTCATATTGTGACTCCTTTTTCAATTAGGTACTGTCTAAGCTTTTCTCTCGTGCGAGAAAGACGGACAGTTACACCACTCTTTAAAATCGTCACCTTTATTTCTTGCATGCGGATTGGAACTAATCAAAGTATCAAGTGTTGACTTGAAAGCATCTATTGTCATATCAGCCATTTTCTTCACTCCTTTTTTCGACATAATTTTTTATTGCTTCTCTAAAAAATTGTGGGCATCGCACTGTTCCACTATTTAACCTATTTTCAAACCCCTTAGCTGCCTTGTAAGATAAAGGTTTGCAGGGATATAACAAAAAGTCTGTTAATGATACTTCGTCACGTCCAACTGGGTAATGAGAAACATTAGCAAAATATCTCTTGCCGTTACCTCCCCAAGCAGCACGGGGCCATTTTTCCGTTTTTTTCAATTTTCTATCCGCCGATGAATCATACATCTCGGGCGCTTTTATTTTACCAGCAATCCAAGCCGCAACGTCTACTGTGATAGCATTTCCTACAAGTTTCCATCTCGCATTCGGCTTTACTTTAAGGTCTTCTGCGGGTTTAGTCCAATCGACTGGGAAGCCCTGCAAACGTTCAGCATCTCGAATATCTGGTGATGACACGTCCCCGTTTGGGAAAGCAATAGCAGGTGGCGAGGCTATGCCTATTGAAGAGCCTACTTTTAGTGTTGGAATTGCATTTTGATAAAGTCCGATAGCGTATTTTCCTTCCGTCCAATAAAAACCACACGGCTCTGTGAATTCATCGGAAGATATAACACCTTGCTCTGTCAGAGAATTCCCACTCAAAAGAACGTTTTTGGGGTCGTGATTTAAAGAGGCTACTATATAAACACGGCACCTGTGTTGCGGAACAAAAGCCAAGGAATCTATTGTCCTATAAGCCCAACTATAGCCGAGAGACTCCAATTCCTCCACTATGGTTCGTATTGTTTCACCTTTCTTCAAGTGGAGCATATATGGTACATTTTCAAAGATGACCCATTCCACCTTTTTTTGACGTAGCAATCTAAATACCTCTTTAACCAAGGAAGAACGATTGCCCGCCATACCTTGCTTAAAGCCAATAGAACTCAAATCCTGACACGGAAATCCCGCACATAAGATGTCTGTTTCATCAGGGAGTTCTTGCAATTCGCAAATGTCGCTGGTTAAAGGAACATTTGGTAGGTTGGTTTTCAAAATGTGTTGCGCGATCGGGTCAATCTCGCAAGTTAGTATCGTAGGAACTCCTATGCTTTGAAACGCCAATTCAAAGCCGCCTATGCCAGCAAATAAACTGACCATATTTTTAGGGTAGGAGTTTCCCTCTATTTCAACTTTTGGCATTAATATCTGTCTCCTCTATACATACAATGTTTCTGCATATCATTTCTATTAAACGAGGCGGCACACTTTCGCCTATAACATGACAACAACTGTTCATCGTAATTGGGTGATTATTAATACTGAATTTATATTCATAATCTGCAATTGTTTGTAGGCGCAAACCCTCATAAATTGAAAGAGTCCTATGCTGGCTGGGGTGAATTTTTTTGTCAGAGGCTTCCGCTTGGAAATTTTGTGTCAGTGTAGGCGCGGGGCTATCCCAAGACATCCTTCTATAAGCACTATCAAAACCTTTAATTCTTCTACGCTCACCCGTTTTTTTATCAATCATTGTGGGACGGGGTAAAAGGGCTCCACATTTTTCACAATATATTGGAGTGTCCTTTTTGGATATATGCCGCCCGTCAACAAAGCACATTCCATGCCTTGGATTACCAGTGTAACCACATTTCACACACTGATTATTATAGGCTGTTTCATTTTCGGGTGTATTTTGCACCCACCAAAACTTTTCCTCTTTCATTATCGGAACAACGTGCCACGGGATACTGTCGCAACGATTTTTCCCCGCCTCACTTGACAGTGCGGGTAAATCACCAATTGCTTCTCTCAATGTAACCCACGGGGCTTTTCCGTCTGTAGGCAATGCTGAGTGCGTTCTGGGCGGTAAAAAAGTACCGTTTTTCTTATAATATTCTTTTCCGCTTTCACTCCGTGTAAATATAGTTATTAATCTCACTCTTGTTTGTGGAATACCATAATCTGCACAGTTAACAACCTCTGGACCACCCACATATTCAGGCGATAATTCGTCAGAAATAAAATCAATTATATTTTTATATTTGCCGTTTCCAACAGGGATTATTGTGTTTTGCATCCCCTCAACATTTTCTAACAATAGCCACCGAGGCTTTAGCCTTTTTACTATATCGATAGTCGGTATAATCAAACTGTTACGGGGGTCATCTTTAGGTTTCCTGCCAGCTCTGATTTCTTGCAGACGCTTGCCTACGGAATTAAAAGACATTCCTTGACAGGGCGGTGTTGCGTAAATTAAAAAGGGATTGTTGTTGCACAATTGTGTCCACTCATCACATATTTTATCACGCAAAGCCCAGATGTCTCCGCAAATACTTTTTGTTTCAGGAAAATTCTCCTGATATAATAAGCACCTGTTTTTCAAAAGTTCGTTGCTAAGTAATATATTAAGGCCACTCGCCCTAATACCCACTTCTCCAATTCCTGCAGAAGAAAACAGGCTTAAAACGCATTTATTTTCTGCCATACTACCCACCATTATTAATCGATTGCACTTTTTCCACTTTTAACCCATTCATCAAGCTCAGAACATTTAAACTTCCATAGCTTTCCGATTTTATGCGCAGGTATATCGGTCTTTTTTATCCAATTACGAATTGTATCTTTGGTTACGCCAAGGTGGTCGGCAGCCTCTTCAATTCCAATCCATTTTTCGGAATAATTATCAATCATCGTTGTTACTCCTAAATCTAAAAAATTCGACAAAATATATTATAGCATAACATCTTTCAAAAATCAAGTGTTTTGATATGATTTGGTGGTATTACATCGAATTTGGTTGTATTTATTTTTTATAAAAAAGCCACGCCCATAAAACATATAAGCGCGGCTATATTTTTTATTCTTCATCATCAGTGGCAGCATCGTATTCTTCAATGCGGTCAATCCACTCGAGGTCGTCTTTTTCCTTTGGTGCATTCTGCGTTTTAGGCTCAGTAGTCTTATTGGATTTATCTTCTGTCTTTGCTTTGAAAAATATGTATCCAAAGATACCCGCCAAAACAAGCGCCAAACCAACCAAACCTACAATAGGATTTATAAGAAATAACGCAAAAATAACAATAACAATCAGAATTTTCATTTTACAACCCGAGTAACTGCTTTTTCTTTGCATCGAACTCCTCTTGTGTAATAACTCCAGTATCAAGAAGTTCTTTATAGCGCTTAAGCTCATCGATGGAGTCCGCCGATTTGCTTTCGGTAGGGTTCATCTTATACGCCTCAAGCGCCTTTCTAATCTTTGCTGCAACCTCAACGGCATAGGCATTTACACCTTTATACTTAAACATACCTCCGCAAAGGAGCAGCCTATTTCTATCCGTAAGAACGGGGACATCATTTTTCCACGCATCGTTTGCGCTTACAGGATTAAGGAAAATAATGCTTGCGTATGCACAAAGGATGGATGCGTTCTGTGTTGCTATCCCTGTGAAATCCTTATAAAAATAAGATGCTGCACGCGGACCTTCCACCTCGACATATTCATCATAAATCCTAATTACTGTTGGACTATAGGCGGGAGTCGTTCTATAACATTCGGGAATATTGATTTCTTCGATAAGTTTTGCCATATTGTTGTCCTTCCTTATTTCACAATGTCAAATCCGTTGTTTTTTAATGCCACACACCAGTCATCGAAAGTCGAGCAGTCTTTTTTGCTCCACTTCCATTCGACTTTTAAAGTGTCATCGGCACTTACAAGTTTCCACTCCGTTGCCGTCTCACGCATAACATACATCAAACTGTCTTTCTTCGCAGTACCTAGCGAATCTGCATTTCCTCCAAAAGTATAAGTAATTGTAGCCATATTATCTCCTTCGCCGCCTATTTCGTCCTTTACCCTTGACGGAAGGCGAATCCATCAAAGCCCATAATACTGCTATGGGAAGGGCTATAATACAAATAATCCACATTGAGCTTAATCCACCTTTCGTAGGTTATACAATAATTATATCATAAAAAAATGAATTTTTCAATGTATAATATAGCCCACAGACTATTTTTTCTTCGAACCATTGACAAAAGCTCCAAAATCTGATAAAATAGATGTAACCTATAAAGAGTGCGTGAGGGACAAGCCCTGTGACCGCCGACAACCTACCGAAAGGCAAGGTGCCAATGCTTGAACGATGGGGTTATATGTTTATTCAGCAATCCTGTCGTAACGATGGGATGCTTTTTTATGCGCTCTTATGGGAAATAAAAATAAGGAGTGTATATAAAATGCGTACAATCAAACAATTCATCAGCAAAACCAACAAGGTCTATTTCTTTATGAAAGACAAAGCCACCTGCCGTAGTTTCTATCAAGCGGCTGAAGCGGAAGGTATATCTTTTTGCGGAACTCCGCCTACGCAAAAGGAAACCACAGACATCATCGCACTGCTGCCAAGTGGAGAAATATGCTATGTCGGTTGGGCAGGCAGAATGTGCTACCACAACTGCAAAAAAGGTGTGGTACGGATTGACTACGGTAAGTTCTCAGAAGGGCGTGGGAATTATCTCATAAAATGGAAAAAGAGCAATTTGTCCAATAACAGCCCGAAGCTGCAGTGAGGACAAATGCTCTTCGATAATATTATAGCGATCAGATGGGCATTTGTCAAGGTTAGAGCACTAATTACGTCAACTTTTATCACCCGTAGGTTATAATTTTAATTTTGACCACAAATCTAATTTTGACCATAAATTTAATAATAACAAAAAAGCCCATCCTCCGAAGGTGCTTACAACCTTGGAAAATGGGCTTGTTTTATGTTGAAAAGGGCAAAACGCCCCTATAAAGCAATAAAAAATGCAGAATAGGCACAATTTCTTGTATCCTTTTCTGCATTCTTATTTGGC
>JAFTXO010000007.1 GCA_017461765.1 Clostridia bacterium | reverse complement strand
TTCCCACAGAAAACTCTGTCTCATTTCCGTTATAAATCATATGTACCTTTGTTCCAAAAGCAGAAATATCGGGCTTATTTGGCAAACAGTCATCCTCTAATTTTCTTTGAGAACGTCGTTTATTTTACTGCTTACGACTTCCTCGGTACTGTCCGAGGTTACTGCTGTTACCGATATTGATAACGTACTCATAACTATTATCAATGTCAATATTATTGAAAAAAATCTTTTCATTTTTCTTTCTCCTTTTATCTACGTTATTTTAGAATCGTGTGTGAATGGGTTTTGAACAAAATGTGCCATTGGACCGTACCTCTCTTTCTCAAAATTAATCTTTTTACAGCTTTTTCATTATCTTCCTATTTTTAGTTTAGCATATGTGATAAAATTTGTCAATAGGCTATTTTTAACTTTGTTAAAAATATACAAAATTTGCGATTGAATTTTGTACACAATAACCAAGCCGAATGGATTTTTCTGTTTTTTGCGGTGTTTTAAAAAGGAAAAGGGATTACCTCATTAGCGGTAATCCCTTTAATGTATTTTTGGGGTTATGCAAGCTTATAAGAATAAACGTAATTGCCCGAAAGTATCTTTCCGAAAACATACTTCATGCAAGCGCTTTCGGTTAGGATATAGAGCCGTCCGTCCTTATAGACGATCTCCTCTGCCATTGGTGAGGAAACTATCTCCTCGTCAAGACACGATGAATCGATATAATATATCGGTGCGCTTATGCCGTTTATCGTAACAGTGCCGTTTTCCTGCTTGAATATTTTCTCCGCATCGTAGATATACGTTCTTGATTTTGCAAGTCCGTACGATGTCGAGAGTGCGATTCTGCCGTCGTTTACGAGGCACATTCCCTGCACCATTCCTCTTATCGAGAAGATCGCATCGGGCGTTTCGGATATCGGTTTGCCGTCCTCACCCAAGGTGTAAGACGCCATGATTGCCATATTGTCGTCCCCTGCGGGAGTTTTCATTCTGTGGCTGTCGGGCGTTTCGTAATCCTCTGCTATATAGAACTCAGCAACATACAAAGCTCCGTCGTATACGTTACAGCACGCAACACCAAGCTCGATATTTTCAACGGATATTCTGTCAACGACGCTTGCATTTCCGTCACCGTCGAGTATATCCGAGAGCTTGAACATATCAACTCCGCTTCCGTGAGCTATGTACACCCACTCATTATAGTGGCATATACCGCCAACATGCGAGGTATAATTTGATCCGTCCTTGTTATAAAGTAGAACCTTTTCCGCCTTTTCGGTTTCCTCGTTTACCTTATATACCATTGACGGACTTTCGTTATCCTTATCGTAGCCCGTTAATAAAAACGTCTTTTCATTTTCAAGATAATCAAAGCCCTGAGGCGTGTATCCCGTGAAAAGTCCGGGAATTTTGAACTCCTTCTGTGCATTTGAGAAGAATTTTGCAAAAACTATCTTTTCACCCACCGATATGCAAACAAAAAGTAGTGCAAGAACGATGAGTATTATCAAAATTATACTTAACACTTTTTTTACTGCTTTCATTTTTACTCTCCCGCTACCTCAATAATGATTTTAGGAGTGTTCGTGACGGTTATGTCGAGATTTCCGTTCGTATCAACCACAGCGGTAGGAGTTGCGCTTTCAGTGTCGGAAAATTCATATATCTCGGCGGTGCAAGCGCTATCGAGAGAGACGTTTATATCGTAATTATACTCGTCTCCGTCATAGCCGTCATGCCAAACGACGTGAGCTTTATTTCCGTTTTCGTCCTCGAATACATATTCGTGAACACAGCCGTAGCCCAGTCCATCCAAGCACTTAAAGTTGCTGCGATCCTCACTGAAGGAATATCCGTCAAGTATCTGTCTTAACGACGAGAGATAATAATAAGCGCTCTTATAAGAGCCGTCCTCTCTTACGATGCCGAAGCCGTTTGTATCAAGTCTTATATTATCCTGATAAGCCGCAATAGCGCTCTTATCAACGCCAAGACGCATAAATATGAGGTGCGTACGGAGCAGGTATTTTGCCTGCATTTCTTCTGTAAGATAATATTCGCTCGTTTCGTCGAGCGTATTATATCCGAACTCGTTTACCGCTATCTCGATATGCGAGTAATTGTTATCTCTGTATTCTATAAGATCGGCAAGCTCTCCGCTAAGATAAGCACTCTCGGGAGTCATGCTTGATGGAGCGTAAGCCTTTACAGCGATAACGCTCACAACATCGCTCTCATCTCCTCTTAACGCGTTTATCTCGTTCATTACCATGGCAACGTAGTCCTTATTGGGTGTTGAAAGCGTTCCCAAAACGAGCTTTGAATCCTCGTATGCGTTCTTTATACCGTATCTTTTACCAAGCTCGCCCTTGTGTCCGTCGTAGGAATAGCTAAGGAGCAGGGCATAATCGTATGCCGAAAGCTTCGTGTCAGCGTTTGCTCCAAGCTCAATATACGAGAGTGAATGTGTGAAGCTGGGCTTGTATTCGTTCTGATAATTATACGCATCCTTCGCTATATCGGAGAAAACGTACGTTCCGTCGCCGTCGTCGGGAGTTACCTCGTCAAAATCGTAATCGAGGTAAAGGAGCTGCTCCTTACCCTTCATATAAAATCTTACGAATGCCGTTCCCTCGCCGTCAAGATCAGGGCCTGCGCCTATATATTCCTTATATCTTATCAAATGATACGCCTTTGATGTGTATATAGGATCGCCGACCGTGGGACAGCCCGTCGTATTTATTCCGACAATCTTATCAACCGTTGGCGGTGTACGCGTGTACACAGGCTCGGGCTCTGGCTCGGGCTCTGGCTTCTCAGTCGAGGTTTCCGTCGGCTCTTCGGTTTCTGTCGGTTCTTCCGTTTCCGTCGGTTCTTCTGTTTCCGTTGGTTCTTCCGTTTCGGTCGGTTCTTCGGTTTCCGTTGGTTCTTCCGTTTCTGTCGGTTCTTCCGTTTCCGTCGGTTCTTCTGTTTCCGTCGGTTCTTCTGTTTCCGTTGGTTCTTCGGTTTCCGTTGGTTCTTCTGTTTCCGTAGCGGTATTCTCGTCAGTGGACGTTTCATCCGAGCTGTCTTCATCTATTGAGCTTTGCTCCGAGGTTTCCGTTTCTTTAAAGAAATCTCCCGCCGCGCCTATAATATTATCCTTCATATTGTTTGAAAAATCCTCGACGGGCTCTTCAAAATCGCACGAGAATAAAAATATAAACGAAAGCGCGAGCGCTATAACGCTGAGTAATCTTTTCTTCATAGCTCCTCCTGTTTTTATCCAAAGTAAAGCTTGTCATAAATAATTTTACCACTCTTAATAAAAAAAGTCAACATTTTTATATTTATAGTATTGATTTTACAGTTTTTTTATGATACCATAACACTTGAGAGCCCGTCCATCGGGCCAGCTTCACAATTTGGAGGTTTTTATGGAAATTGTAAGATTTGGTGTTATCGGCTACGGTCAGAGAGGATGCGGACTTCTTGACAATCTTCTTTTAATGGATGATGTCGTAATCACAGCCGTATGCGATAAATATGAGGACAGAAGCGAAAAGGCAAAAGCAAGGGTTATCGAAAAAAGAAACGCTTCCCCCTTTGCTTCCACCGACTATAAGGAAATTTTGAAGCGTGATGACGTTGATGCGGTGCTTATTGCTACCGACTGGGAGATGCACTTTCCGATCGCGATCGACGCTATGAAGGCAGGCAAGGCTGTCGCTCTTGAGGTTGGCGGTGCTTACTGCATTGAGGATTGCTTCGAGCTTGTAAAGACGTGGGAAGAAACTAAGGTTCCCTTTATGTTTATGGAAAACTGCTGCTATAACCGTGAGGAAATGCTCGTTACAGAAATGGCGAAGCAAGGCAAGTTCGGTAAGATCGTTTATTGCTCAGGCTCATATTCTCACGACCTTCGCGGCGAGGTAGCGACAGGAAAGGAAAACAGACACTACCGCCTTCGCAATTATCTAAACAGAAACTGCGAGAACTACCCCACACACGAGCTTGGTCCTATTGCAAAGATACTCGGCATAAACAGAGGTAACAGAATGGTATCTCTCGTTTCCGTAGCGTCTATGGCTTGCGGTATGGAGCAATATGTAAACGACAGAAGGGACACTGTAAATCCCGAGCTTATCGGAGCTAAGTGGGCACAGGGTGACATTGTAAATACGATCATCACCTGTGAAAATGGCGAAACTATTCTTATCCGTCTTGATACGACACTCCCCCGCTCGTATTCGAGAGAATTTACTGTTCGCGGAACTAAGGGCATGTACGAGCAGCAGACAAACTCGGTATTCTTTGACGGTCAGGCGGAATATTGGAATCCTACCGATTTTGTTAAAAATTATATGAATAGCGCTGAAAAGTTCAAGGATCTTCTTCCCGATTGCTGGAAGAACATCACCAAGGAGCAGCTTGATGCAGGTCACGGCGGAATGGACTATATCGAGTTCAGAGAATTCGTTACTTGTCTTAAGGAAGGCAAGGAAATGCCGATCGACGTATACGATGCGGCATCTTGGATGTGCGTAAGCTGTCTTTCCGAAAAATCTATAAAGGAAGGCGGCGCGCCTCAGGCAATTCCCGACTTCACAAACGGAGCCTACAAAACAAGATAATAAGCACCCCTGTGTGCATAAAATGAATAAAAATCCCCCCGTATAACGGGGGGTATTTCAGTTTCGGGCATAGCCCTAATACTACCGGCGACGCACAAGTGCGTTAAGAATTGGCCTGCCAGCCATGCAATTATTACTTGCTACCCGTAAACGGGTTTGCATTTATGCCTCACTTGTGTTAGGGGTCCTCGAAAATTCGTCAGGATTTTTGGGGTTCACGTATAAAGCGAGGTGGCATTTTCGCAAGAAAATGACGGAGGGATTGTAATCTCGTAAAAACAATCCCTCAGTCTCGCATTCGCTCGACAGCTCTCGCTGCGGCTCGGTCACAAAACGGCTCTGGCGTTATCAACGCCATTCACTACCGTTTTGCCGTTACACTACCTTTACACAAGGGAGCCTTTCACAAAATACATTCTGCCCTCATTTATTATTTGCTTTCTGCTCATCCGCAATAGC
>JAFTXO010000006.1 GCA_017461765.1 Clostridia bacterium | reverse complement strand
GTCATTGACCAAACTATTTATTACTACAATTACATAAAACCTATGCGTAAACTAAATGGAAAGCCACCTGTCCAATTCCGCATTGAACAGGCAGCTTAATTATTTCGCTTTTTTAGTGTCTACCATCTATTGACTTTTTCAGCAAACTCGAAAAGAGTTTGCTTTTTGTTTACTATTCATCAGAATTAATAATTACTGTTACAGTTGTTTTAGAAACTGCTGCTATTGCATTTAGAACCGCTTTATATTTCTCGTCAAGCTTGCCGTCGGCATCAAGAGTTGCTTGCGCTATGTAGCCGAGAGTTATAACATTTACTGTTACGCTCTTTCCGTCAACACTTGCAGTTGCTTCATCATATGCAGTACCGTTTTGAACGAAGCTTGTTCCGCTTTCATCGATCACATAAAGCGCGATAACGAGATTAAGATCTGCAAGCTTCTCAGTTGCACTAAATCCACCTATCGTATAATTTGCGCTCGTATAATCATCGCTTGTAGCCTCTACCAATACGCCTTTACCGCCTGTATACTTGCCGTCTGCAATTGTAAGATAAGCGGAATTAGACATTACAATACCGAACTTAAGAGAAGCCTTACCGTTTTCCTTAAGATAAGCATTATATTCTTTAAGTGCATCCGAATTTATAGAATATCCGCCAAGTAGCATCTTGCCGTCTTCTCTTATAGAATAACCGTTTGCTTCGAATATAGGAGCTGCTTTACCCACAGAGTCTTCTTTTGTGCAATTTTCGTTAGGACAATCGACCGTTTTTGTTCCGTCTACCGTATAATCGTTATTCGGATAAGCGATATTTACGATAAGTCTATGGTCATCCTTCGCTTCGATAGCTACCTTTCCGCAATCTCTTGCGCACATTGTAGCAGTTGAGCAAAGTCCGTCATCGTTACTAAGATCATGCTCACCCTCGTAAAACGCATCACAGTAATTGTAGCCGTATACGATAACACGATTTGTATTTACTGTAATACCTTCGGTCAAAGGAGTATATGCTTCCATTCCAAGATAATCATATGAAGATGTCTTAGTAGGATCATACGGAACGACATTTACCGTTTTCAAGTGCTGATCACCCGAAAACTTAGCAGCAAATGCTTCTGCTTCACTTTTGGTTCCCGTAAACATAATAACGAATTGCTTCATATCGTTATTATCCCAGCTTATGATTTTGTTGGTCATTTGAGTATCTTTTATGAAATCATCATCAATATATATAGTCAGAAGCTGCTTGTCATTTCCAATTTCTCTCGCCATACCGGAGAACATATTTTCTCCGGTCACATTTGTAAAATTAGGACTAAATACAACCTCTTCAAGTGCTGTGCAACATGAAAAGGTAGTTCTTCCAAAGCTTACAACGGAATGAGGAATTACAATTTTTTTAAGTGACTTGCAATTTTGGAACATTTGTTGCGACGAAAGACTTGTTCCTGTAAATCCTTCATCAAAAGTAACCTCAGAAAGTGATGTACAATCCACAAATGTGTTTCCATTAAAATATGTTACAAGCTTAGGAATATTGATTTTTTGAAGTCCTGTATTTCCCTCAAATGTTGCCCAGCCGTCAAAGGATGTTAATTGCGAATCAGCAGGAAAGAATACCTCTACCAAATTATCAGCTTTATCTCTATTAAAAATATCCGTTAGTTTTATTACGTGTCTTGGTACTTCTATTCTGATAAGGCTTGTTGTATCATAAGATTTTTTAAAGGCTTCGTTTATTTTGGTAAAATCAAGAGCAAGTGATGTTGAGCTTGTAACAATGTATCGGGACGGATATGTGTGATATTCTGTTCCGTCATACAAAACTATTCTAACATCTGTATCCGTTGCCATTCCTTCAAGGTTGATAGTATCGCTTGTTTCCACAGTGCCGAACTCATTTGTTGTAGCGGCACTTACCGAAAGAGCCATAAAGCACATAAATGTTGCTATGATTGCAATAAATAAAATTGTTTTTTTCTTCATCTAAATAACTTTCTCCTTGGCTGAATTTTTGTATAGTAGTGTTATATAGATATTATAATATTTTATTTGTGTTTATGTCAAGCATTTTGTACAAATTTTTTTCTTCGATGAAATTTTTTTGTGCATTTTGCACAAATAGCATAGTAAGAAAAAACGCATCGAAATGATGCGCTTTTAATTATCAAATTATTGAGCTGCGTCTACGATTACCGAGAAATCCTTTGCCTTCAAGGAAGCGCCGCCGATAAGTCCGCCGTCTACGTTTTCCTTGGAAAGGAGCTCAGCCGCATTTGCCGCATTCATTGATCCGCCGTATTGAATGATGATTTTTTCAGCAGCGTCGTCACCGTACAATTTTGCGATAGTTGCACGAATTACGCCGCAAGTCTCATCAGCCTGCTCAGGAGTTGCTGTAAGTCCTGTACCGATAGCCCAAACGGGTTCATATGCGATGATAACATTTTCAAGCTGTTCCTTTGTGATATCCTTAAGATCAAGCTTTGTTTGCATGGAAACTACCTCGTCGGTAATTCCGTTTACTCTTTCCTCTTTAACCTCACCAAGGCAAAGAAGAACCTTAAGTCCTGCGTTAAGAGCAGCCTTTGTACGAAGGTTTACAGTTTCATCTGTTTCACCGAAATACTGTCTTCTCTCGCTATGACCGATGATTACGTATTCAATTCCGCACTCCTTAAGCATTTCAGCAGAGATCTCGCCTGTGTAAGCGCCTTTTTCAGCGAAGTGAACGTTTTCAGCACCGATCTTTATGTTACTTCCATTTGCGGCTTCTTTAGCTGCGTGAATATCAACAAAGGGTACGCAAAAGATTATGTCACAGTTGTCTTTTCCCGCAACAAGGGGCTTTGTCTCCTCAATGAGCGCTTTCGCCTGTGAGGGAGTCATATTCATTTTCCAGTTTCCTGCGATAACTTTTCTTCTCATTTTTATATCTCCTTTAAATTCGAAAAAGCAGGAAACTGACTAAAAGTCAGTTCCCTATTTTTTATTTCGTTTTAATTATTTGTCCAAGAGGCAAGCGATACCGGGAAGCTCAAGTCCTTCAAGGAATTCGAGTGATGCACCGCCACCTGTGGAGATGTGTGTCATCTTATCAGCATAGCCAAGCTTCTCAACTGCCGCAGCAGAGTCACCGCCACCGATTATGGAGATAGCGCCGCTATTTGCAACTGCTTCAGCAACAGACTCTGTACCTGCCGCAAAATTCTTCCATTCGGAAACGCCCATAGGACCGTTCCATACTACTGTGCCTGCACCTTTGATCGTTTTAGCAAAGAGCTCACGTGTAGAAGGACCGATATCAAGACCCATCCAACCGTCAGGAATTGAGTCAGAATACATTTTCATAAATTCTGTGTTTTCATCGTATTCTCTACCGATGATATTATCAACAGGGATAAGGAAGTTTACGCCCTTAGCTCTTGCTTTAGCCATCATTTCGCGAGCAAGATCAAGCTTATCCTCTTCGCAAAGAGATGTACCTACATTGTTACCCAATGCTTTGAAGAAGGTGTAAGCCATACCGCCGCCGATTATAAGTGTATCAACCTTTTCAATGAGGTTGTTGATTACGCCGATCTTATCGGAAACCTTAGCACCGCCGAGAATTGCAACGAAGGGACGTGCAGGATCAGCAAGAGCCTTACCCATAACGCCAATTTCCTTTTGAATGAGGTATCCGCAAACTGCGGGAAGGTATGCTGCAACACCTGCTGTGGAAGCGTGTGCACGGTGAGCTGTACCGAATGCATCGTTTACATAAAGCTCTGCATAGTCAGCAAGCTCCTTTGCGAAGTCGGCACCGTTCTTTGTTTCTCTTGCATCGAAACGAACGTTTTCAAGAAGAACAGCCTCGCCCTCTTTAAGAGCGGCAACCTTAGCCTTTGCGTCCTCACCGATTATATCCTCAGCGAATGTAACCTTGCCGCCAAGAAGCTCGTTAAGTCTATCTGCAACAGGCTTAAGTGTAAACTTCTTTTTATCGTCAAGAGCTTTCTTAAGAAGCTCTGCCTTTGCAGCTGCCTGTTCTGCTTCGGGAAGCTCTTCAACCTTTTTCTTTTCCTTCTTTGTAAGACCGAAGCCCTCTGTGAAGATATTGTGGGGCTTGCCCATGTGTGAGCAAAGGATAACCTTTGCGCCGTTGTCGAGAAGATATTTGATTGTGGGAAGTGCGCCGACAATTCTCTTGTCAGATGTGATAACGCCATCCTTGAGCGGTACATTAAAGTCGCATCTTACGAGCACTTTCTTGCCTGCAACGTTAACGTCTTCAATTGTTTTCTTGTTGTAAGTCATTTTTTTATTCTCCTATATTTTTATTTTTTAATTTTCCAACAATAATATATCATACTTTTTAAATTTATGCAACTATTTTATGTTAAAAAATAAAATTTTTAACAATAAAATATCCGATAACGACCGCTCCGAGTATTATTCTGTACCAGCCAAACGCTTCGAAGCTATGACGTCGAACGAAATTCATAAGGAATTTTATAACCACAAGCGATACTAAAAATGCTGTGATCATTCCGACTGCAAGCACAACGATCTCCGTTTTCGTCATTGCAACTCCGTTTACCGCAAACTTAAGCACCTTAAGAAGCGACGCTCCGAGCATTACGGGAATTGCGAGGAAGAAAGAAAATTCAGCCGCCGCATTTCTTGAAACTCCAACCATAGAAGCTCCGATTATCGTTGAGCCTGAGCGCGAGGTTCCGGGTATTAAAGAAAGAACCTGAAAGCAACCTATTTTTACTGCGGTCAAATAGTCTATATCATACACGTCCTCGTACTTTTTTTGCTTATTTTTATTAAATCTTTCAATAACTATGAACAAAATACCGTAAACGATAAGAGCGATCGCAACGACCACGTAATTATAAAAATGCTCGTTAAACCAATCATCAAAAAGAAGTCCTATAACCGCAGCAGGAATTACCGCAACGATAACCTTAAACCAAAGCGACCACGTTTTTTTCTTCATTTCATCGTCTTTTTTTCTTGAAAAGGGATTAAGCTTATCAAAAAACAGTACTAAAACGGCGAGGATCGAGCCAAACTGTATCACGACCTCGAAAAGCTCAAAAAATCCGTCGCTCACATCAAGCTTTACAAGCTCGTCAAAGAGTATCATATGTCCCGTGCTTGAAACGGGCAACCATTCTGTTATACCTTGAACTATACCTATAAAAAAGGCCTTTAAAGCTTCCAAAAACATAATCTACCTCACAGCCGAGCGTAAGATGTCACCTGCGTGAACATCAAACGGCACTTTCATTTTAAAAAGCATATAAGGATGCGGCGCACTTTCTATCTTTTCTCCGTCAGGCAAACGAAGATCGGTTGCAACAAAGCCTCTTCCGCATTTACCCGGAGTTATAAGCTCGACATTATCGCCCTCAATGACCTTGTTTTTCTGCATAAAGGTAACGTAACCGGCGCTGTCTTTTTCGCCTTGAGCGACACAGAGATACGCCTTTTCGCGAAGATATCCGTTTTGCGTTACCACCTGAGGATTTTGCATCGGATCATCAAAATAAAAGCCAGTTGCATATTCTCTGTGGCTTACGCTTTCAAGCTCTCTTAACCACATCTCGTTATATTTATATTCACTTGGAGCTTTGAGATATTCATCTATCGCCATTCTATAAGTATTTGCACATATGGCGGTATAATATGCACTCTTCATTCTGCCCTCTATCTTGAAGCTGTCGATACCGCTTTCCATAAGTTCGGGAATATGCTCTATCATGCACATATCCTTAGATGACATCACAAAGCTTCCCTCTTTATATTCTTCCAGCGAGAGAGTGTCGTTTATTCGCTTTTCTTCCGCAAAATCTATCGGCGTTGCATTTTTATAATTCCATCTGCAGGGCTGAGCGCAAGCTCCTCTGTTTGCGTCTCTTCCCGTATAATAATTAGAAAGCAAGCAACGACCGCTATATGAAATACACATAGATCCGTGAATAAAGCATTCGAGCTCAAGCGTTTTCGGGGTGTTCTCGCGTATTTCGTTTATTTCACCAAGTGAAAGCTCTCTTGCCAGAACAACACGCTTAGCGCCAAGCTTATGCCATGCGCAAGCGGCGGCTGCCGAAACGACGCTCGCCTGTGTGGAGATGTGTATCTCCATATTTGGAATTATCTCTCTTGCAAGAGTGAAAACACCTATATCCGAAATTATAAGTGCGTCAACGCCAATCTCATCAAATCCGAGAAGATATTTTTTGAGTCGTTCATACTCGTTTGTATGCGGCATTGTATTTACCGTAATATAGAGCTTTACCCCCTGGGAGTGTGCGTAATTCACGGCTTCATCAAGCTCGTCAAGAGTAAAATTATCAGCCTGAGCACGCATACCAAACATATCAGATGCAAGATAAACCGCGTTTGCACCGTATAGGATCGCCGCCTTCATTTTTTCAAAATTTCCGGCGGGACAAAGAAGTTCTTTCATTTTTTTATTCCTTACTGTTTCAAAAGTTTAAAGGTTTTTTCGGCTTTGCCGTTAAAATAAAGATAGATCGGCAAGCACATTATTAGATTTAATATAATTACGGTTATAGCGGCGAGAATAATATTTACCAAGACGGTAAACAGAAAGGCTACCGCTATCAAAATCACAGACCAAAGCATTCCGCCCATCAATGCTCCGAATACCGCAAAGCCTTGCTTTACTGCTACATTTTCGTTAAGCCAATCAAATTTTGGAAATTTAAGTCCCAAAAGCATACCGAAAAACGCAGTAAAAACAACTAAAGAAAGGTTTGCTAAAAGTATGAGAACAGATACAAGAGCATCTATTTTATAGGATATTACAAGTATGAGTGTACCAACGAGCGCGCAAGGTGTTGATATTGTAATATGTGTTTTTACTTTTGCCATAAGAACATCCCTCGCTCTGATCGGCGCGCTTTGAAGTATCCATAAATTATTATTTTCAAGAGATATTGAAGGCGCGGAAACTATATTCATTGAGAAGAAAAACATACTCACAAGAAGCACAAAAACGGGTATAAGCTTTGAAATAACAGGCTCGCTTTGCGCGATTTGCAAAAACTCCTGAGAGTTAAGCGCCAATATCACCGAAAAAAGAACTCCTAAAAGATTTCCTATGCCCGCGTTCAAAATGTATGCGGAGGATGTAAAAAAGCGTCTTATTTCCTTTTTGAACAGAGCCGTTTTTACAGAGTTTACTTTTTCCTCTTTTGATTTGATTTTCGCCACAGGTGCGCCCTTGTGCGTTGTTATTATACTTATAAAGAAATGATTTAAAAGCAGATATGTGGAAAGTGCCAATGCTATACATATAAGAGCAAAAATTATAAAATTCAGATAATTTCCTAAAGAAGCCGCACTTGCCATCCAATAAAATATAGCTGTGTTCTTAAGGCCTGCAAAGCTTACCGTTCCCTCCTCAAAAGATCCGAAAAGGACACCAAGCGAGCCGCAGCCAAGCAAATACACCGTCATTATCACAACAAAAAGCACTGTTGTAACGAGAGTTTTATTTTTAATTTTCGATGCAATTATCGACACTCCCCAAGCACAAAGTGCGGAAAGTGATAATGTGAAAAACGGAATAAGAATGAAGATAAGAAATGCGAATATCGCGCCTATGGGCGAAAAGCCTATAATTACCGCATGAATTATTATTGCAGGAAGCATGACCAGCGCTTCAAGTCCGTAGTTTACCAAAAGCAATAAAACCAATCTGCTTAAAAATATATAATTCGGCGGAATGGGCATTGAAAGTAAGAATTCATTATCCTTTGAATCGAATATTTGCGTTTTTGTTGCAAAAATACTGCCTACTATGCACAGTGCGACCGCAACTATTGAAGCAATCGTAAGCATTGCGTATACCTCGCCTGTGTAAAGCGACAGCTCCGCTATACCGTAAAACATTATAGAGAGTGAGAATATAAGGAAGAGTACAAGCACGCAAAACATGATCGCAAGAGCTATTGTTGCACCCTTTGTTCGCGTTTTTCCTTTTTTATTACCCGCAAACATCGACACTCCCCAAGCCGTAAATCTTGATTTGAGTAGAGTTTTAAACATCATTATCCTCCAACTCAAGAAATACGCTTTCAAGCGACTCATTACCCTTTATATCTTCCATATTGCCGCTTATTACGAGCTTTCCGTCCTTGATTATTGCTATTTTATCGCAAATTTTTTCCGCAACGTCAAGAACGTGTGTTGAAAAGAAGATAGCTCCGCCGTTTTTGCAGTTTTCCTTCATTTCCTCCTTCAAAAGAAACGAAGCCTTGGGATCAAGACCGACAAACGGTTCATCCATTATAAGAAGCTTTGGCGAATGAATGAGTGCTGATATTATTGCAAGCTTTTGCTTCATACCGTGCGAATATGAGGATATGAGCTGATTAAGATTATCGGATATTTCAAACATTTCTGAATATTTTTTAATCTTTTCTTCTCTTTCAGCCTTAGAAATTCCGTAAATATCAGATATAAAATTAAGGAATTTCGTGCCCGACATAAACTCGTAAAGATCGGGATTATCGGGAAGATAAGCAATTCTCTTTTTACATTCTATCGGATTTTCCTTTATGGATATTCCGTCGACGAATATCTCGCCCTCCTCAAAATTCAGTATTCCGCACGCGGATTTTATCGTGGTTGTTTTTCCTGCGCCGTTATGTCCGATAAAAGCGTACATTTCTCCCGCCTTTATATGAATACTTAAATTGTCTACGGCTTTCTTTTCTCCGTATATTTTCGTTAAACCTTCTATTTTTAGCATAAAATCACCTCAAATTATATTTTACCACATATATAAAAAAGTGTCAATAGAAAGAAAAAAGCGGCTATGCAAAAAAAGCGATAGCCGTTTTAGTTAAACGAATGAAAAACGGGCAGAAATATGCCCGCTTATTTTTAGTTGTTGGTTGTTCCACCGAAAATACCGATATCTTCCTCGTATTCTACTCCGGTAGCATTTCCTTCCTCATCTTTCAAAAGGTTAGAAATCAACATAATATCATTAGTTTCAAGCTTTTCTATTTCAATTTCAGGTCTTATATATTTTTTCATTGTATATATTCTACCTCCTACATAAGGATAAACAATAGTCGATTAAAATCTTACATAGCAAGTATACCACATAAGCTTCATTTTGTCAAGAGATTTAAAAAAATATTTTCGACTTTCTTCAACATATTTGCTAACAAAGGCTAAAAAGCTGTTGCACGAATGCAACAGCTTTTTATGTTTTAAGAAATTACTTGTAAAGCTCTGTGAACTTTGTGAGTCTTTCGTATTTTGCTTTAGCGCTTGCTTCTGCCTTTTCAAAGAGTTCAGCAGCTCTTTCAGGGAACTGTTGAGCAAGACGGCTGTAACGCGTTTCACTTGTGATGAATGCCTTATAGTCGCCTGTGGGCTCTTTGGAGTCGAGTGAGAAGGGATTCTTTCCTTCTGCCTTGAGAGCAGGATTGAATCTGAAGAGCTGCCAGTAGCCAGCTTCAACAGCCTTCTTCATTTCGCCTTGGCAGTTAGTCATACCGCCCTTAAGTCCGTGCATTTCGCAAGGAGCGTAGCCGATGATGAGCGAAGGTCCGGGATATGCCTCAGCCTCTGCGATAGCCTTGATCGTCTGTGCGGGATCAGCACCCATAGCGATCTGAGCTACATATACATAGCCGTACGACATAGCGATCTCAGCAAGGTTCTTCTTACCGATAGCCTTACCTGCTGCTGCGAACTGAGCAACCTGACCGATATTGGAAGCCTTGGAAGCCTGTCCGCCTGTATTTGAGTAAACCTCTGTATCGAATACCATTACGTTTACGTTTTCGCCGGAAGCAAGAACATGGTCAAGACCGCCGAAGCCGATATCGTATGCCCATCCGTCACCGCCGAAGATCCATACAGACTTCTTGGAGAGGTAATCTTTTTCGGAAAGGATTTCTTTCGCTGTGGGGCAACCTGCCTCTGCTGCCTTTTCAAGCTCAACGATAAGAGCCTTTGTTGCTGCTTCGTTTGCTTTTCCGTCATCCTTTGTATCGATATATGCCTGAGCTGCTGCCTTGAATTCGTCGGAAGCCTTGTCGCTTTCGATCATTTCTGCAACCTTAGAAATAAGTCTTGCACGAATTGTCTTTTGACCGAGGTACATACCAAGACCGTGTTCAGCGTTATCCTCAAAGAGTGAGTTAGCCCAAGCAGGTCCTCTGCCGCTGTCTTTATTTACTGTATAAGGTGTTGCAGGTGCAGAACCGCCCCAGATAGAAGAGCATCCTGTTGCGTTGGAGATGTACATTCTTTCACCGAAGAGCTGTGTGATAAGACGAGCATACGATGTTTCAGCACATCCTGCGCAAGAGCCTGAGAACTCGAGCAAGGGTTGGTTGAATTGGCTTCCCTTAACGGAAACCTCTGCAAAAGGAAGATCCTTCTTTGATACATTTGCTACTGCGTAGTCAAATGCAGCCTGCTGATCTGCCTGGCTTGCCTGAGATACCATCTTGATAGCCATCTTTTCGGGTGTATTGTTTTCTTTAGCCTTGTTAGTTACGGGACATACATTTACGCAAAGTCCGCAACCCATACAGTCAAGAGGACTGATAGCCATTGTGAATTTATAGTCTTCGCAGCCCTTACCGATCATCTTAGCTGTGAATTTTGTTGATTTAGGAGCTTTCTTAACTTCATCCGCGTTCATAGCGAAGGGACGGATAGTAGCATGAGGACATACATATGAGCATTGGTTACATTGGATACAGTTTTCGGGAATCCATTCGGGAACTGTTACAGCAACACCGCGTTTTTCATATGCAGCAGCACCTTGAGGTAATGTACCGTCAACATAATCAACGAATGCAGATACGGGAAGCTTATCGCCTTCCATCTTTGCAACGGGAAGAAGTACGTTTTCAACGTATTTAACAAGCTCAGGACGCTTACCGCTAACCTTTTCCTTCTTGTTTGTAACCTTGATATCCTTCCATGATGCGGGAACATCGATCTTAACAAGCGCTTCCTTACCTGCGTCGATAGCCTTGTAGTTCATTTCAACTACTGCTTCGCCCTTCTTGAGGTAAGACTTCTTAGCCATGTATTTCATCTTTTCGATAGCCTGGTCGATAGGCATGATGTTAGCAAGTGAGAAGAATGCAGATTGAAGGATTGTATTCGTTCTCTTGCCCATACCGATCTCGATAGCTTTATCGATAGCGTTTACGATGTAGAAATTGATATTATTTGTAGCGATATACTTCTTAACCTCGTTCGGCAATTTAGCTTCAAGCTCTTCGGGTGTCCACTGACAGTTGAGCAAGAATGTTCCGCCGGGTTTAACGTCATTTACGATCTTGTAGCCCTTAAGAATGTATGAAGGGTTATGACACGCAACGAAGTCAGCCTTTGTTATGTAATAGGGGCTCTTAATCTGCTTGTCACCGAAACGGAGGTGAGAAATCGTTATACCGCCTGTTTTCTTTGAGTCATATTGGAAATATGCCTGAATGTATTTTTCAGTGTAGTCACCGATGATCTTGATGGAGTTCTTGTTAGCACCAACAGTTCCGTCTCCGCCAAGTCCCCAGAATTTGCAGGAGATAGTTCCCTCTGCGCTTGTATCGGGAGCTGCCTTCTCCGGAAGCGAAAGACCTGTAACGTCGTCAACGATACCGATAGTAAAGCTGTTCTTAGGCTCTCTCTTTTTGAGATTTTCGTATACTGCAAATACGGATGCAGGTGTTGTATCCTTAGAACCGAGACCGTAACGGCCGCCTACTACATTTGCCTTAGAGCCCTTCATAGCGAGAGCTGAAATAACATCAAGGTAAAGAGGCTCGCCAAGTGAGCCGGGCTCTTTTGTTCTGTCAAGAACTGCGATCTTCTTAGCTGTTGCAGGAATAGCCTCGAAGAGCTTGTCTGCTACGAAAGGACGGTAAAGTCTAACCTTTACAAGACCAACCTTTTCGCCTTTAGCCATAAGGTAATCAATAACCTCTTCGCATACGTCACAGATAGATCCCATTGCAACGATTACTCTGTCAGCATCGGGTGCACCGTAGTAGTTGAAGAGCTTGTAGTTTGTACCGATCTTTTCATTTACTTTATCCATGTACTCCTCTACGATTGCAGGAAGTGCATTGTAGTATTGGTTACATGCTTCTCTGTGCTGGAAGAAGATATCTCCGTTTTCAGCAGATCCGCGAAGAACGGGATGCTCAGGGTTGATAGCTCTCTTACGGAATTCGTTAATAGCATCCTTATCAACCATTTCTTCGAGATCCTTGTAGTCCCAAACCTCGATCTTTTGGATCTCGTGAGATGTACGGAAGCCGTCGAAGAAGTTAATGAAAGGAACTCTGCCCTTAATGGTGGAAAGGTGTGCAACTGCACCGAGGTCCATTACTTCCTGAGGATTTGTGTTTGCCATCATAGCATAACCTGTCTGACGGCAAGCGTATACGTCGGAGTGGTCTCCGAAAATGTTAAGTGCGTGTGATGCAACGCAACGTGCAGATACATGAATTACGTTAGGAAGCAACTCACCTGCGATCTTGTACATATTCGGGATCATCAAAAGAAGACCCTGAGATGCTGTGTAGGTTGTTGTGAGAGCGCCTGCGGCGAGCGAACCGTGAACTGTTCCTGCTGCTCCTGCTTCAGATTGCATTTCGGTAACCTTTACTTCATCACCGAAAATGTTCTTAAGACCTGTTGCAGACCATGAGTCTGTAAGCTCAGCCATAACACTTGAAGGGGTGATAGGGTAAATTGCGGCAACTTCGGTAAACGCGTAGCTGACAGTAGCTGCGGCGGTATTACCGTCCATTGACTGTTTCTTTCTTGTTATCATAACAAAAAACCTCCTAAGTTTTTATATTTTTTTATACCGTATCTATCATAACACTTTTTAGCTTTAATTTCAATAGTAAAACGACATTTTTTAATCATTTTTAAACTTTTCGGCAAAAAAATGTTTTTTATTCATCGTTTTCGAACTCCGAAAGATCCACGCTTGATATATCTTTTATCTTTTCTTTGGCTCTTTCAAAGTAAGAAATTTTCTGTCTTGCCAGAAAAACTATGAGATTTTGAACGCTCATTCCCTCGCTTTTCGCAACATATGCAAGCTTTTTGGCGGTCTCGTCGTTAAAATTGATCTTTATACTTTTGCTCTTTTTCATTTTGAAATCCTCCCTTTTGATTTATTTTATCACATTTTTTTCGTTTTGTCTTGCTATTTTGCACTTTTCGTGGTAAAATTTTCATAACAGAGGCAGTGAAAGGAGATTTTTATGTTAAGTAGCTGTTACAGTGCGGGGCTTTTCGGTATAGACGGTTATCTTGTTACCGTCGAATGCAATTCATCTAAAAGGATTTCCTGCTTTGAGATTGTCGGTCTTCCCGACAATGCGATTAAGGAAGCTAAGGAGCGTGTTCGCTCTGCGTGTATAAATTCATCATTCAGATTTCCTGATGCGGAGCTTATCATAAATCTTGCTCCTGCGGATATCAAAAAAGAGGGCTCGTCATTCGATCTTGCTCTTATAATCTCAATACTTCATTCCGCGGGAACTGTAACGCTTTCCGCTCCGCTTGAGGATACTTGCTTTATCGGCGAGCTTTCTCTTTCGGGTGCTTTGCGTCCTGTGCGCGGAGTTTTATGTATGGCTCTTGCGGCTAAGCGCGCGGGGATAAAAAGATTATTCGTTCCCTACGAAAACGCAAAAGAGGCGAGCGTAGTCGGTGATATGGAAGTATACGGAGTTAAAAATCTTCGTGAGGTGGTTGAATTTTTAAACGGATCTATCCATCTCGAAAAATTCGTTTTCGACAACTCTCCCACGGATACCGAGCTTCGCTGTCCCGATTTTGAGGACGTTAAAGGACAGACCAAGGCGAAGCGCGCTATTGAGATTGCGGCAGCGGGCGGACATAACATTTTGCTTATCGGTCCTCCCGGAACAGGCAAATCGATGCTTGCAAAAAGAATTCCGTCAATCCTTCCCGAAATGACGTTTCAGGAGAGCGTCGAAACAACTCAGGTTCACTCAATTTCAGGAATTTTACCCGACGGAGTGTCGCTTATCAGGGTAAGACCGTTTCGCTCTCCGCATCATACAATGTCAACTCCGAGCCTTGTCGGAGGTGGCAGAATTCCCATGCCGGGCGAGGTATCTCTTGCTAATAACGGAGTTTTATTTCTCGATGAGCTTCCCGAATTCAATAAGCAAGTCACCGAGGCTCTGCGTCAGCCTCTTGAGGACGGTTGTGTAACTATAACCCGCGCGGCGGGCAGAATAAAGTATCCCTGCTCATTTATGCTCGTGTGTGCTATGAATCCCTGCAGATGCGGTTATTACGGTCACCCCACTCATCCTTGCACCTGCAAAAAAGAAGATATAAGAAAGTATCTTGCTAAGATAAGCGGTCCGCTTCTTGATAGGATAGACATTCAGATAGAAGTTCCTTCTCTTTCCTATGACGAGCTTTCCGCAAGTGGAAAAGCAGAGCCGTCAGCCAAAATACGCGAGCGTGTCAACAAGGCACGAAGGATAGCTCAAACACGTTTTATAAACGAAAGGACCGACAATGCCACGGCTATAACCTGTAATGCGCAGATGGAAGCCAAGCATATCGCAAAATACTGTGAGCTTGACGAAAGCTGTAAAAATCTTATGGAGCGAGCGTTCAAATCACTCGGTCTTTCAGCCAGAGGTCACGACAGAATTTTACGTCTTGCAAGAACGATTGCCGATCTTGCTAATAGCGAAAAAATAATGTCAAACCACCTTGCTGAGGCAATTCAGCTTCGTTCGCTTGATAAAAAATATTTTTGATTTTAAAGCCTTGCATCACTGCAAGGCTTTAATTTATGAATTTTTATTATTTTTAAAATAAAATCGAAAAAAGTATTGCAATTTATCTTTTTTTATGATATACTATCTTCGCTATTGATAAATAGGGGTGTAGTTCAGTTGGTAGAACGGCAGTCTCCAAAACTGCATGTCCAGAGTTCGAGTCTTTGCGCCCCTGCCATTGTAAAAAGCCTTGTAAATGCTGATAAATCCAGTATTTATAAGGCTTTTTGCTATTTTTATCAATAATGTATTTTATCGTATTTTTATCTATTTCTAAGTATTTTTTGAAGTCAAAATGAAGTCAAAATTATTTTAATTTAAATTAGATTCTCTTTTACTCGGGGCTGGTGTGGCTGTTCTCACTCAAATAAATCCCCTACGGGAATTCATTCGAGCCTCTGAACTACCTGTCACGACACCGGACGCCCCCATTGGGCAACGTTTTTACACTCTGTGATTTAGCATAAGCTCGATTTTGAAGCGCAAGAGATCCTCTTGAATGAGGTCTCCTATAAAAAATGCAAACAAAAATAAAGCCTTCCACGCTGTGCCGCTTACGGAAGGCTTTATTTTCGTTTTTTGTTTGACTTATTTTTTAGTATGAGTCGAAGCTCCGTTCAAGAAATGTAGATCTCTCTATTTCTTCATTCTGAAATTCTTCTTAAGCTCTTTATTATAAAAACGAGAGTGCTGTTTTTCAAATTCATAAAGCGAAGGTTTTTTATCTTCAAAGAGTGGAATATCAAGTATTCCGATCGATGTTTGCTCAGAGAGCGCACCAAAGAACGGAGAAAGATAATCTGTTGGATAGCGATTATTATGCGCAATCTTATTCGGAACGTTCATAACGTATTTATTCTCTCCTGTATTATGACGGCCCGCACGCTCATACATAAGAGTATAAGCTGTATAACCATACTGTTTCTGAATTCTAAGGTCATAATTATAAATTGCAGAAAAAAGATGATTAATAAGATACGTTGGAAGCGTAAACTGTTCCCTGCCGTAATAACAGATCTCTTTATCAAAGCCTTTATAAAAGCTTGTTAAAAAGCTAATCACTATACCTTCCAAATACAACGGCAGCGCAAGCTTTCCCTTATCAGCGTCGGTGATCGTCATCTTATCTCTAAGCTCGAGATCGTTTGCCATAAGAGATGAAGATCTTTGAGTATTGCCGAAGGACATATAATAAGTCTTAAAATCATATGTTGAAATGTGGCCAAGTGTCTTCATACCGATATCCATTTTATCGTTAAGCGGATTTGCATCATCGTCATCATATTTCATATGCGCATTGGTGATCTGATTACCGCGTTCTTTGTCATATTCGGAATAAACATTTATTCCAAATTCAAAAAAGCCTATGTTTTCATTTTTCTCATCCTCATGCTTACCGTATCGAAGAGCATCGTAATCGATATTATGGCAAAAACGTGAGAAAACGTCAAAATCATCAGCGGTCCTTGAGAGCATATCGTCATTCCAGGTGGGAAAGTTTCCGATAGTTTCAATTCTGATATCAGTTCTTATCGGCATATTTGAAAATATAAGCGGGGTATCTACTGAATAGGTGAAATAAACCCTCGCATATTCCTGCAGCTCGTCCCAGATGTCGCAATATTTATACGAGTCATTAAAGATCATTCTTCCATCATAACCATACAAAGCTTCAGGAGCTTCGTTCATCAGATAATAGATTTCTTTTTTTCTTCTGATATAAGCAGCAGATGACCAGGGACCTTTAATAACTTTTTGGCGGATCTGTTCATCAAGATCTCGCTCAAGCTTCCACCAAGGAAAATCCGGAAAGATCCTTTTAAATTTAAAAATGCTATCATAAGCCATTCCGCGAAATCCTTTTTCGGCAAGAAGTGAACAGTATGTCATGATAAGATCCTTCCCCTTTCGAATCGGCGCTACTAAAATCCAATCTCGGCTTGAGTCATTAATAAATCCAATATTTCGATTTTCATGATGATAAAATTTTGAATATGCCCGGGCAATTCTCATTTTTACAAAAAGATACCCAAAAAGAATCACCCAAATCCACCACGGTGCAGAATAAAGCATTATAAAAAAATCGACCAGGAATGTTGAAATCAAATTAAGAAAGCCTTTAAACGTCGGAGAAAACGGGAACGTAAAGTACCACGATAAAAACTCCATAGCAAAGTTAACAATATTAAAATTGAAAGCCCAAACGGTGCAGAATATTAGCTTCAAATATCCGTTAGACCACAAAGTATTGACGACGTCGACACAGAAATATAAGGCTTTCTTAAAAGGGCCCTCAATATATCTTTGGAAGATCTTAAGAGATTTCGTTTTTTCGCCGGGATTATCCCTGGGAGAAAACAAAACGAATTCAAAAAGAGATCTGACAGTAACAAGGATGCAGATCCCGACAACCGTGTACAATATGCCAAAAAGGAGATAATACGTAACGTAGAGATTATAAAATTGAAAGTTACTCCCGGTACAAAGTCCGTCCCAAAGATGTTCGAATTTAAAGTTAAATTTATCAATATCGATTTCGGTAAAATCAATAAAATCAAATTTTATGTTTTTACTCTCAATCGGAGCTACGACATCCGTCAAAGGCTCTTCATCCTTTATAATTCTCCCGGTGAAATTATTCCAAAAGAAAACTGCGGAGCTTTTAAGCTTATCCCAAGCAAGCCCGGCATAAGTAATAATATAATCGTAATTAAAAAATGTCAGAGCTACCGAGACACCGATTAGCGCCACGGAGCATATGTAATAAAGAGTATTTATATTTAAAAATTTATCCTTAAATTTGCTTTTCATAACCTTAGCCAAGTAAATACGACATAGCCTAACAAATAAGCTATTAAAAGTGCTGTAAACAGCTTTAACATCAATCTTTTTATATTTATTTTCATAATTTTTCAAGGATAAAAACGGTTGAACAGATCCAACCGTTTTTATATTTTAATTGTTTATCTGCGTTTTCGTTGTTTCTTATTCTTTTTTGTAATAATGAGAAGAATAACACATACTATTCCGAGGAAGCTTATCCCGGCTATAATCGGGCCCACGTTTACCTTTTGCTGACCTTCAGCATAACCGTCATCAAAGCCCTCATCATACTCATCAGCAAGAGCAGTTTTATATTCATTCGAAGATTTATACGAAAGCTCGCCTGCAGAAAGTCCTTCATAATATCCATCATTATATTCATCATTCAAAGCTGAAGCATAAGCGTCCGATTCTTTATATTCCTCAACTCCAAGTGATTTTGCAAGAATTATTGCACTAGAATATTCTGAAGAAGCCTTATACTCATCAACAGCCTCGATTTTAGTATTTGCAAGAACGGTAGCATATTCACCAGAAGCTTTATACTCGGCAATTCCCTCTGTCTTAGCCGCCGACAGTGCAGATGCATATTTCTCGGAATCCAAATAGTCATTTACTCCATCCTCTATACCTTGAGTATAACCCTCATAATATTTATCATTGAGTTCATCCTGAGTATATGTAGCGTTACCTGTGACCTCATTCCAATGCTCAATTATGTATGGCGTTGCTTGTTCTTTAAAATATTCCATCATTTTAAATATATATTCATCGCTGTTGTAAACATTTCTATTAAACACATAAGTAGAAAACACTGGTAAACCAAAACAAAAGTCTATATATTCATCTACCGTTTCCCAATCGGACACAGGATATGTATCAAATAAAAATTCTTTTAAGTTGGCGCACATTTCGGTAATATCAACATAATAACAAACATACCGGTTTCGTTGTATGTACCTTCTTCAAGCGTATAATTTGCTACACCGAGAAGGTTATTCGGGTTAACTTCTGTCATGGACCATTCTTTTGGATTTCTCCAATTATCAAAGCCATCTGATGCGACGCCGATGAGCACCACACAGAACACACAAACGAACATACACGCAAGAATCACACCGATCATCTTTAGCGTTCTTTTGGTTTTTGATTTCATTTTATTTTACCTCCAAGTAAAATTTTTAAAAAAATATTGATTTTTCAAAAAATATGGTGTATACTGTTATCAAGAATTCAACCAGACGCCGGCAGAAATTGCACGGAAATCCGGAGGCAACTCCAAATTTCGGTTGAATTCTTTTTTTATTTTTTTCTTTGCTTTTTTGCGTATTGTTTATTGAATTTCTTTATAGCTTTTTTATCTCTTTCATCAATTTTCCAATAACCTTTATTAGGCTTATCCTTTAAATAAGAGTTATTTTCCCATACAGGAACAGAAAAACGAGAAGGACGCTTATCCTTGCTTGTCCTATTAGGATTTACATTCATTTTTACAGTAGGCTCGCCATAAAATGTTCGAGCATGAGTAATCGTATTTATTTTAGAATGTTTTTTATGCTTTACAGTAACGTAAGCAACATGTCCCTCTCCTTTAGGATTTTTTACAGCAGGATTTGTATTATATCGAAATTCACTTTTTCGCAAATACTTATCTTTAGAAATATGTATACACCTCTTTAATATCTTCTACGTCTTGTAGATTTTCTCCTATTACGAGAATTACGACGTGAGGAATATGTTTTTGAGGTTCTGCGAGATCTTGAGGATCTTGTTTTTCTTCTGTATGCCATAAGGCCCTCCTTACTTGCCGGGCTTATTATTTACCTCGGCTTTATTATTTTCTTTTTGTTTTTCTTCCAATACTTCGCCGGTAGAAGCATCTACCTTTACACCTTCGACATTATCATCGGAAGCCTTGGGAGCTTCCTTGATACAGTTAAATACCATAACTGACAATTCATCGGGCGAAAGATACATTTGAAAATACGCGCCGGCTTTGATTTTCTCAAGCTCTTCACAAGCCGATTTATTTATCTTGAAACGGTTTGCGTGTTTGCCATCCTCATAAATTACAACTGTATCTACAAAATGATATTGTTTTCCGTTATTTTCACCTTTAATTTCATTTGCTTTAGCTACAAATACTTTCATTTTTTCTTATCCTCGTTATTATGTATAATTCCTTTATATTGTCGAGCTTTTCGTGTTTGAATTGCTCTATAATAATAGTTATTTATTTGAGATAGATCGGAATCAGGTGATACAAGATCGTTATCGTTAAAGAACGCAAGCACGTCTGAAACGTCCTCTTTAAAATCACGCTCGTCAACGTTGTTTTTAAGAAGGATATTAAAGCTCGCGATCGAGCCAAGCACATTATGCCCGGCACGCTTCAGATCCGTGTGACGTTCTCTTTCACGGTAAAATTCCTCAAGCGGCGGAGTACAATATTCGATCTTACAGGAACGGATCCGTTTCCACCAAAACGTATATTCTTCCTCTTTGGTGCCTTTGTGATCTACAAATGAAACGATCTCCGACATAAGATGATCGAGAATTCCGCGCCGCACATAAATGAGCTTATATAAGCGCTGAAGCTCCCTGATTCCTTGAAATTTAAATTCATGGTCTTTAAGCCAGCTGTTAAGCTGCATATAATAATGCCTTTTCGTTTGAAACTCTATATTTAAAATTATCGTAACCTCGGGAATAAGTCCTTTCAACTTTTTTTCAATGTGATCGGCATTATCACTCTTAACATAACAGCTTTGTAAAAGTTCACGTAATTCGACCTTTAATAATTCGTTTTTCCCATATTCAAGATACCATTTTATGCGTCCGACAAGTAGACCCATTCGATAAGACTTTCGCTCGTAAGCTTCGCGCAGTACGTAATGATCGAATTGACTGATCATACGCTCCTCAAGCCAGATATCAAAGAAGAAGGCTTTATAATTCTTCTCGATAACCTCTCGGATTTTGTTATATGCACGAAAAAATACGTTATTAGATTTTCTTTGGCCGAGCTGCAGCGTATCGACCGACATATCTCTAATCTTACCGTATTTAGCATAGGTCCGCAACTGAGATCTCAAATGATTCTTCATATACTTATCCGAAAAATATGTATCAGAGCTTTGAATGAGGTTAGTATGAAATGCGTAGTCAATACGGTTCTCGAGCACGATATTGACATTCAAGCTAAAATCCTCAAGAATACGAACTACCGCGTTATATGAATCATTGATCGCCTTCGATATTCCTTCCTGGACTATCATCCTGGAACGCAATTGCACACAGATCCTCGGTGTCTCAGCTGTTTGAATGTTGTCAGCTATGAACACATCGAAATTCTCTTGAAGCTGAAGATGATATTGATAAATTGAAAAACCTGTTGACATCACATCCAGACCATAATACTCAAGCTTAATCCCCGGGTGCATAAGCACATAGTTTTTCATCTCCGCCAGCTGAGAAATAAGATGATTTAACATCATACTTTCATTGTCGGGAACATCATCCTCAAGAAAAATCGAATAATAAAACGTATC
>JAFTXO010000005.1 GCA_017461765.1 Clostridia bacterium | reverse complement strand
TTTACCCATCTTCTTTGTGCGTACTTGTTTTCGCCTGACGCCTCAGGCTTCTTTTCGATAGCTTTCGCCATAATTTTTTCTCCTTTGAAATAGTGTTATAATATAAAAGTAGTTAGGTTCGGCTCTTCGCTTATATTCAATTTTTAAAATGAACTATTTGAGTGGCTTTTTGACATTCTGTCTATGCGATAGTTGTTGGTAGGTGGCCACCTTTTAATATCCTCGAAAAACCGCAATCCCGAATCGTTTTCTCTAACTCAAATATTTAAGTATTAAAGGGATTTTTATTATCCCGTTTAATCTACGTAAGTACGAGTTGTCATTGTTGCCGGAACTCGCTTTGCATTAACAAGTGATGGTCTAATAGACTTTAAAAATTCTAACTGGCTCATTCTTAAGCTTGTCTTTGCGTAAAATGTATCTCTGCTATATACAACAGTAATACCATTGATAATTTCTACTGAAACTTCCTGCCTAACCAAATAGGTTTTCGTTTCATAAATGTTATTTGCATTGTCAAGAAAATCTATTTCGTCAAGCAATATTTCTAATTCACATTTAGTCATTTACTTTTCCTCCTTGTTCAAATATTCATATAAGAATTTAAAAAATTCTCTTTTCAATTTAGAAACATAACTAACGGACACCCCCCATTTTTCTGCCATTTGTGGTGCGTTAGATCCATTTTCATATCGTTCAATAAAATACCCTTTTATTTTTGTAGGAGCTTGATTTATAACTTTCAGATATTTTTCTAGTAATCGAAATGTTTCCTCAAAATCTCTAACTTTTTTATCGAATGTTTTTTTCATCAAATAATAGGTTTTTATTTCAGATAATTCTATTTTCATTTGCTCATAAGTTACTTTCATATTAGTAAGCTGATGGTCTTGCAAATTTTTTGAGAATTGATTCTAAAACGGCTTTTCTTTCCTCATCAACCTCTCCTAATAAAGACTCGATTGTTTCTTTTTGCTTAGAGTTTAAATAGTCTTTATCTCTGTAATAACCTTTCGCTATGTAAACTCCACCTCCTGTTCCTTTCTTTGTGAAAACAGGGTAAGATAGTGAAAGCTCTAAAATATCATTTTGAATCGTACTTCTTGCAACCCTAAATTCTGTTGTTAAAAAGCTCATGGTTAAAAATCTTTTTTCACACAAAAGTTCAATTATTTTATCTCTTCGTTCAAGAGTGTTCACTACCTCACCCCCTTTCTGTAATCCAATTATCTCATTCTAATGACTGGGTTCATCGGTCATTAGAAAAAGTTTTTTCAATTTTTTCAATTTTTTTGCAACAAAAAAGCGAGCAGAAAAATCCTACAAAACCCATTATGGGCTTAGGAAATTTCTGCTCGCCAAGACGCACATAGTTCTTGCTCTGACACCTTGAGGTGTTTTACGAACACTTATTTATATTGATAGGGAGCAAGGATTTACCTGAGCACTTATTTCAGCACGACCTTGCTTTGTCATATAAACGCTAATATTCAATTTTAATAAGTTTCCGTTGTTGCATACGGATTAGTAATTCTTATGTTAAACTCCTTAACATTCTTTCTTTTGCTAAATATTACGACCTTACATCTGTCGCACATTATTCTTAAAGCGCCATCTTCGCTTTTATAACCTGTTATCTTATTTCCACAATTAGGACAATACATTTGAACAGGCTCAAGATTTGAAAAATCCACTTATAAACCTCCTCGTGCCACGAAAAACAAGACTTTGCTGATAAACCGTGAATATGGTTGGCAGCCATCACCACAGTATATCGCCTTGAAAACCTACAAAATATAAAAACGGGAAGCTTACAACACTATTTTTCAAAGAATATTACTCTACATCCTTTATGACTTTAACTACTATTCCTTGAATGTCAATAGTATCATAGTACATATCTTTCAAATTATCGTTTTCCGGATGCAATCTAACTTTTCTCTTCCTTTTATCTATATAGAACCTTTTTAGAGTTGCTTCTTCACCATCAATTAAGGCAACGACAATTTGACCTTCGTTTGCAGTGTTTTGTTTTCTTATCACAACATAGTCCCCGTCATCAATCCCGGCATTTATCATACTATCTCCTTGGGCTACGAGAACAAAAAACTCTCCTGCTCCTAAAAAATTTCCCGATATTGACATATATGAGTCTATATTCTGCTCTGCTAAAATTGGAGTACCACAAGCTATTTTACCAACAACAGGGATTAAGTGGAAGTTACTCATTTGCTTTATCAATGGTGTGAGTAAACCCCTACGGTCAGCAGTTCTTTCAAGCATACCTTGATTTTCCATAGCACTAATGTACTTACTTGTTGTTCCTTTTGACAGCCCAATTCTGTCCGATATTTCTTGAACCGAAGGTACGATATAACTATTCAAAAAACTATCGTTTATATAAGAAACAATCTCGTTCATTATTTCTTGGTTTTTACTTCTCATTTAGCAGCCCACCTTTCTATTCGAAACATTTGTTTCATTTAGATTGATTACATTATACACTCTACTTGAGCCTTTGTCAATAGGATTTTTGAAGAAAATTCCCACCATTTTTATAATGTCGTGATTTTGGTACACACCTTTCTTTACTATGATTTTTTATTTCGCTTTTGTTGGTTTTTGCACAGTTATCGCAGATGTAAACAGGAGAAATTTCGGCTTAAAACCATATGGAGCAGAACTTTAACGCAGAAATTTCCTTTGGCTTAAAAATAAGGTTATAGACGCTGTTGACATCTGGTACAAAAAATAAGGTACAGTTATTCAAAACGATTAACTGTGCCTTTTGGTTTTGGGCGAAATAAAAAAATTACAATAGAAAGGAAAAAATAAAGATGATTAAAGTAGCTTACAGATTAACTAAAGTTAATGATTTCAATTATGTAAAAAAAGGTATTGGATTTATATCTAACTCAAAAGAGGATTTGATACTCTATCCAAACACACAATTTGAAAAAGTAATTGAGGACTGCATCAGATATTGTTACCCTATTCCATACCGTTCAGGTGAGTTTAAAGGTAGCTTTACACAATATGTTGACTGCGATTTTCAAGTAAAAGACAGCATCGAAACTAAAGAAATCGAAATCGAGTATAGATTTTGGTACAAAATCCTTGACTAATATCAGCTTAATAGTAGAAAATCGGCTAAAGATATAAGAAGTTTTCAACCACAACGGTGAGTTTTCTTAGATTTTTAGCCTTTTTTTATGTTCATCTACGAGCTATACACCAAAATTTACACCAATTTACGCCAATTTTCACGCCAAAATCAAAAAATTAGCCCTGCCGGAGTCAGATTAACAGAGCTTTTTTGTATATAAATGAAGAAAAATCGCTTTATATTCAAGATAATTTGTAGCAATAAATGAAAAAATATGCAGATTTTATTCACTATCACCCTTACGCCAAAAAATTAAAAACCACGAATTTTTGAGCTGAATTTTACTCAAATTTTCGTGGCTTAGTATTGCAGAAATATTGTTTTTTCCCCGTTTATGTTCAATAATGCGTAAATAATGCGTAAATGCGTAAATTTTGCGCTATTGAAAATGCCGTAAATCCTTATGCCATAAGGCTTTTTAGCTTTAGTTATCGCTTAAAGGCTTCATTGTCGGGAACAAAAGCACGTCTCTTATAGATGCGCTATCTGTAAGGAGCATTACGAGACGGTCGATACCGAAGCCCAGACCTCCTGTGGGAGGCATACCGTATTCAAGTGCGGTTACATAATCGTAATCAACCTCTGCCTTGGAATTGGGCTCTTCGGCAAGCTTAGCGGCAACCTGCTTTTCAAAGCGTTCCTTTTGATCGATAGGATCGTTAAGCTCGCTGAATGCGTTTCCGAATTCGGTTGCATTGATAAAGTATTCAAATCTTTCTGTAAATGCAGGATTTTCCGGCTTTCTCTTTGCAAGGGGGCTGTTTTCTACGGGATAATCGTAGATAAATGTAGGCTGAATGAGCTTTTCTTCAACATAAGCGTCGAATATTTCAATAAGTACTCTGCCCTTTGTCGCATTTTCGTCGACCTCTACATGAAGCTCCTTTGCGACTTGTCTTGCGTGCTCGTCACTCGTCCATTCATTATAGTCTGCTCCGCTGTACTTCTTTACAGCCTCGACCATAGTGAGTCTTTCCCAGTGTCCCATATCGATCTCAATGCCCTGATACATTATCTTCTCAGAGCCGCAGATCTTAACTGCGAGCATCTTGTTCATTTCCTCTACAAGATCCATCATTCCCTTATAGTCGGTAAATGCCTGATAAAGCTCGATCGTTGTAAATTCGGGGTTATGCTTCGTATCCATACCCTCGTTTCTGAAGATACGGCCTACCTCGTAAACTCTGTGCATACCTCCAACGATAAGGCGTTTAAGGTAAAGCTCTGTTTCTATACGGAGATACATATCCATATCGAGTGTATTATGATGAGTTACAAAGGGTCTTGCGCTCGCACCTATTTCAAGCGGAACGAGGATAGGAGTATCTACCTCCAAAAAGCCCTTGCTGTCAAGATAATTTCTTATTTCCTTAAGTATCTGAGATCTCTTTACAAAAGTATCCTTAACCTCGGGATTTACGATAAGGTCAACATATCTTTGTCTGTATCTTTGCTCAAGATTTGTAAGACCGTGGAACTTTTCGGGCAACGGAAGCAAGGATTTAGCGAGCAAGGTAGCCGATTTTACGTGAATTGACACCTCGCCTGTTTTCGTTCTGAAAACGACGCCCTCAGCTCCGATTATATCACCGATATCCCACTTTTTAAATAAAGCATATCCCTCGTCGCCAAGGTCGTTACGGGATACATAAAGCTGAATTTGACCTTCCTCATCAAGCACGTGAGCAAACGATGCTTTGCCCATTATACGGCGGCTCATCATTCTGCCTGCAACCTTTACAGTTATCTCCTCGCCCTCTTTAAGAGTAGGCTCTTTTTCGGTAAAGTCCTTGATTATAGATGCGCTCATTGCCGTAACATCGTATTTTGTGATCTCAAACGGGTTTGCGCCCGCATCACAAAGAGCCTTGAGCTTATCTCTTCTTATTTGAAGTATCTCGCTGAGCTCGAGCTGGTTATTTTCAACATTGTTGTTATTTTCTTGCATAGTATCACCTATTATTTTGTCTTATAAAAATCTTTTATTTTTGCTTCTTTTTCACCTGCGGGAGTATCGATCGTAATAGCATCGCCCTTCTTATGACCTACAACAGCCATACCTATAGGAGACTGATCGGAGATCTTATGGTTAAGTGGCTCTACCTCGTTTGAGCCAACAAGATCGTATGTTACCTCTCTGCCATCGTTATACACCAAAACGACAGTTGAGCCAAGACCTATCGTATTGCTTACTGTATCGGTATCGATTACCTCAGCGTTTTTGATAAGATATTCAAGCTCGGAAATTCTTGCTTCAACCTTTGCCTGTTGATCTCTTGCCTCGTCGTACTCACTGTTTTCCGACAAGTCACCAAAGCTTCTTGCTTCCTTAAGAAGCTCTTTTACTTCCTGACGGCGTACGTTTTTTAAATATTCGTATTCTTCCTTGAGCTTCTCAAAGCCCTCGACGGTATATTTGGTTTTCTTTTGTTCCATGATGTTCACCTTACTAAGCGCGTTGCGCCCTTCCTTTATTAGTTATTGTATCCAAGAGCACGGCAAGCCTCAAGAAGCTGATTGTCCTCTTCGTCCGTGATCTTGTAAAAGTTTTTATCATTCAAGCTCTCATCAAGCTCGACAGTTATATCGGGGGTAATTCCGACTCCGTCGTAATTTACATTTGACGGGGGATTATATTTATTTGTTGTAAGCGAAAGTCCGGATCCGTCAGGGAGTCTGTATATCGTTTGCATACTACCCTTACCGTAGGTGGTCGTTCCCACTATCGTTGCAAGCTCATAATCACGAAGTGCCGCTGTAAAAAGCTCTGCCGCACTCGCTGAGCTATCATTGACAAGAACAGCAAATTCGACGTCTTCAACACAGTAAGCATCCGAATAATGAGTTTTCACGATCTTTCCGTCGGCATCGGTAATATAAGTTATTACTCCTTGCGGAAGCAGATAATCAAGCGTTTCAACGACGCTGTCAAGATATCCGCCCGGGTTATTTCTCAAATCGAATACGACTTTCGTAATTCCTTCGCTCTTAAACGCTTCAATGGCGCTCTTGACATCTGAAGGCACGCTTGTTGTAAATTCGGTTATTCTGATAATTCCTATCGAATTATCAAGTGCGTATTTATGTGAGCTTACAGCAACTATTTTAACCTCGTCGCGAGTTATGGAGAAATCGATCTCCTGTCCGTCACGCAAAACAGTGATATTCGCCTGCGTTCCCTTTTCGCCCTTGATATTATTTATCGACTCGGTGTAATTTTCCTTGCTTACTCTTACACCATTAACCTTTATTATTATATCTCCGGGCATAACTCCCACCTTTTCGGCAGGCGAGCCTTCGTAAACCGTAATAATCTCTACTCCGCTATGCTCCGAATTATATACTACCGAAACGCCTATACCGTACATCGTACCGCTTGAGGTTTCCTGTATTATAGCCTTGAATTCATCAGCCGTATAATATACGCCGTAGGTATCTCCGATGCCTTCTATATAAGCATTAGAAATATAAGTCTCCAGCTGCTCGTCATCGATTTCTCCTGCGTAAAAGAGCGTATAATAGTAATCTATTATAGCAAGCTTTTGCATGAGCGCCGAATCGTATCTGTTATCAACTATCGTAGCATAATAATCGTCAAGAGCATCATACCTTGATAAAAATTCTTCCTCAAGCAATTCATATTGGTCGTTATACTTTTCCGCGAGCTCTGCTTCGTTTTGGCGTCTTGATTCCGCCATAATTACATAAGTTACTTCAAAGGTGATAAACATAGCGAGCAAAACAGATATAACAGTCGTTATTATCCATGATTTTTTTCGCATTTTATGATCCTTTCGATGTGAAATTTTGATTTTTTTACGCACAAAAACTCCGAAATCGGAGTTTTTGAAAAAATCAGAACTTTATAGGTTTTGCGGTAAGATATCTTCTTACCATGAGCGCTACCTTAAAGGTGATCGCGTGATCGAATTCACGAAGATCAAGACCTGTTAATTTTTTGATCTTTTCAAGTCTGTACACGAGTGTGTTTCTGTGTACGAAAAGCTGTCTTGAGGTTTCGGAAACATTAAGGTTGTTCTCAAAGAATATCTGTATTGTTTGAAGCGTTTCTTTATCAAGTGTTTCAAGCGAACCATGCTTGAATACCTCTGACAAGAACATCTCGCAAAGAGTTGTCGGAAGCTGATATATAAGTCTGCCGATACCGAGATTTTCGTAGCTTACGATCTCTTTTTCAGACTCGAATACCTTTCCTACCTCTATTGCTATTTGCGACTCCTTGTAGGATTTTGCAAGATCCTTTATACTGTCTACTATCGTGCCTATACCGATACCTACACGGCAGTAAAATTCCGTGTTGAGTGTATCGCTTATGCTTTGTGCAAGATGCTCAATATCCTCAGATGTTGTATCAAGCGAGACTTCCTTTACGACTACAATGTCCTGATCTCCCACGGCAATAACATAATCTCTTGTCTTATCCGGGAACATATTTTGAATTATATCAAAGGGCAATATCTCTGTTCTTGAGTAAAATCTGATAAGGAAAACGACTCTTCTTTCGTTTCCGTCAAAGTGAAGCTCTCTGCTCTTTGCATAGATATCGTTCTTTAAAATATTATCCATTATGATGTTTTTAATAAATGAGCTCTTATCAAACTTCTCATCATAATAGTTTTTGATATTTGCAAGGGATATCGAAAGTATAGCCGCATATTTTTCTGCGACCTTATCCTCACCTTCAACAAAAACGGTAAATTCTGTTTTTGTTCCTATTCCTATTTGCTGATAGGTATAGCCGTCGACTACAACGGCATCAGTTGTATATGCCATTTCCTCTTTTGCATGAGCAAGTGATTCGCCTATTCTCGAAAGCTCACTGCAAGCGATAACAAGTCCACTGTCGTCGATAACACCTATGATCCTATCAACTGCATCATGCATTTGATGTATTATTCCTTGGAATAATCTATTTGACATATTTTTTCCTCCTGTAAAAAAGTCGTTTTTGTGCATTTTGTGCACTGGATATATTCATTTTACACTATTTTGTTCGTGTTTTCAATACCTTTTTTGAAATTTTTTTGTGCATTTTGCACATTTTTTTGAAAAGTTGCACAAAAGCTCACATTTCCCTCTCGTATATGATACAGGCGAGTGCGAATGCCCCTGCCGTCTCGCATCGAAGTATACGTTTGCCAAGTCCTGCAAGATGCGCACCGAGCTCCTTTGCATATTCCACCTCTTTTATACTGAAGCCTCCCTCAGCTCCTATGACAACGGATACTGTTTTTATATCCGTTTTTTCTCTTAATATTTCCTTTAGCGTGCGCGTACCGTCACCCTCGTAGCAGAAGATCATAAGATCGGAATTTTTCGCGTGAGCCATAGCTTCCTTGAAGCTCATAGCCTCATGTACGGGCGGAATTATCCCACGACCTGACTGCTTTGCGGCGCTTTCGGATATTTTATTATGTCTGAGCGCTTTTTTGGGGGCATCCTTTTTATCTATCTTTGCAATACATCTTTCCGACGAAAACGGTATTATCTCGCAAACACCGCACTCTACGGACTTTTGAATTACAGTTTCAAGCTTGTCTCCCTTAGGTATTGCCTGATACAATTTTATGTGGCAAGGCGGCTCTGTATCGCTTTGGCTCTCATTTATAACTTTTGCTTTGACAGTATCCTGCTCAAACGAAAGAAGCTCACATTCATAAACAGTCTTTTGCATATCGCAAACATCTATTTTTTCACCCTGAGCCATACGAAGGGAACGCGATATATGATGCGCGTCCTCACCGATTATATTAACTATCTTCCCGTTTTCAGTATTCTCCACTTGATCGGCTCTTATAAAAAATCGTGGCATTTTTGCACCTCTTAATTTTTTCTTCATTATTATAATAGCACTAACTGTCCTTTATGTCAAGACAAAGAAAAAATGCTGTCGCTAATGCAACAGCATCTTTCATTATTTTATTTTTACGCTTATAGCGCACCAACCGTTTTCGTGGATTTCTTCGATTATCTCGAAGTTATTTTCGTTTATTGAGACGTAAACGTCTTCGCATCTTTCATCGATTATGCCCGACAGGACAAGAACCGTATCCTTATGCATGAATTTTGATATATCGGGGAGCATTCTGATTATTATATCCGCAACTATATTTGCGGTGATAACATCATATTTACCCACCTTTACGCCTGATAAAAGATCGGAAACTCCGCACTCGATGTTGCAAACACCGTTATCCTTCACATTCTCCTTAGCTACCTTTACGGCAACAGGGTCTATATCGTATGCGTAGCATTCGGAAGCTCCGAGCTTTGATGCGCATATTGCAAGAATACCGCTGCCACAGCCTACATCAAGCATAACGCTTTTTGAGGTTATGTACTTTTCAAGAAGCGTTGCACAAAGTCGCGTCGTTTCGTGAGTTCCTGTTCCGAAAGCCATACCGGGATCCATTTTAACTATAATTTCATCAGGCTCGCTCTCGTACTTTTCCCACATAGGAACGACAACCAATCTTTCGCCTATCTTTATCGGCTTATAATATTGCTTCCACGAATTTGCCCAATCGTCCTCGTCAAGATAGATAAGCTCTGTCTTTGGCTCTATACCGATAGCCTTAAATCTTTCGTCAAGATACATGGTGTAATAGTCCGTTGGCTTATCTGCCGCTACGTATATAGACACCGATGCGACGGTACGGTCTGCATTGAGCACGCTTTCATCAATAAGATCTCCGTATACTCCGTCAAGTATTCTATCCTCAATATCGGAATAATCCTCTATCTGAAGTCCGTTTGAAAGCATACTCATAACCGCGCAAAGCTCGTCGAGATCCTCAACCTTTGACGTCACCTTGATCTGTATCCATTTTGTGCTTTCCATTTTTATTTCTTAAATCTGCTGAAAAAGCCGTTTTTCTTGCTGAAATTCTTATCCTTGCAGCCGCCCTCGAACTTTCTCAAAAGATCCTTCTGCTCCTCTGTAAGATTTTTGGGTGTTTCTACAACGACCGTAACATAAAGATTTCCCTTTGAGCGTCCGTTTACGCTCGTTATTCCCTTTTGCTTAAGAGTAAATACAGTTCCTGTCTGAGTTCCCTCGGGAATATCATAATCAACTGTTCCGTCAAGCGTGGGTATCTTTATTGTAGCTCCGAGCGCCGCCTCCGCAAAGGTTATCGGAACCTCGCAGTAAATATCGTTTCCGTCACGCTCGAATACAGGATGCGGGCGTACCGATACGTTGATTATAAGATCTCCCGCTACGCCGCCGTTTCTGCCCTCGTCGCCCTGTGAGCGAAGCGCTATTCTCTGTCCGTCGTCAATTCCCGCAGGTATCGTTACATCGAGCTTCTTTGTTATCTTTACATAGCCCTTGCCATTGCAGTTCTTACACGGAGTTTTGATCTTTTTACCCGTACCGTGACAGTCAGGGCAAGCGCTGGTTGACTGCATAACGCCGAACATCGTGCGTTGCTGTGTCGTTATTGTACCCGTGCCTGAGCAACGTGAGCATTTTTCGGGGCTCGTTCCCTTTGCCGCACCGCTTCCGTGACAGTCATCACATTTTTGAATTCTTGCGTAGCTTACTTCCTTTTTACAGCCAAAAACAGCCTCTTCAAATGAAATGATAACTCTTACGCCTATATCATCGCCGTGTATTGGCGCATTTGCTCTTTGTGAGGAGCGCGAGCCACCGCCGCCGAAGAACGATGAAAAGATATCGCCCATATCAAAGCCCTCAAAGCCGCTGAAGCCACCGCCGCCAAATCCGGAATTCGGATCGAACGCGGCATGACCGTACTGGTCGTATTTTGCTTTTTTATCGGGATCTGACAAAACGCCGTACGCCTCGTTAACTTCCTTGAACTTCTGCTCGGCTTCCTTGTCGCCGGGATTCATATCGGGATGATATTTCTTTGCAAGATTGCGGTATGCCTTTTTTATATCGTCAGCACTGGCACTCTTAGAAAGTCCCAGAGTTTCATAGTAATCTTGTTTATCTGCCATATTTTATACCTGTTTTATGTCAATATATTTGCCAAGCGGAGAGATATGCTTCTCATCCGTTTCGTATACCCACTAAGGACTGCCCGACAATCTGGGCAGTCCTGTAGGCTGGATCGATTATTTATCTGTTTTGTCTTCGAAATCAGTACCGTAGTATGTTCCGTCAGCTCCTTGCTCAGGGCCTGCGCCTTGTGCTCCTTGAGCCTCCTGAGCTTGCTTATAAAGCTTTTCGCTTATCGAGTAGAACGCCTTTTCAAGAGCTTCTGTATCAGCCTTTATAGCGTCTGTATCGTTGCCCTTTATTGTTTCCTTAAGCTTTTCGATAGCTGAAAGAACCGGTGCTTTTTCGTCCTCTGTAACCTTATCCTTAAGATCCTCAAGTGCCTTTTCGCTTTGGAAAATGAGGTTTTCAGCATGGTTCTTAGCTTCAACTGCTTCCTTAGCCTTCTTATCCTCTTCTGCAAATTTAGCAGCTTCGTTTACGGCTCTGTCGATATCCTCCTTGCTCATATTCGTAGAGGATGTGATAGTGATGTGCTGTTCCTTACCTGTTCCCTTATCCTTTGCGGAAACGTTTACGATACCGTTTGCGTCGATATCGAAGGTAACCTCGATCTGAGGAACTCCTCTGGGAGCGGGAGCGATGCCGTCAAGTGAGAACATACCGAGTGTGGTATTACCTGCCGCCATTTCTCTTTCGCCCTGAAGAACGTGGATCTGAACTGATGTTTGGCTATCTGCTGCTGTTGAGAACACTTGGCTCTTCTTAACAGGGATAGTTGTATTTCTGTCGATTATCTTAGTGCATACACCGCCGAGAGTTTCAATACCGAGAGAAAGAGGTGTAACGTCGAGCAAGAGAAGGTCTTTTACGTCTCCGCCGAGAACGCCGCCTTGGATAGCTGCACCGATAGCTACGCACTCATCAGGGTTAATTCCCTTGAAGGGCTCTTTGCCGATAAATGCTTTAAGTGCTTCCTGAACAGCGGGAATTCTCGAAGAACCGCCTACCAAGAGCACCTTATCAACCTGTGATGTGCTGAGTCCCGCATCGCGAAGAACCTGCTTTGTCGGGCCCATGGTTGCATCAACGAGATCCTTTGTAAGCTCGTTGAATTTAGCTCTTGTAAGTGTTGCATCAAAGTGCTTAGGACCTGTTGCATCTGCTGTAATAAAGGGAAGATTGATGTTCGAGGATGTTACGCCCGAGAGCTCGATCTTTGCCTTTTCAGCAGCTTCCTTAAGTCTTTGGTGAGCCATTTTATCCTGACGGAGATCAATTCCGTTTTCAGCCTTGAACTGCTCTGCGATCCAGTCGATAATTCTGTTATCGAAGTCGTCGCCGCCGAGTCGGTTGTTACCTGCCGTAGCAAGAACCTCAAAAACTCCGTCGCTGATCTCGAGAAGTGATACATCGAATGTACCGCCGCCAAGGTCGTATACCATTATCTTTTGGTTTTCTTCCTTATCCATACCGAAAGCAAGCGCTGCGGCTGTAGGCTCGTTTATAATTCTCTTTACGTTAAGACCTGCGATCTTACCTGCATCCTTGGTTGCCTGTCTTTGAGCATCCGAGAAGTATGCGGGAACTGTGATAACAGCATCTGTTACTGTTGTTCCGAGGTATGCTTCCGCATCGGATTTGAGCTTTTGAAGGATCATTGCGGAGATCTCTTGAGGAGTATATGATTTATCCTCGATCTTTGCCTTATAATCCGTGCCCATATGTCTTTTTATACTTGAAATGGTTCTGTCGGGGTTTGTGATAGCCTGACGCTTTGCAACCTGACCTACCATTCTTTCACCTGTTTTTGAAAATGCAACTACTGAAGGTGTTGTTCTTGCTCCTTCGGGATTAGGAATTACAACGGGTTCGCCACCTTCATAAACTGCTACACATGAGTTTGTTGTACCCAAGTCAATACCAATAATTTTTGCCATAATAATTTTTCCTCCAATATATGAACTTAAATTTTAAACTTTTTTAGTTCGCAACCTTTACCATTGCGTATCTTATGATCTTTTCGCCGTATTTATATCCCTTTTGGAAAACCTCGATGATCTCACCCTCACCGTAGCTTTCGTCATCTATATGCATAACGGCATTGTGCATATTGGGATCGAATGTCTTTGCTTCTATCTCGCTGACACCCATTTTTGTAAGAGCCTCGTGAGCCGCTGTGATTATCATATCGATACCGTGAGCCGTTTGTTCGTCTGTAATACAAGCCCTTGCTCTTTCAATATTATCTATTATCGGAATTATTCCCTTCACAGCATCTGCATATGCTTCCGAATAAAGAGAATCGCGCTCCTTTGCCGTACGCTTTCTGAAATTATCATACTCCGCCATTACACGAAGATATTTATCATTGGTTTGAGCTGCCAGCTCCTGAGCCTCCGCTACCTTATCGTTTAGCATTTCAAGCTCTGTTTTTTCATCTTTTTTCTGCTCTTCGTTTTCAAGAGCTTCCTCGGTGTTTATTTCCTTCTCTGACATTTTCTACCTCTTTTCGTTATCCTTGTCGGGAAGAAGATTGTGATTTGGAATCTCCGACAGGTTATTTATCTCGTTTGAAAGCTTATCGATTGTGGCAAGCACCTTCGAATAGTCCATTCTGCAAGGACCTACGATTGCTATCGCGCCTATCGTTTTGCCTCCGAGCTTCAGATTTTTATAGATCATTGTTGAATTGTCCATGATCTTTACCATATTCTCCGAGCCTATGAAAATTTTTGTTTCATCATCGCTTGGATCTATGGTGCTGACTGCTTTTATAAGGTCATTCTTTTCCTCTATTGTCGATATCATTTGCTGAAGTCTGTCAAAATTCTTGTATTCGGGATATTGCAAAAGCCTGTTAAGTCCCTCGACTCTTATTTCAGAGCCAAGCTCATTCATGGTTTCGTAAATGCTCTTAACAACTATTCCGACGATTTCGGGATACGGCTGCATTTTTTCCTCAACTCGCATAATTACCGAGATATTTATATCATCTATGGAAAGTCCCGCTATCTCTTCATTCAGAACCTTTGAAAGATTATCGATAACCTCCTTTGAGGCGTCGAAGGAAAGCTTTATCTTTTTCGTTTTTACGGAGTCGGCATTTGACGCTACCATTACAAGTATGAAGTTTTTGTTATCAAGATATACCGTTTCATACTTTCGTATCGTTATGCTCGACGGTCTCGGACGAAGTGACATTGCCGTATAATTGGTCATTGCCGATGCCGCTTTTCTCGCGTTTTCAAGGATCTTATCGATCTCCGACATTTTCACCGAAAGCATCTTATTAAGCTCATTTGCTTCCTTTGTGCTCATATCGTATTGCTGAACTAGCGTGTCTACGTAAAATCTGTATCCAAGCTCCGAAGGAACGCGCCCTGCGGACGTATGCGGCTGCTCAAGATATCCAAGCTCCTCAAGCTCAGCCATTTCGTTTCTTATAGTGGCAGAGGAGTAAGGAATATTTGCTTCCTGCATAAGATATTTTGAACCAACAGGCTCACCGAGCTTTATATGCGCTTCTATAATCGCTTTAAGTATCGATTTCTTTCTCTCGCTAAGTTCCGTTTCTTCAAAACCCACCGCATTTCACCTCCTTATAAGTTTTAGCACTCTTTTGCCTCGATTGCTAAACTACATATATAATATAGCATTTAAAATCACCTTTGTCAATACTTTTTTAAAAATATTTTTGGAGTTTTTTTAGCAAACTCGTTTTTTGAGTGCTATTCAGACAAAATGCGATTTTTTCTTATTATTTTATATACAATATACACAAAATAGGCTATCACCAATGATATGCGCCCCAAAAGTTAGACATTTTTGGAGGTGCATATCATCAAATGCGACAGCCTACTCATTTAATATTGAAATTTGATAGTTTGATTGAGCTTGGCAGATTTGAAAGCCTGCTCCATTATCTTAAGGACAAGGCGCACCTGATCGTGAGTTACAAGCTGAGCCTCCTCACCGTCGATAGCCTTGCATACGTTGCGGTAAAAGTCGTGAACGTCAGATTTGGGTATATCAAGCTCGTACTCATCAAGCGTTACGCTATCTCTTGGTGCCATTGTTTTTGTAAGTCCTGCCGCTGTTTGAACAGGCAAAACATCATTCTCATGCCAATACTTACATTTAGCAACCTTCGTCTTTTCACGCCAATCCATTATAAGTGCAGTGCCTTTTTCCGCTTTCATATAAAATCTGGGAAGAGGCAAGAAGTTATATGTGCCTACCTCAACGAATGCTACAGCACCGCTCTCAAAGGTAATCGTAAGATAAAATCCGTCATCAACCTCATCATTTGTTATATGAGTTTCAACACAGTTTATAGTATCTATTTTTTCATTCTTATAAATAAGCATAAGCTGATCTATCAGGTGAACGCCCCAGTCAAGCATCATTCCGCCACCGTGAGACTTTTGGCATCTCCAGTCGGAAGGAATACCGCGTGAGCCGTGAATTCTTGATTCTATTCTAAGAGGCTTACCGATCTCGCCTGAGTCCTTTATTGATTGCATTGCAAGATAGTCAACGTCCCATCTTCTGTTCTGGTGAACGGTAAATAGCTTTCCGCTTTCTTTTGACGCCTTTATCATTTCTTCAAGATCACTGCTTGAAAGAGCAACGGGCTTTTCGCAAATTACGTTTTTGCCCGAACGAAGCAATTTGACAACAGTTTCAAGGTGAACATCGTTTGGAATAGCCACAGTAACGAGCTCTACATTTTTATCGTTAAGAAGCTCTTCAAGCGAGGAATAGGCATATATTCCTTTTTCCTTGGCAAGAGCTGATTTTTTCTCATCTATATCATAAATTCCGCAAAGATTCAAAACATCGCTTTTAAGAGCATGATTAACGTGCCAAGAGCCCATGCCTCCAAAGCCGACAACTGCAAAATTTTTCTTCATATATATAAATACCTTTCGTATATAACAAATTTATTTATCTTATATTATTATAACAAATATTTAAGAAAAGTCAATATTATAAAAGCTTTTTCTTCATATTTATTATATAAAAAGCTACCGTTTTGATACGGTAGCTTTGTTTTATTAGTGAATTATGTACTTTTGAGTATCCTTGTCGAAGAGGTGAATTCTTGAAGAGTCGATAGCGATTTGAATTCTGTCGCCTGCTCTTGCCTGTGAACGAGAGGAAACCTTTGCGATAACATCGTTCTTAATGGATTCGCCCTTATTTGACTCAACGTTATATGTTTCTGTACCGTCAATTGAGAGATAGAGATAGATCTCAGCACCCATAAGCTCGGTTACGTCAACATTTGCTTCGATAACATTGTCAGGCATACTGGAAAGATAGATCGGCTCATCGTGAATAAGCTCAGGACGGATACCTGCGATAACCTCTTGTCCAAAGTAGGATTCAAGGTTAGGATCCTTTGCTTTTTCAGCAGGAAGCTTGATAGAATAGTCACCGAATGTGATATACGCATCATCGCCCTTCTTCTCGAGCTTGGACATGATGAAGTTCATTTGAGGTGTTCCGATAAATCCTGCAACGAATGTATTTACAGGCTTGTCGTAGAGGTTTTGAGGTGAGTCAACCTGTTGGATAAAGCCGTCCTTCATAACTACTATTCTTGTAGCCATGGTCATAGCCTCTACCTGGTCGTGAGTTACGTAGATAAACGTTGTTCCGACTGTTTGGTGGATCTTTGTGATTTCAGTTCTCATCGCTGCTCTGAGCTTAGCGTCAAGGTTTGAAAGCGGCTCGTCAAGCAAGAATACCTTAGGCTCTCTTACGATCGCACGTCCGAGTGCAACACGCTGCTTCTGACCACCTGACATAGCCTTAGGCTTTCTGTCAAGAAGTGATTCGATACCAAGTATCTTAGCTGCCTCTTCAACACGGCGCTTGATAGTTTCCTTGGGTACTTTACGAAGCTTAAGACCGAACGCCATATTTTCGTAAACGGTCATATGAGGATAAAGAGCATAGTTCTGGAAAACCATCGCAATATCTCTGTCCTTAGGTGCGATATCATTCATAAGTTTATCGCCTATGTAAAGCTCACCTTCGGTAATTTCTTCGAGTCCCGCGATCATACGGAGAGTTGTTGATTTTCCGCATCCGGAAGGACCAACGAAAATTATAAATTCTTTGTCAGCTATCTCAAGACAGAAGTCCGATACAGCAGTAACACCACCGGGGTATTTTTTGTAAATGTGCTTAAGTGATAAACTTGCCATTTTATATATCTCCTTGCTTTTTTGCAGATTAATTATTCATCGACCAATACAGTATATCGGCATTTTATATATAATTATTATAACAGATTTATTCGCTAAATAAAAGTGATTTTTTGCACAAAGATGCTTGTGCTTTTTTGTGCAAAATACACAAAAACCATATTATTTAGTTGATATAATCAACAATTAGAGCTTCATCGTCAAGCCAATACGCTTTTTATTGAGGTCAACGCTCTTGATTTTTACCGATACTATATCTCCTACACTGAGCACCTCCGAGGGATGCTTGATGTACTTATCGGATATCTCGGAGATATGAACAAGTCCGTCCTGGTGAACGCCGATATCAACGAATGCACCGAAGTCGATTACATTTCTTACAGTACCCGTAAGGAGCATTCCTTCCTTAAGATCCTCCATACCGAGAACGTCATCACGAAGGATAGGCTGTGCCAGGGAATCACGAACGTCACGTCCGGGCTTTTCAAGCTCGCCTATGATATCAAGAAGTGTAGGCTCACCGATGCCAAGCTCCTGCGCGAGCTTTTTAGTGCCGTATTTGGTCGCTTTTTGTCGAATATCCTTAAGACCTGCCGCAACATCGTCGTTTGTATATTCAAACTTCTCCATAAGCTTTTTTGCAGCCTCGTAGGATTCGGGGTGAACGCCTGTGTTATCAAGTATCTCCTTGGAATCGGGAACGCGAAGGAAGCCCGCGCACTGCTCATAAGCCTTGTTTCCGATCTTAGGAACCTTAAGAAGCTCCTCGCGCTTTGTGAATTCGCCGTTTTCCTCGCGGTATTTTACTATATTCTTAGCAGATGAAAGATTGATGCCCGAAATATACGAAAGGAGCGAATATGATGCGGTATTTACGTCTACGCCGATACTGTTTACACAATCCTCAACTACTCCGCCAAGCGCTTCGTCAAGTCTTGCCTGCTTCATATCGTGCTGATACTGGCCTACACCGATCGATTTGGGATCTATCTTAACGAGCTCCGCCAACGGATCCTGAAGTCTTCTTGCTATTGATACTGCGGAGCGCTGTGTAACGTCGAAATCGGGAAATTCCTCAGCACCGAGCTTTGATGCCGAGTAAACAGAAGCTCCTGCCTCGCTTACCATAGTATATTTTTTATCCGTATCAAGTCCTTTAAGAACTCCTGCTATAAAGATCTCGCTTTCCTTTGAAGCCGTACCGTTACCTATTGCAACAACATCAACACCGTATTTTCTTATAAGAGAGGAAACGACCTTGGTCGAGCCCTCGATATCCTCCTTCGGCTTAGTGGGGTATATTACGGCTGTATCTATAACCTTACCCGTTTTATCAACCACCGCAAGCTTACATCCCGTTCTGTAGCCGGGGTCATAGCCAAGCACTGTTTTGCCCTTAAGAGGTGCTTGCATAAGAAGGTGCTTAAGGTTATCCGAGAACACCTTTATAGCATCCTCGCTTGCAGTGTCAAAAAGCATAGTACGAATTTCTCTTTCAACAGAGGGAGCTATAAGTCTGTCATAGCTGTCAACTATCGCTGCCGAAATATATTCCTTTGCGGGACTGCTTGAATTTGTGATAATTTCGGAAAAGAGAAAATTCAAAATTATATCACTCTCTATCTGAACATCCACCTTCAAAAATTCTTCCTTTTCACCGCGGTTTATAGCGAGTATACGGTGATTGGGGATCTTCTTTATGCTTTCATTATAATCATAATATGACGCATAAACGGAATCCTCGTCCTTTGCCTGCTTTGATACTATCATACCGTGATCAAAGGTGAGCTGACGGATAGTCTTTCTGTATTCGGCATTATCGGAAATATCCTCAGCAATAATATCCTTCGCTCCGTTTATAGCATCCTGAGATGTTTTAACGCCCTTTTCCTCGTCGATATAATCGCCGGCAAGCTCCTCAAGACTCTTTTCATAAGCATCTCTTTGCTCCATAAGAAGAGTTGCAAGAGGCTCAAGTCCTCTTTCTCTTGCAACAGAAGCTCTTGTCTTTCTCTTAGGCTTGTAAGGACGGTATATATCCTCTACCTCTGTAAGTATCTGAGCCTTTTCGAGCGCTTCAACGATCTCCGGAGTAAGCTTGCCCTGAGCGTCGATAAGGTTCTTCACCTCTTCCTTTCTCTCCTCGAGAGAGCGAAGATACTTAAGTCTTTCGTCAAGATCACGAAGAACGGTATCGTCAAGCGAGCCTGTAACTTCCTTTCTGTAACGTGCGATAAAGGGTATCGTATTTCCGTCATCTATGAGGGCAACGGTAGCCTCTACCTGACTTATTCTCAATTTAAATTCTTTTGCAAGTTCGTTTATTATATTCATTTTTGGATTTCCTTCATTATTTTTCGATACAGTCTTTTACAAAATAGTTATGAGTATGCGCGTTGTTTCCATATTTGTCGCGTACTGTTATACGGAAATAAACATCATTTGGATCAAGTGGAAATTCCGCGTGAGTTATATCCTCTCCGTTTTCGTCCTCGACGATGCGGTATGTTCTGGCGAAGCCGTTTAAGAACACCGTCTTTGCAGGAGAAAAATCAACCTTAATTATATTATCCTCTACATAAAGAGCATGAATAAGAGGCGGATTTTCGCGTCCGCTGGTGCAGTAAATATGTCCCTTCTCCATAGCCTCGATAATTTGATCGTATTTAAGCTCCTTAGCGCCGATCATCGTCGAGCCGCCGAACGAATGTGCCGTGCTTTTTCCTCTGTTATGGTTATCGTCGCCCATAGTGCAGTAAAGATCGTACATTCCCGAAGAGACCATTTCATCATATATCATCGGGCAATATTCCTTGCCTGTTATACGCTCTGTTGCATAATTAAGTATCTCAAGCGACCAAAGTCCTTTTAAATTAAGGTACAGATCCTTGTCATTAAGCGACCATGAGGGATGATTATACTGAACAAGAAAGCCTCCTTCGTTTGCGCGTTTTATCGTTTCATTAATGCTTTCTATTGTATATTCGCGCTTATAGCCGTCGCATTTTCCCTGTCCTTTGTATTTTCCGCCGCACGCCCAAAGTGTTTCATCGTTTGCTGCGGGTTGGAAGGTATTATGCTGATTTTTCGAGAACAAATTCAAATGTACCGTTCTTCTTCTGTTCCATTCGGGTCCATTAAAGCCGTCTATATTAGGATAGCTTGGCTCGTTTTCTGTTATCGAATACTCCGTGCTTGTGAGAGCCAAAAACTCATCATCGTTAAGATCGGAATGATCAAGAAGCAGCTCATGGTCGGTATATGCTACTATTGAATAGCCCTGAGCCTTATAAGCTTCCTTTACCTCCTCGGGAGTAAACTGTCCGTCAGATATAGTGGTATGACAGTGCATATTTGCTCTGTACCAATTAACGTCGTTTGGCAAAAGATATTTTTTCATTTTTACCTCTTATTTTTCAATATAGTCAGCTACTGTATAATTGTGAGTGTGTGCGTTATTTCCGTACTCGTCACGAAGCGTTACACGGAAGTATACGTCTTCTTCGCGAAGCGGAAATTCCGCATGAGTGAGAGTTTCTCCATCTGGTGCGGTAATATGTCTGTCTGCTCTGCCGTAGCCGTTTATATAAATGCTGACAACGGGCGAGCAATCGATCTTTATCATATTATCCTCTACATAAAGAGCCTTGAACTGAGGGGGATTGTCTCTGCCGCTTGCGCAGTAGATATTACCCTTTTCCATAGCCTCAATGATCTGATCGTATTTAAGCTCCTTAGCACCGATAAAGGTAGAGCCGCCGAAGGATTCACGAAAGTTATAGCCGCGATTGTGATTATCATCGCCCATCGTGCAGTAAAGATTTCTCATTCCGTTACGCACCATATCGTCGTAGATATAGGGACAGTATTCACTGCCTGTTTCAAGCTCGGTTGCGTAATTGAGTATCTCAAGCGACCAAAGTCCCTTTAGGTTTATGTAATCCTCTCTTTCGTTAAGCGACCAGTAAGGATGATTTAACTGAACCAAAAAGCCTGCGTCATTACAGCGCTTTATTATCTCGTTTATACTCTCTGTCGTATATTCTCTTATATATCCGTCGCCCTTGAAAGCATCCGCATAGCGATCTTTAATATATTTAAACTGCTCCTCGGATGTTGCAGGTTGAAAGGTATTATGAGGATCCTTTGAGAAAATATTCAAATGAACACATTTTGCTCTTTGCCAATTGCCTGTATCAACACCCTCGATTTTAGGAAAGCTTGGCTTTGATTCCGTAACGGAATATTCGCAGCTCGTAAGCGCCAAAAAATCTTCATCATTAAGATCGGAATGATCGAGCAAGATTTCGTGATCGGAAAACGCAACTATTGAATAGCCGTGATCCTTATAAGCCTTTTTCGTTTCCTCAGGCTTCGGCTGACCGTCTGAGCAGTTGGTATGGCAGTGGAAATTTGCTCTGTACCAATTAACGTCGTTTGGTAAAAGATATTTTTTCATATATTTTCTCCTTCGAGTAAGTTTTTCTCTTCGTTTTCGGTAAGATACCGCCACTCTCCGCGGCCAAGTGAGCTGTCAAGTGATATTGTGCCAAAGGCGATCCTTTCAAGATATGTTATCTTATTATCCACCGCCTCAAGCATTCTTTTGATCTGGTGATACTTTCCCTCAGTTATAGTTATGTCTCCCGATGCTGAGCCGTCAAAAAGCTCGATCTTACACGGCTTTGTGAGATACCCGCCAATATCTATACCATCTTCAAGCCTTTGCTTATCCTCTTTTGATATAGGAAGCTTGGATTTGAAGCGATAAGTTTTCGAAACATGATTTTTTGGAGATAAAAGCTTATGAGCATTTTCTCCGTCGTTTGTGAGTATCATTAGTCCGAGGGTATTTTTATCAAGTCTGCCACAGGGGAACAGATTTTTGCGCCTTTCCTCCTCAGGAAGCAGATCAAGCACGGTCTTTTCATATCCGTCCTCGGTAGCACTAACATAGCCCTCGGGCTTATTCAGCATTATATAAGTGAACCTTTTATAAACGATCCTCTCGCCGCAAAAGACGATCTCGTCCTTTTCGGGATCGACATGGATATCGCACTTTTTTACAGCAGTGCCGTTTACTAAGATCTTGCCGAGCCTTGCAAGCCTTGCGCTCTCTTTTCTCGATGCTTTACCCATCTCGGACAAAAGCTTGTCTACTCTCACAAAAATCCCTCCGTTCACTTAGCGGAAGCATAGCCGATAAGATCAGCTCTCAAAGCGAGAAATACGGCGTTGCTCCGATAATCTTTAGTATACCATAATTTTTTTGGATTGTAAATATTTATTTCACTATTTTTATATATTAAAAATATAGTTTTTTATATAAAATACATAAATATATTCCTTTTTAGACTTTTTATTAAAAAAATATTGATTTTAGTCTTAATTTGTTGTATAATACAGAAGATATAAAATATTTTTTATTCAAGGAGATTTTCATATGATTTATTCACAAGAAGTTGAACACATGTGCTCCGTTGCTAAAGGTCCGAAACACGGTCCTGCTCCCATTCCCGAAGAAGGCAAATGGGTTGAAGCAAAGGAAATTTCAGACATTTCTGGCTACACACACGGTATTGGCTGGTGTGCTCCTCAGCAGGGCGCTTGCAAGCTCTCACTCAACGTTAAAAACGGTATCATCGAGGAAGCTCTCGTTGAAACCATCGGTTGCTCAGGTATGACTCACTCTGCTGCTATGGCTGCTGAGATCCTTCCCGGCAAAACTGTTCTTGAGGCTCTTAACACTGACCTTGTTTGCGACGCTATCAACACTGCTATGCGTGAGCTCTTCCTTCAGATCGTTTACGGTCGTACACAGTCTGCTTTCTCAGAGGGCGGTCTTGTAATCGGTGCAGGCATGGAGGATCTCGGTAAGGGTGCCCGTTCAATGGTTGGTACTATGTACGGTACAAAGGCTAAGGGCGTTCGTTATCTCGAAATGACAGAGGGCTACTGCACAAGAATGGCTCTTGACAAAGACGATCAGGTTATCGGTTATGAATTCGTTTCACTCGGCAAGATGACCGACTTTATCAAAAAGGGAATGGAGCCTAACGAAGCTTACGAAAAGTCCAAGGGTACATACGGTAGATTTGCTGATGCAGATCACTACATCGACCCCAGAAAGCAATAAGGAGGTAATCGAATATGTCATTGTTTGAAGGATATGAGAGAAGAGTTGATAAGATCAACGCTGTTCTCGCTGAATATGGAATTAAATCTATCGAAGAGTGCAAAGAGATCACTCTCGCAAAAGGCATCGACTGTGATAAGATCGTAAGAGAAACACAGCCTATCTGCTTTGAAAACGCTGTTTGGGCTTACACTGTAGGCGCTGCTATCGCAATTAAGAAGGGTTGCACAAAGGCTGCTGACGCCGCTGCTGCAATCGGTATCGGTCTTCAGGCTTTCTGCATCCCCGGCTCTGTTGCTGAGAACAGAAAGGTTGGTCTCGGTCACGGTAACCTCGGCGCTATGCTTCTTTCCGAAAGCACAGAATGCTTCTGCTTCCTCGCAGGTCACGAGTCCTTCGCTGCTGCAGAGGGCGCTATCAAGATCGCTCTTAATGCTAACAAGGTAAGAGTTAAGCCTCTTCGCGTTATCTTGAACGGTCTTGGCAAGGATGCTGCTTTCATCATTTCAAGAATTAACGGCTTCACATATGTTGAAACGGAATTCGATCCTTATACTGAGCAGGTTAAGGTAGTTAAGGAAGTTCCTTACTCAAACGGTCCTCGTGCTGACGTTAAGTGCTACGGCGCTGATAACGTTCCCGAAGGCGTTGCTATCATGAAGCTCGAAAACGTTGGTGTATCTATCACAGGTAACTCAACTAACCCGACAAGATTCCAGCACCCCGTTGCAGGAACATATAAGAAATGGTGTAACGAAAACGGAGTTAAATACTTCTCTGTTGCATCGGGCGGCGGTACAGGCCGTACACTTCACCCCGATAATATGGCTGCCGGTCCTTCTTCCTACGGTATGACAGATACTATGGGTAGAATGCACTCTGACGCTCAGTTTGCAGGTTCTTCTTCAGTTCCCGCTCACGTTGAGATGATGGGTCTTATCGGCGCAGGTAACAACCCAATGGTTGGTATGACTGTTGCTGTTGCAGTTGCTATCGAAGAGAGCAACAAATAATTTAAAATAAAAAGAAAAAGGCATTGCAAAAGCAATGCCTTTTTAGATTCAATGAAGATTTTTTATTTTTCGGGCTTTTGAGCTATTTTTATTTCTCCCCAGTATGCCGTTCCGACAGGGCTTTCGCCTGTTCTTACGATAACCTCGGATACAACCATATCATCAACATTGAATATGACCGCAAGATCCTTAGCCTCCTGCTCTGTTTGTGCCGATGAAAATGATCCGCCGCCGATAAGTGATTCATCCTCCTCGGAGTTTTCATCAACCACATACACCTGATATGTCATGCTTGAGCCGTTACCCGCTACTACTATCTGATCGATATGAACAGGAGCTGTAAACGTAAATCTCACCTCAAGTGAGCCGCCTTTTCCGTTAAAGCCTGCGCCTGTTCCGAGATATACTCCATTGGTCACTGTTTTTACGTCTCCCCAGTGTTCACCCTCAGCGCTTACCTCTGCCTGACTCGTGATATCCTTATAGGGCTTTGTCTGAGCTTTTTGGCAAACATCACAAACCTTTTCGTAGCAAAGAAGTCCTACACTCCATGTATCCGGATACTGATGTCCAAGCGCTTCGCCGTTTGTCCTTTTATCGGTTTCATCGCAAAGATCGCAATATCTTGTTCCCGTTTCCGGCTCGTCGCAATTAGCGTCTGTCCATTCCCATTTGCTCCACTTATGAACTCCCTCGTCACAGTTATACGGAGAGCTTTCCGTGGTGGTTTCTTCCTCAGTCGTCGTTTCTTCCTCGGTTGTAGTGTCTTCAGTGGTGGTTTCGCCATCTACAGGATCTTCCGAAGTAGAGGTTGCTTCTTCTGTCGTTGTTTCTTCCTTTGTGGTTGTTTCATCATCACCAAAGTCGATATCTTCGTTTCTATCACAAGAAACGAATGCAAGCATCATTATGGCAATGAGCATTATTGATATTATTTTTTTCATTTTTATTCTCCCGAAAATCTAAATTCCAATAAATATTGTATCATACCGTTATCATTTTGTCAAGGTAAAAACAAGTTCGCTCATTCATAAAATTTTTCTATTGATTTTTTTCTTGATATATGATAAAATATTTAAAAGGCGGTGAATTTTATGATCTTACAGGAATCGGGCGAAATGTATATTGAGACCATTTATGTTCTCAATCAGAAAAAGGGATTTGTCCGTGCTATTGATATATGTGAATACAGGGGCTTTTCGAAGCCGAGTGTAAGCCGTGCCATGAGCAATCTTAAGGAAGGCGGATATATCGTTGTTGGCAAGGATGGCGGTATCACTCTTACAGACGAGGGTGTAAAGGTAGCGAAGAAGATCTACGAGCGTCATTCCACTCTTTCAAAGGTTCTTGTTATGATCGGTGTCGATCCCGAAACTGCCGCTGACGATGCCTGCAAGATAGAACACATTATAAGTGAGCAGACCTTCCAAAAAATAAAGGAATTTTCCGATCGTTCGGTTGAGCAACCGAAGGCGTAGTTCGGTGAGGTAACCTCATTTATTCATTCACTCACGAGGGTGGAGTAACTTTCAATCAAAGCTCGATTGGTTGAGCAACCGAAGGCGTAGTTCGGTGAGGTAACCTTACTCGTTTATTCACTCACGAGGGTGAAATAACTTTATAAATTTATAAAAACGAAAAGAGCAGATACTCAAGAATAAAATCTTGTGTGTCTGCTCTTTTTTTGTTAGTGATGTATTTGCTTACGCAAAAATGATGTTATGCTATGCATAATGATGTTGCGTAGCTTACGCTCGCAGTGATGTGATGTTTGCCCACTGTGCCAAAGGCACAACATCATTTGCCCGTACCTCAGGATCCTCGAAAATCCTAAAGGATTTTTGAGGCGAGAGAGGCAAACATCGTTTAGCTTGAATGCTCTTAACGGAGCATTCAAGCTAATGCAACAGCCATTTTTATTATGCGTTTATTATTTCGTTGATTATTGCTTGACGGGCAGCAAGAACTTTTTGTGCATCGTTCTTATTTTCGCCTCTTACGGAGTAGTAAACCTTAATCTTAGGCTCTGTACCCGATGGGCGTATTGCGATCCAAGAGGAGTCTGCAAATACGAATTTAAGAACATCGGATTTAGGAAGATCGTCAACGCCCTTTTCATAGTCGTAAACAGTCTCAATTCCTTCAATAAGATCCTTACCCTTCGCTCTCATTGTCTTCATTATGCCCTTTATCTTTTCAACGCCGTCAATTCCCTTAAGTGTATAGGAATCAAGCTTATCAAGATAGTAGCCGTATTTTGCGTAAAGCTCTTCCATAACGTCAATAAGCGTCTTACCTTGGTTTTTGTAGTAAGATGCCATCTCGCAGATAAGCATTGATGCAACTACCGCATCCTTATCTCTTGCGTGTGTACCAACGAGATATCCGTAGCTTTCCTCATAGCCTATAACAAATTCGCCCTTGCCTGTCTTTTCGAAGATGCCCATTTGCTCGCCTATGAATTTAAAGCCCGTAAGCACCTCAACGACCTTACAGCCGTTTGCTTTAGCTATCTGAGCTCCGAGCTCGCTTGTAACTACCGTTTTTACAACAGTAGATTTTTCGCTGAGCTTAGCCTTATTCATCTTTATAACGTAGTCAACCAAAAGCGCGCCTACCTGGTTACCTGTAAGGAGCTTCATTCCGTCCTTTGTATTAACTGCGATACCTACGCGGTCACAGTCAGGGTCTGTACCCAATATAAGATCAGAGCCCGTTTCCTCACAAAGCTTGATGCCGAGTGAAAGCGCTTCTGCATTTTCGGGATTAGGAGATACAACTGTCGGGAAGTTTCCGTCCTTCTTTTCCTGCTCCTTTACGACTGTAACATCATATCCAAGATCAGAAAGAACGCGTCTTACAGGAACATTACCCGTTCCATGAAGCGGTGTATATACGATCTTCGCACTCTTTTCTCCGATATCGTGTGATTGCGACTTAACGCACTCGCAGAATTTATCGAGCACGCTTGCATCGATACTCTTTATCATACCGTTTGCTCTTGCCGTTTTTTCGTCGGCAACGGGTATTTTTGTTATATCCTCGATTGCGTTAACGTAAGAGATTATCTCGTTAGCATCATCGATAAGCACCTGACAGCCCTCGCTGTCGTAAACCTTGTATCCGTTATATTCTCTGGGATTGTGGCTTGCCGTAACGACGATACCGCCTATACAGCCGAGCTCTCTTACGGTAAATGAAAGAACAGGGGTAGGCTGAAGCTCATCGTAAAGGTACGCAACGATACCTGCCTCTGCCATAACCTTTGCAGCCTCAAGTGCGAATGCATCGGAATTGTTTCTTGAATCATAGCCTATTGCTACTCCGCGAGAAACGTCCTTTCCGTACTTCTTCAAAAGATAATTTGCAAAGCCGCGGGTAGCTTTTCTTATGATATATTTATTCATACGGTTTGTTCCCGCGCCCATTACGCCGCGAAGTCCGCCTGTTCCGAATTCAAGATCTCGCCAGAAGCGATCCTCGATCTCCTTTTCGGTAAGAGACGCATTTAGCTCGTCCCTTGTTTCTTTATCAAAAAATTCATTGTCACGCCAAAATTCGTATGTTTTTACAATTTTCTCTGAAAGGTTCATATTAGTTCTCCTTTAAATGTATTTTTATAACGATTGATCTTAGGTCATTATATTATACGCTGAAGTCTTTTTAAATTATTCGCCTTTAGTGTAAGCAAGAAGTCCTCCTGCCATAAGTATATCGATCTGACGCTTTGTATAATTGCAAACGAGCTTGATATCCTCATTTCCGTTTTTCATTATAATCTCACCCTTTTTCATTCCCTCATAAACATTTTCAAGTGAGAGGGCGGTATTCTGAGTGCATTTATCGTAATCATCGGGATTTGCAAATGTCAATGGAAGAATACCGGCATTTATAAGGTTGGCTGCGTGAATTCTTGCAAAGCTCTTTGCTACTACTGCCTTTACGCCAAGGTAAAGAGGAACGAGTGCGGCATGCTCTCTTGACGAGCCTTGACCGTAGTTGCTTCCACCGACGATTATGCTCTTTTCAGCCTCCTTTGCTCTTTGTGCAAATGTTTCATCACAAACTGCAAAGCAGAATTTTGAAAGATACGGAATATTCGAGCGGTAAGGAAGTATCTTTGCGCCTGCGGGCATTATATGGTCTGTTGTGATATTATCACCAACCTTAAGAGTGAGGTTCGCTTGTATTCTGTTTTCAAGAGGCTTTGTCTCGGGGAAGGGCTTGATGTTAGGTCCGCGAAGCACCTCGATGCTATTTGCTTCCTCGGGATCAGCTGGCATAAGCACTGCACTGTCGTCGATCTTGAATGCGTCGGGCATTTCTATATCAACATAATCGCCAAGCGTTCTCGGATCTGTTATATAGCCTGTGAGTGCGGATGCAACTGCAACCTCGGGGGAAACGAGATATACTTGTCCGTCCTTAGTTCCGCTTCTTCCCTCGAAGTTACGGTTGAAGGTGCGAAGCGACACGCCTGCCGAATTCGGCGAGAAGCCCATACCGATACAAGGTCCGCAAGCACATTCAAGTACACGGGCACCCGATGCGAGAATATCCGAAAGTGCGCCGCAGTCTGCGAGCATTGAAAGCACCTGCTTAGATCCGGGAGATACAGACATACTTACGCTGTCATCTATCTTTTTGCCCTTAAGCATCTTTGCTACTCTTAACATATCGCGAAGTGATGAGTTCGTACAAGAGCCGATACAAACCTGATCGACCTTAACATTGGAAAGCTCTCTTGCGGTCTTTATATTGTCAGGGCTGTGAGGACAAGCAAGAAGAGGCTCAAGCTCTGAAAGATTGATATCGATCACTCTGTCATAAACAGCATCGGGATCGCTCTCAAGTGCTACGAATGCATCCTCTCTGCCCTGTGCCTTCAAGAATTCTCTTGTTATTTCATCCGAGGGGAATATAGATGTAGTAGCTCCGAGCTCTGTACCCATATTGGTTATCGTTGCTCTTTCGGGAACTGAGAGTGTTTTTATTCCCTCTCCGCCCCATTCGATGATAGCACCGACACCGCCTTTAACGGACAGTATACGAAGTATTTCAAGGCTGACATCCTTAGCGCTTACCCAAGGGCGAAGCTTACCTGTAAGATTTACCTTATACATTTTAGGCATTGTGATATAATAAGCGCCGCCGCCCATTGCAACAGCAACATCAAGTCCGCCCGCGCCCATTGCAAGCATACCGATACCGCCTGCTGTGGGAGTATGGCTATCCGAGCCTATAAGCGTCATTCCCGGAACGCCGAAGCGCTCAAGGTGTACCTGATGGCAGATACCGTTGCCCGGTCTTGAAAAACGGATTCCGTATTTCTTGGCTACCGATTGAATATATCTGTGGTCGTCTGCATTTTCAAAGCCCGATTGAAGTGTGTTGTGGTCTATGTAAGCAACTGAAAGCTTTGTTCTTACTCTTTCGATGCCTATCGATTCGAATTCGAGATATGCCATTGTACCCGTTGCATCCTGCGTAAGAGTCTGGTCTATGCGGAGCGCGATCTCCTCGCCAACCTTCATCTCTCCCGATACAAGATGCTCTTTAATTATTTTTTGTGCGATCGTAAGTCCCATTTTGTTTTCTCCTTACCCTTGGATTTCCTTGATTTTTGCTTCAAGCTCTTTATCTGTTACGGTCGTTTGTCTGCCGTTTTCATATTCTTTGTCTACCCACTCCTTAAGAGCTATTACAAGTGGGGATTTTTTATCAACCGTATTTTCACCCGTAAGTGAATAATGCTCGTTCATCCAGTAAGCGATGCCTGCAAGACCCGAGGTCTTTGTTACCGCAACGCCTGCGGGACGGTTGAGTAGCTTTTTGGTATTGAAAATATTGTATATTTCTTCGTCCTTCAAAAGTCCATCGGCGTGAATACCGGCTTTTGTAACATTGAAGTTTGCTCCCACAAACGGTGTCATCGGCGGGATCGTATAGCCTATCTTGTCCTGGAAGAAGTGCGCAATCTCGGTGATAACAGTGGGATCCATTCCGTCAAGCGTTCCCTTGAGCGAGGCGTATTCGAACACCATTGCTTCAAGAGGAATATTTCCCGTTCTTTCTCCTATTCCAAGAAGCGAGCAGTTTACTGCCGACGCTCCGTAGAGCCATGCGGTCGTAGCATTCGGAACGGCTTTATAAAAATCGTTATGTCCGTGCCATTCAAGCATATCGCTCGGTATATCCGAGTAGTGCTGAAGTCCGTATATTATTCCCGGAACACTTCTCGGAAGCGCGACCTCCGTATAAGGAACACCATAGCCCATGGTGTCGCAAGCGCGTATTTTTACGGGAATCTTTGCATCCTGTGACATCTTTTGAAGCTCGTTTACAAACGGCACTACAAAGCCGTAAAAATCCGCTCTTGTGATATCCTCAAGGTGACATCTCGGACGAATACCCGCTTCAAACGCGTCATATACTGCCGAAAGATAAAGCTTCATAGCCTCGGAACGCGATTTTTTAAGCTTTTTAAATATATGGTAGTCAGAGGAGCTTACCAAAATTCCCGTTTCCTTGATGCCGAGATCGTGAACGAGCTTGAAGTCCTCTTTATTAGCGCGTATCCACGTCGTTATCTCGGGAAATTCAAGACCTAAGTCCTGACATCTTTCAATAGCCTCTCTGTCCTTTTTGCTATATACGAAAAATTCCGTTTGTCTTATAAGTCCCTTAGGTCCGCCAAGACGCGAAAGATATTTGAATATCTCCACGATCTCATCAACGCTGTATGGCTCAACTGCCTGCTGACCGTCTCTTAAGGTCGTATCGGTTATCCATATCTCCTCAGGCATACCTATCGGTACACGTCTGTGGTTAAACGGCGTTTTCGGAACATCATCATAGCTGTAAATATCTCTGTAAAGATTCGGTTCGGCCACATCTTGGAGCTGATATTTATAGGATTTTTGTTCGAGTAGATTTGTTTTATCAGAAATTTCAAGCATTTTATTTTCTCCTTTTTGCCGACACTTTAATATATATATTATAACAAAATAACGTGCGCGTGTCAAGTAAATCCCTTAGTTTTGGCTTTATTTTTACATTTTTGGAGCTTTATCGCAAATTGATATCCAAACTGATCATTTTTTTGGTATATTTGCTCTTTTAATATGGTAAATTCGTTGAATTTTTATTTTTTTGAAAATGATATTGAAACCGATTGTTTTTTTTGATATAATTGAAAATAGATATATTATCCTATTTTAAGGATACCAAATATTATTTATAAAACTATTCTGCAAAAGGTGAAAAATGAATAAACACAAAACCAATCTAATTGCCAAGCTCACAGAGGCGGCAAAGAGCGTTTTGCCCGTTTCGGCAATCATTTTATTTCTTTGTCTTACGATCACGCCTATCGACATTGCAAGTTTGACTTCTTTTATATTTGGAACTGCTATTTTAATTTTAGGAATTGCTTTATTCACAATAGGAGCTGAGCTTTCAATGACTCCTATGGGTGAATTTGTAGGCGCTCAGATGACGCGCTCGCGCAAGGTATGGCTTATCATAATTCTCTCGTTTGTCGTGGGCTTTATGATCACTATGTCCGAGCCTGACTTGCAGGTGCTTGCGACATATGCTCCGTCGATAGATAAAAATGTTCTTATCTGGTCGGTATCCGCAGGTGTCGGCGCTTTCCTTGTAGTTGCCATGCTGCGTATCATTTTCGGTATAAAGCTTAAATACCTACTCATGGTATTCTATGCTATCGTATTTATTCTTTCAATATTTGTACCGAATGATTTCTGGGCTATCGCCTTTGACTCCGGCGGAGTTACCACAGGCCCTATGACCGTTCCCTTTATTATGGCTTTGGGTGTCGGCGTATCCTCTATACGCTCTGACTCAAAGGAAGGAAGTGACTCATTCGGTCTTGTTGCTCTTTGTTCTATCGGTCCTATAATGGCAGTTATGGTCCTCGGACTTGTCGTAGGAGCAGAGGGCTCTGCCTCTACCGAGATAATTTCCGCAACCGCAACAAACTCACGTGAGCTTGGTCTTTCGTTCCTGACTGCTATTCCCGAATATATGCTGGAAATAGCGATGGCGCTGCTTCCTATCGTCGTATTCTTTTTTGTATATCAAGCGTTTACGAAGCCGCTTACAAAGAAAAATGCTATTCAGATCATTATCGGTATTTTATACACATTTTTCGGTCTCGTTCTTTTCCTTACGGGAGCAAATGTTGGCTTTATGCCCGCAGGAAGCATGATAGGTACATTCCTTGGCAACAGTAATTTTGTTTATGTAGCCATACCTATCGGAATGATAATCGGTTACTTTATCGTTGCCGCCGAGCCTGCTGTTCAGGTTTTGCAGAAGCAGGTTGAGGACGTAACGTCGGGCGCTATTCCTAAAAAAGCTCTTGCTTTTGCGCTTGAGATCGGTGTTGCGATCTCCGTTGGAATTGCTATTTTGCGTGCCATTACGGGAATTTCGATTCTTTGGCCTATTCTCATTGGCTACGCTATCGCATTTATTCTTACATTCTTTGTTCCCGAAATATTTACATCAATAGCCTTTGACTCGGGCGGAGTTGCTTCGGGAGCTTTGACTACTACGTTCCTTCTCCCGTTCTCCATCGGTCTTTGCGAGGCTGTGGGCGGAAATGTCGTTACCGACGCCTTCGGTACTGTAGCTATGGTAGCTATGACGCCGCTTATTGCTATTCAGATCCTCGGTGTAGTTTACAAGATAAGAATGAAGAAAATCGGCAAGGTATCTCCAGTTGTCGATGAGCATGGAAATCTCGATTCTCTCGAAAATACGGCTACTATGCCCGTTATCGACATTTGCGAGAAAACAGGCGAGATATCACTTCTCAATGTTTCTCAGGCGCTCGATCTTGAGATCATTGATTTTGAATAAGGAGGTAGTGCGATGCAAAAAATGTATCTTTTTATAACAATCACGAACCGAACGGACAGTAATGAATTTACAAGCTTCTTCACATCAAAGGACATTCCGGTCATTTACTCTACCCCCTGTAGAGGCACTGCACGGCAAAAAACGCTTGCACTTTTCGGTATCGAGGAATCAAAGAAAACCATTCACTATTCTCTTGTGACAGAAAACAAGAAAAACGAGCTTATTAAAGGTCTTACAAAGGAAATGGCAATAGACCTTCCGAACCGTGGAATTGCTCTCAGCGTTGCGCTCTCGAGTCTTGGCGGGCGCACCGCGCTTGATGCATTTTCAAACGGTCATTACAATGATGAGGTAGAAAGCGAGGAAAAAAATATGAGTGAGATCCAAACAGAGCTCATAGTTACTATATGCGAAAAGGGACACACCGACGATGTTATGGATGCCGCTCGCTCTGCGGGCGCTGCAGGCGGTACGGTCGTTCATGCAAAGGGAACGGGCTCTCAATATAACGATAAATTCTTCGGTCTTTCCATTGCCGATGAAAAGGAAATGATCTATATTGTTTCCTCAAAGGAAAAGAAAAAGGAGATCATGTCAGCAATCATGGAACAGGCGGGCACTCACACAAAGGCTCACGCTATCGTATTCTCCTTACCCGTTTCCGATACGGCCGGACTTAAAATCTTCGAAAAATAATCAAAAGAGGTTGTCGTTAATACGACAACCTCTTTTTGTCAAGCGTTAATACGCTTATTTATTATCGAAGTAAGCTTATAAAGAACGGGTGAAAATACTACGTTAACGATAAATTCAACGAAGAAGTTTACCGTTATAAGCGTTCCGAAAAGAAGCAGGAAAAAGTTTGAAGCATCAGCGGTCGGAATAAGGCTGAGAGTTACATTTACAACATCGTTTTTTATAATAAGGCAACCAAGAGCGAAAACTCCTGTGTTTACGATGGGTGCTAAAACCGATGCAACTATACTTCCGACAAGCTCGTTTTTATTTTTAAGAGCCTTATAGACGATACCGGGAACAAATCCGCAAAGCGTACCCTTTGCAATACATATGATTATTGTCATAACAGGGTTTGCGGTGAAAAGATAATATGTAAACACATCCTTACCGACAATTCCCCAGAAAAGTGCCAAAACGCCGAACATAAAGCCAAGTGCTGCTCCGGATTTCGGACCTAAGAGAGTTGCGCCAAGTGTTATCGGTATCAAGCAAAGACAGATATTCACCACTCCGAAGCTTGCTATGGACTGAAGCACTATAACAAGCGCAAAAAGTATCGCAAGCTGAACTATTTTTATTGTTTTTTTGCTGTCGTTTGTCTGCATAATATCTGATTTCTCCTTATTTTTGAAAATTTTGATATATTTTAGCACAATTTATAATGTTTGTCAAGAAAAAAAGAGATTTTGCACGGGGCAAAATCTCTTTTTGTTTATTCTGCTACAACGATTTCACTTTCGTCAATGCCTGCTTTAGCAAGCTCGAATTCCTTTTCGATATCCTCGCTCGGCTTCTTCGTAGCCAAGGAAGCTATCACTATTGCCACAGATGAAAGAATGAATGCGGGAAGCAACTCATAGATTGCGAATATTCCGCCAATGAAGGGATTGAGCACGAGCTTCCAGATAAATACCGAAACGCCGCCCGTTACCATACCGGCAATAGCGCCTGCACGCGTTGTTCTTTTCCAGAAAAGTGAGAAAAGCATGATAGGACCGAAGGTTGCTCCAAAGCCTGCCCATGCAAACGATACAAGCTTGAATATAACGCTTTCTTCATTCCAAGCAATCACGATTCCTACAAGTGCAATGACTATAAGAACGATACGGGATATCCACATGATCGTTTTTTCATTTGTTTCCTTACCCTTTTTGATTATACCCTGATAGATATTTTTCGATACTGCCGAGGATGCGATAAGAAGGTATGAGTCAGATGAGGATATCGTTGCAGCCAAAATTCCTGCCATTATAATACCTGCTACTACAACAGGGAGATATTCGGTTGAAAGAACGATAAGAATGTTTTCAGCCTTGGATGCTGTGTTAAGATCTCCCGATATAGGCATGAGCTCTCTGCCGACGATGCCGATAAACACTGCAACTCCGAGTGAGATGATGACCCAAACCGTTGCAATTCTTCTTGAGGATTTGATCTCGCTGGGCTTGCGGATAGCCATAAAGCGAAGGAGCACCTGAGGAACACCGAAGTATCCAAGTCCCCACGCGAGCATGGAAACTACATTCAGTACGCTATAAGATTTAGCTTCGCCAAACAAGGGGAAGGTTGTTCCCTGCTGTACGCCGTCTACCACCACAGGGTTCGCGATTTCGTTAAGTGAGAAGAAGCCGGGGATCGCCTTTGCATTTTCAATAACGTTACCGATACCGTCAGCCTTGACCAATCCTACGCAAACCATTATGACAAGAGCCGTTATCATAACGATAGCCTGCATAAAATCAGACACACTCTCCGCCAAAAAGCCTCCGAGAAGTGTATATGCCACAACGAAAATTGCTCCGATTATGAGCATTACATGGTAGTCGATGCCGAAAAGCGTATTAAAGAGCTTTCCTACCGTTACAAAGCAGCTTGATGCGTAAACTGTGAAAAATATAAGAATAAAAACGGATGCGATACCAAGAATGATCTTTTTATCTTCCTTATATCTGTTGCTGAAGAAGTCGGGGATAGTGATCGAGTTTCCTGCGACCTGAGAATAATTGCGAAGTCTTTTTGCTACGATAAGCCAGTTTACATAAGTACCGATAGCAAGACCAATCGCTGTCCAGAATGCATCTGCAAGACCGCACCAGTAAGCAACGCCCGGAAGTCCCATAAGAAGCCAGCCGCTCATATCCGATGCCTCTGCACTCATTGCCGCTACCCAAGGACCAAGTGTGCGTCCGCCCAAGAAATAGTTTTCCGAATTTTTTTGTGACCGTTTATAGAAATATACGCCTATTCCTACAACCAAGCACATATAGATAACCATTGTTATAAATATACCGATATTTTCTTTAAACAAGCTATTATCGGATATAAATGCCATAAAATTACCCATACAATATCTCTCCTTTTCAAATATTAAGAAAATATGTATTATTTTATCATAAATATTAGAATATGTCAATAAAAATTTATATATAGAAAAAAAGAAGCTCGAAATTCGAGCTTCTTTTATTATTTTTATTTAGAAAGCATTGCTCTATCGTTTGCAAATTCAGAGCCGCTTGCCTTTGTAAACATTCCAAGCAAGTCCTCAACAGTGAGCTTTTTCTTTTCCTCACCCTTTATATCGATAATCACTCTGCCCTCGTGCATCATTATAAGGCGATTGCCGTGCTTGATGGCATCACGCATATTGTGAGTGATCATTATTGTTGTAAGCTTGTTTTCGTTTACTATTTTATCGGTTATATCAAGAACCTTAGATGCTGTTTTGGGGTCAAGAGCCGCCGTATGCTCATCAAGGAGCAACAGCTTAGGCTGATTAAGGGAAGCCATAAGAAGTGTTACTGCCTGTCTTTGTCCGCCTGACAAAAGTCCTACCTTCGAGGTAATTCTCTCTTCAAGACCGAGATCAAGCTGCTTGAGCAATTCCTTATATTCCGCCTTTTCCTTCTTTGTAACGCCCCACTTGAGTGTGTGGTGTTTTCCTCTGCGTGCCGCTATTGCAAGATTTTCGTCGATCTGCATATCTGCCGCCGTTCCCATCATAGGATCTTGGAACACTCTGCCGAGGAATTTAGCTCTCTTATATTCGGGCATACCCGTAATATCCACGCCGTCAAGAATGATACTACCCGAATCCACTCTCCAAGTGCCTGCAATAGCATTAAGCATCGTGCTCTTACCCGCGCCGTTACCGCCGATGACCGTTACGAAATCGCCATCGTTTAGTACGAGACTAAGACCATTAAGGGCTGTTTTTGCATTTACAGTTCCGGGGTTGAAGGTTTTCGATATATTCTTAATTTCAAGCATTTTTGCTTACCTCCCCGCCATTTGTTTTGGAAGTGCTTTTTACCTTCGTAAAGTATTTCTTTTTCCAATACGGAACTGCTAAGAATACCGCAACGACGATAGCGGAAAGCATCTTAAGAAGGTCTGTATCAAGACCCAAGAAGATAACTGTCTGATATACGAAGAAATATATAATTCCGCCGACTACAACTCCCGCAAGTCTGACTGCAAAGTTTTTTGCTATTCTTGAGAACAGAGTTTCACCGATTATAACAGCCGCAAGACCGATAACTATAGCGCCTCTGCCCATATTTATATCGGCATAACCCTGATATTGAGCCAGAAGAGCTCCCGAAAGAGCAACGATACCGTTGGAAATTACAAGTCCGAGAACCTTTGTGAAGTTTATATTTATTCCTTGTGCTTGGCTCATATGCAAGTTGTTACCCGTAGAGCGAAGCGACATACCGAGCTCTGTGCCGAAGAAGCAGTATAGGATCGCGATTATTACAATAACGAACACAAATATCCAGATAAGTGATGTATTTGTCTGAAGGGTTGAGATCAGGAGCTTATTATTTCTTGCAGAGAAAGCAATATTTGCCTTGCCCATGATCTTAAGATTTACAGACCAAAGCATAAGCTGTGTCAGAATTCCCGCAAGGATAGGCGGAATTCCCATAAGTGTATGGAAAAGACCTGTAACCAAGCCTGTTATCATGCCAGCTATCAATGCGCAAAGCATCGCTACCCAAACATTAACACCGCTTGTAACCATGATAGCACAAACCGCAGCACCCGTACACAACGAGCCGTCAACGGTAAGGTCCGCTATATCAAGTATTTTGTATGTAATATATACACCGACTGCCATTATACCCCAGATAGCCCCCTGGGCAACAGCACCCGGTAATGTACCGAGCCAATTTAAAAACATTTTTTATCCTCTGATTACTGAATTGCTACATAGCCTTTTGCTTCAAGAGCAGCTGTATCGACGCCAAGCTCCTCGCATCTTGCTTTGTTGTATTTCTTTGTGAATTCTGCAGCAGATTGAACGGGCATTTCAGAAATATTTTCTTGTCCGAGAAGGATCTTTGCAGCCATTTCACCTGTTGTTACGCCAAGATCATAGTAGTCTATTGAAAGTGTTGCAACACCGCAACCCGAGCAAATTCCCTCCTCGCCTGCGATAAGAGGCTTGTTGCCGATAGCGCCGAGAATAGAACCTGTGTATGCTGCCGCTGTATTATCGGTAGGAACGTAAAGAACATCGGAAGATGCAGCAGCTCTTGCGGAAGAGGCAGCTACGTCGTTACTGTCAGAGAAGCTGAATTTCTCATATGCAATACCCTTTGCAGTGAGATATTCCGCAACCTTTGTAACCTGATATTCAGAGTTAGGTTCTGCCGAGCAATAAATAAGACCAACCTTTTTTACATTGGGATAAAGCTCAACTATCATTTCAACCTGTTGGTCAAGAGGAGCGAGGTCAGTTGTACCGGAAACGTTACCGCCTGCTATGCCTGTCCAGTTGTTGATATTAAGCGCGCTTCCGTAATCTGTGATGGAAGTTCCCAATACAGGGATAGTTGTTGTTGCGTTGTATGCGGATTGAAGAGGTGCCGTTGCGTTTGCGAGAATAAGGTCAACATCCTTATTTACAAAATCGTTTACTATCGTTGTACAGATAGTCGAATCGTTTTGTGCGTTGCCTTCTTCGAATTTAACAGTTCTGCCTTCTTTAGCAAGAGCTGCTGTAAGAGCGTCCTTAAAGCCCTGTGTTGCGGCATCAAGAGCGTCGTGCTGAACGAGCTGACAAATACCTACAACATATTCCTGCTTATCAGGATTTACCTTGATTTGAGGTTCAGCATCTTCATTATTACAAGACGTGAAAGCGAATACAGATGCCAAAACCATTGCTGTCACCATGATAAGTGACAAAATTCTTTTGAGTTTCATTTCATTTTCCTCCGTTGTCGTGTCTTTGACACTGATTTTGAATTTATTATACGGCTTTTGCCGTTATAATCAAATTATTTCGATTTCTTTCTTGCGATAGAAACATACTTATCGGCAATTTCCTTAGCCTGTGCATATGTCTTTGAATTTACAAGGATATCAAATGCGATATCTGCCGCATTTGTGCCGACCATTGAATAATTTATTGTGATAGCGGTATCAGCGCAAGCCTCATAAAGTGCCTCGCTTGATGCTATTACAGTTTTAATATCGGTGTTAAGAGCTTTTATTGCTTCAGCCGCCGCCAAGGTATTTGCATCCTCTACTACGTAAACAATATCGTTTACAAATGCGTCATTGATGCTTGCAGTATCAAATCTTGAGCAGGTATATCCCTTAACCTCAAGCTCCTTTACGAGCGCATTTACCTGAGCTATCGAGTCAAGATTTGCGTGATCGTAAACAAAAGAGATATTTTTGTTTGAATTTGCGCTGAGTTCTTCTATATATGAGATCTGAACATCAGAAGGCGCAATTCCCATTGACGAGGGAATCTTTATAGTTTCGATCTGCTCGCTTCCGTCAGAGCCCATAGATGTATTCCTCTCCTCGTTAGCATAAGCAACTGCGTTTGCAACGACAGGAATGCTCTTTACATTAACCTTACAAGCCTCAACAGCCTTGTTTGTTGTTGCGCCTATAAGATCAAGATCGTGCTCTTCGGAGATGAGCCAATCGTTAACGCCAGCTTTAAGATCTGCGCTTGCGTAAACGGTAACCTTTGAGTTATCCTTGTTTCCGCTGTCGTTCTTAAGAGCATCAGCCATTTCCTGTGTTTCGGCAAGGATGTAGATCGTCAGCTTATCAGATCCAATCGAGCTTTGAAGATTTGTGATAAAGCTTACTGTTGCTTCCTTTGCCGCTTCCGTTTCTCCACCGTAGACTACACCTATGTTGTAAGGACCGTATTCCACCTCATTGCTTCCGCAAGAAACAAGACCGAAGCACAATGTGCCGAGAATAAGGGCCAAAATCATTGATGAAATAATTTTTTTCATTTTTCCTCCATATTTTTGCTAAATCGCGTTTTATAAAATAATATATTATTTATTTTATCATTCTTTCTCATTTTTGTCAACAGTTTTTATTACAATTATAAATTTGAAAGCATTAGTTTCGAAAGAAAACGGGGGGAAATACGACACTCCCCCCGTTAAACTCAGCTTTTTAATATTTCTTTTATTACGGCAGGTATTTGTTTTACGGTATCGGAGCTTACCATTCCGACACATCCCTGCTCCTTTTGAGCATATTCGCCGGCTTTTCCGTTTATATAAGCACCGACTGCGGTATTCAAAAGCATCTTTTCTTTATCGGGATTTTGAGAGCATATTCCGAGAATTATTCCCGAAAGCACATCTCCGCTTCCTGCCGTTGCCATACCGGAACAGCCCGTATTGCTCAAAAAAACATCCTCTCCGTCGGTTATTACCGTTGTAGAGCCCTTAAGCAACAATATAACTCCGTATTCCTTGGCAAATTCCTTTGCGTATTTTATAGGATCTTCGAACACGCGCTCCTTCGGAATTTTCGAAAGTCTTTCGAATTCCGCGGGGTGAGGTGTCAAAATAACGCTACATTTCGTGCTTTTAAGTATATTCATATCTCCCTGCGAGAGCGCGTTAAGTCCGTCTGCGTCTATGACTGTCGGGAGAGAATAATTTTCAAGCACGTGCTTTATTATTTCATAGCTTTCGCTTTTTGCGCCTATACCCATTCCGATAGCAAGCGCCTTTACGCCCTTTAGCGCTCCGTCTATTTCTTCTTTTTTGAATATTATGCTTCCGTCCTTATCGGAAAGCGGATAAAATGTGCTTTCAAGAAGATACGGAGAAATTGCATTAAAAAGCGAGGCGGCAGATGCTAATTTAACCACTCCTGCGCCTGTTTTGAGCGAACAGAGTGCTAAATTTGCGAGCTTTACAGCGCCCGAATATTCGAGAGAGCCGCCTATCAGTGTCGCATAGCCGTATGTTCCTTTGTTTGAAAAATTATTTCTTTTCGGGAACACTGCCTTGCAGTCGCTCTCTTCTATAAGCTGATACGGCTTCAATATCGGCTTTATGCCTATATCGCAGTTTACGAGCTTTTTTATATAATCCTTTGCCATACCGAGAAAATGTCCGCTTTTATAAGAGCCTATCGATACGGTGATATCACTATTCACAGCAAGAGATGTCATTCCACTGTCTCCGTTAAGTCCGCTATTTATATCGGCACTGACAACGTATGCTCCGCTTGAGTTTATCTTTTCGATAGCGAGCCTTATATTTCCCTCAGCGCTTCCTCTGAAGCCTGTGCCGAATATACAATCAACTATCATTTCGTAAGAATGAAGCTCGGTATCTTTATTAAAAGCGAGTCGAGAAACGCCGAGTTTTTCACATTCCTCAAAGAAAAATCTCGAGGGGAGTGTGAGATTTTCGTCTAAAATAATAAGAGTTACGTCTGCTCCGTCCTTTTTTAAAAGCGACGATATCGCATATCCATCGCCTGCGTTATTTCCCTTTCCGCAGATAACGGCAATCCTTCCCTTCCATGAAACGCTTTTATATATTCCCAAAGCGGCTCTTGCCATAAGCTCGATAGCCGATACATCGTTTTCTATCGTATAAGCATCGCTTTTTCGCATATTTTCAATAGAGAGTACTTCTATCACAGGATCACTTCTTTCATATTATTCAAGAGCGCTTTTTATAATAGCGTCAAAATAATTTTTCTTTACTTCGGGGTACGAGTCAAGATCGCAATGCTCCATTCCCTCGACCTCTATATATGTTACGTTTTTGCCGTATCTTCTCATCTCGGCAACGAAGCGGTCAGAATGAGCTTCCTTATTTACGGCACTGTCGCGTGTGCCGTGAACTATATAATACGGAATATCTGGCATTTGACTTGCCATATGGTATGCAGAATGCATTTCGATAGCCTTTTCAAATCCGCAATCGTAATCGGAAAAGGCAAGGTATGCCGTTCTCGGCAGATCCTCTCTTTCGGTAGCGTGGAACTTAAAATCGCACACAGGGCAGTTCGTAAAGCAAGCCTTGGGCGTTACCTTTGCGTATTTTGTGTAATTGAGCGCGCTATGTCCGCCCATGCTTCCGCCTGTTGAGATGATAGGTACGGAGTTTACATCAAGAGAATATTTTTCGCAAACCGCTTTAACTATCTCATCAACGAATTTTACCGACGTGAGATTCATCCAGCTCCAAGGGCCGTAGTACGGAAAAAGAGTTAAAATTCCGTGCTTTGCACATTCGGTCTCAAATTCATTCGGCTCTTTACGCATAGCGGTCATTCCAAGACCGTGAAAATCAAGAACGATAGCCTTCGGAGTTTCCTTCAAAAGCTCCTCGTTCGTATAAGTATAAAATTTGAGTGTTTCCGGCTTTATAGTCGGAAGAGTATATTTAATTTCCATTTGCTTCTCTCCTGTTTGTATATGATTTATAAGCTTATAAGCACCAAAGCTTGCCCAGAATATTATAATGCTCTGCGCTATGAACACAAGGAGCATATATATTATCGGCTGTGAGCTTTGAAGTGTACCGAGTATCGGAAGTCCGAATGCGTTAGCTAAGAACATACAGTTAGTACCGACGGTTTCGTTCAGTATAACCGACGGTATGCACGCGATAAATATAAATACGAAATATACAATGGAGTGCTCTTTTTTTGGAATGTATATCTTTTTTATCAAAATAAATATTCCCGTAACGAACATTATAAGATGATATAAAAAGCTATGCACCGATGCGGGATGCCATATTGGAAATATAGCAAGCGAGGTACTGGGATAAAGAATATTCAGCGGCGCTGCCAATATTGCTCCCATGCCTATGTAGGAATAGCCTATCGTTTGTATTTTAGGATTTTTCGCAAGAGTGAACCACATAGCGAAAATAAACAAACTGCAATAATAAAGCGGCACCCAGCTATCACAGGCCTGATTTTTTGCAATCCTCAGCGATATCTTTACAATCTCCATAAATGTCACTGAAATCGCGACAATAAGCATAAATCTTTTTGATTGCTTACCGTTAAGCCGCTTTAAAAAATATATTGAAAGTACAGAAAGCGCTGCAAACAAAATCACAGTAAATATATGTCCAAGGGACAAAATGCCGCAGATCTGACTGCTGTCAAAATTATCGTAAAAAAACTTTTTTTCCATTTTTATTTTTCTTTCCGACGAGAAATTATCTATTTATTATTTTATCATATCAAGTATCTAAAATCAAGCATATCAAATAAATATCACCGCAAAATGATTTTGCAAAAATAGCGGACTTGACAGTGCAAAGTCCGCTATTTTTCAGATCAAAGTATATTCAAGCATTTCACAATGCAGCTTTGAGCCGATATCGACGCCCTGCGGCAAAAGCGCGAGCGCTATAAAGACATCGGATGTGGTATCAAGAGAGCCTATTTCTCTTAAATACGCATACTCCCCCTCGATTTTTACTACAATATAATCCTTAGGTTCCATATCAAAGCTGTGACATAAGCTCGGCACGCTTGTCGAGATATTCTCTTTCTGTTATAATTCCTTTTTCGTAAAGCTCCTTTACCTTCAAAATACGCTCGCCTATTTCCTTTACGTGCTCGATCTCATCCTTTTCGTTTCTGTAAACGTTTGCAGGCTGATCCGAGAATGAAGGAGCAACCACTCTTTCTCCGTTTTGATTAACAGTAACATTGGGCTGCTTTGGAGGCTGAGGTCTTTGAGGCGGATACGGAGGACGGTATTGAGGTGCGCCCATAGGATGCAGCGGATACTGATAATTCGGTGGAGCTTGGCGAAATTGCATCTGAGGCATCATCTTAGGCTTTGGCGGTTCTGCGGGGATCTCCGTCTTAACAGCCTTGGCTATCATTATAATTGAAAGCATCATAACGATTGCAAGAGCTATTGTTACAAGAGATACGTGCAAGGTATCTATGTATTGCAAATAATCAAGCTCCATAAAGATGTTTAATGCACAAAAAACGATACCGTTCACGAGCCATAGAATTCTGCCCGTTTTGAGAAGTCCGCCTGTTTTTCCGCTGAAGCATGATATTCCGAATATCAAAACTGCGGGAAAAGCAAAGAGCGAATTTACAGTTATGAACTCGCCGTTAAAAGCCATATAAACGCCTGAGCCTGTAGTTGCAAATACGCTGAGAAACGGCATCGACATTCCTGCCGCTATTACGCAAAGCGCTGAGGCAATTATCTTATTTCCTATAAATTTGCCTTTCGGGTTCATAAGAAAATAAATTCCTATCATCGCAAAGCCCGTAGCATATAAGATATAAAAAATTATAACATAAATCAAAGAAGATATTGAAACGAAATAGTCAGGATACTGAAAATATTCGATGCTTTTCGAAATTATTGATAAAAGGCTGAAAACGCTTACCAAAAGTGAAAAAGCAACTACTAAGGTCTTCTTTTTTGCTGGTGTAGGTTGAATATTTTGGTTCATAATAACCTCCTTTATTATTTATATGAGTATATTTTATCACAATTAACTAAAAAAGTAAATAACGAAATAAAATATTTTTTTCAATATTTCACTTGACAAGAAAAAAACATTGTGGTATACTAATGTAGCAAAATCTCATTGGGGAATTGTGTAATGGTAGCACAGCAGACTCTGACTCTGTATGTGAGGGTTCGAGCCCTTCTTCCCCAGCCAAAAAACGACAAGTTTCGACAGAAGCTTGTCGTTTTTACTTTTTCACTCTTCACTCTTCACTAAAGTCTCTTGTCGTTTTTTGGCAAGTAATAAGTAATAGTGAATAGGTGCTGATGTAGCTTTTCTCCCTGTGGTCGAAAAGCATTATGTTTTACACGAGTTCGAATCCTAGTGACAAATCCCGAAAAATATCTTTTTCGTAGCATCTTCACAACAAAAAAGGAACTTTTGTCTACCAAAAGTTCCTTTTTGTTATCCAAGCCGTAGTAGGGGTTCCCCGAAGCGAGCTTGTCGAGGTTTGGGGGTTCCCGCAGGCTTGGTATGTAATCAACCGAAAGGTTGTATGGCATCACTGAAGGTGATTTCATTATTGATTTTACGTCAAATTTATGATATACTTTTCACAAGATGGTTATATGTCAATACAAGAAGGGTGGTATTACTATGGAAAAATACGCTTGGAAGGCACGAATTGTAGACGGAACATTAGACGAGTATATCAGGCGGCACGACGCGATATGGGATGAAATGAAGCAGGTTCTCTCTGATGCGGGTATTGTAAATTACACTATATGGAACGTCGGAAATGAGCTTTTTGGCTATTACGAATGTGAAAAAGGCATTGAATACGCTGCAAGGGTTCAAAGAGAAAGCCCTGTTGTTGAAAAATGGAACGAGTATATGAAGGATATTCTCGTTATGGAGCTTGACCCTATAACCGGCGCTCAGCCAAAGCTTACAAAGGTTTTTTCTTTTAAATAAGCATTTGCAAAGTGGCAGATATCATCAAAGTTCCAAACGTGGAATTTACGGACATTATTGTTCGTATTCAGATGAAAGAAAGCGTTCATACAACCGCAGAGGAAATTACTGTATCGCAGTGACAAAACCACGCAGACAACAAAAATGAGATGATCTATCATCATCTCATTTTTTATTTTCAACTAATAAAATAACAAAAGATATTATCCAAAGCTCCTTAGGATATCCAAATATACAAAAAGTCACTTTTGAATTCTTGATTTGACAAACTGCGACAAAATTGTATATTTTTTATTGACAAATATGTTATTTAATAGTAAAATTAAATCAAGAAACAAGGAGATATCTATATGAACGAAAAGCTATTGGAGCCTTTAAAATATTACGAAACCCAGGGGCGCGCTACACACGAGCGAAATATTACAGAGCATTTTGATAAGCTGCTTGCTCAATCGGGAGTCAATGTGGAAGCAAATCGCTCTACCGTAAAAGCATATAATGCCGAAAATCATACCGTCACCAAAATAGAAGGAAAAATATCAAAATACAAAGTATTAAAGGTTTTTCTCATCATCGCAATCGTAATAGGTGCAATTTGCGCTATTATCGGCGTCACCTGCTTCTCTTCTTCAGTGTGGCTTGGCATAGGGCTTTTAGCTTTTGGCGCAGTTGCTGTTACGCTGAGTATTATTTGTATTGTAAAAAAGATAAATCCTGTTCTTAAAAAGACATCGGAGCTTCTTGACTATCATAGAAAGAAAGCAAGCGAGTTGCTTGCTGAGGCGGAGCGTCAAATGTCTCCGCTGAACGCTCTCTTCGATGAAAGAGACACTATAAGCCTTATTGAAAAAACTATTCCCGAAATCAACTTTGAGGATACATATACCAAGGAGCAAGAGGAGCTTTTTAAAAAGCACTACGATTTTATCGATCTTGAGAGTGAGGAGTGCTCCATGGTAAATGCTCTTTCGGGTAAGCTTGATGGCAATCCGTTTCTTTTCTGCCGATGCTTGCTTCACGAGCTTAAAAGCGCAACCTATCACGGTTCTTTAGTAATAAGCTGGACAGAAACCTACCGTGACAGCAAGGGTCATGTGCATACACGCAGAAGAACGCAGACCCTACACGCCTCGCTCACGAAGCCGAAGCCCTTCTATCACTATAACAATTATTTGGCTTACGGCTCACAGGCAGCGCCTGATCTCATATTCAGCCGCGCTCCTCAGGTAAGTGACGATATGGACGAAGAGGACATAGAAAAAAAGGTTCGCAAGGGAGAAAAGAAGCTCAAGAAAAAGGCACAAAAGGCTCTTGCGAGGGGGGAGAGCTTTCAGGAAATGGCAAACTCAGAGTTTGATGTGCTCTTCGGTGCTGCCAACCGCAACAATGAGGTTCAATTTCGCTTGATGTACACTCCGTTGGCTCAACGCAATACGGTGTCACTTATAGTAAGCGACACAGGCTACGGCGACGATTTCTACTTTACAAAGCACAATAAATTCAATATCATCACTTCAAACCACGCACAGAGCTGGAATATGAATACTTCCCCGCAAAATTACTATTCCTATGATGTTGATGAGGCAAGAAAAAAATTTACCGATTTTAATAATAACTATTTTAAGTCCGTATTTTTTGATTTCGCTCCTCTTCTCTCTGTTCCCGCTTATCTTGAAGAGCCCTGCGCTTCACTTGAAATGCCTGAGGCTTATATATCAAACTATCCATACTATGAGCACGAAACAGTAGCCAACGCATTTAATTTAGAGAGCTTTCTTCCCTATAATTCTATCGGCTATGCTATACTAAAAACAGATCTTGTGGAAAAGCAGGGTGATGCGGATATTATAAGTGTCACCGCCAACAGCTACACCACAATGGATCACATTGAATATGTTCCCGTTCCGGGCGGCGACGGACGTATACACGGCGTGCCCGTGCACTGGACGGAATATATACCCGCTATGAGAACAAGGAGCTTGCGTATTTATCCTACCGATATGACAAGGAAGGAATACTCATCTAAGCGTATGTTCGATCCCGATCTTCGAAACAGCGCTCTGCTCCACGGACTTATAGGAACATTTATAGATTGATTTCAGGAGGATACAATTATGGCAAATCAGTTAGACGAGCTTAGCACGGATATTCGTGCCGAAGGCTTAGACACAAACGTAATCGCAAAGAAGCTTCCCGTTAAGGTAGGCGTAGGTTCAACTATTTTCGAGATACTCTTATGGGTACTCGGCATCATCCCGGGTCTTATATTTCTTTTTAAAAAGATAAAGGCTAAAAACTACTTCCAGCAGCTTGAACAGAAGATACAGCATAACGCTTCTCAAATAGATAACTATCTTGAGCAAAGAGTCGTAGTGCTTCAGAACTGTGCCCGCCTTGTAGATAAGGCTGTTGAATTTGACAAGTCAACCTTTGAAAGCATAGCGAAATACAGAAGCGGCAATTTAGCAGACGACGAGGTAAGAAACGAGGTTTCAAGCAAGCTTGACGCAGTTTCAAGCAGTATAAATATCGCGTTCGAAAACTATCCCGATCTTAAAGCCCATACGGAGATAAGGGACGCTATGCAGCAAAATATGTATCTCCAAAGAGAAATCACTGCCGCACGTGAATTTTATAACGACACCATAAACACATGGAACAGAGAGATATTTATATGGCCCACAAATCAGATAGTTGCGGCTAAGGCAGGCTATACAACGCGTATTCCCTTTATTGCTTCACAAGAGATAAAGCAGAAAGCTCGCGAGGTATTCTTCTAAGGAGCGATATAAAAAATACAAAATACAAATACTTACATAAAAGAGCTAAAGGCAGAGATAAAAATTCTCTGCCTTTTTTGCACACACAGAAATAATTTCGCTTCCATGTTGACACATGCTTTGAGCTTGAATATATGCTAATTGCTTGTTTATTGCCGTATTTTATTGCTCTATAATAACAGTATAGAACCAATGCTGACAGCATAGGAGGTATAATAAGTGCAAAGAGAGTCTTTAGGCGTAAGGATCAAAGAGGTCAGAAAGCAAAGGAAGCTCACTCAGCAGGAGCTCGCTGAGAAAGTAAATATCTCTGACGTATATATAGGCGAAATAGAAAGAGGTATAAAAATGCCAAGCATTCCTGTATTTATTGATATTATAAAAGCTCTCGACATTTCAGCGGATTATCTGCTTCGGGATACTGTTCCATCGGGTATGCCATATATAAATAATGAAATTACACAAAAATTAGATAAGTTAAATCCGAAGCAAAGAAAAACCGTCGTTGATATCATTGACGCATACATTAAAAATATATAAAATCAGGTACTCGAATAGCGGTAGACCATTTAAGACTACTTCAAACGAGTACCTTTTTTATTCGACAACAGGTTTCGACAATTTTTTCGGTTTTCTTGTGATAAACTACGCTTACAGCACAGAAATAAGCCCCAAAGGAGATAAAAAACAAATGACCGACAAAGATAGCTTAAAAAAATACATATTAGACAACTTAATTCAGTTTCCGATGGTAACTATCGGAGCTTCTATTGCGAACGTTTCTGCAGAAGATTATATTGACAGATTTTTCGAAGTATACGAAAAATCGCCAAATATCATAATAAAAGCCATCAACAAACCCAAAGATTATACTACATAGAATATTAATTATTTTTCTAAAGCATATAATTTCAAGCTTTGAATTTTATAAAAGCAGCTCTACTGATTTTTCGGTCCGAATACGGTGAAGCTTATAAGTCCGGGCTCAATACCGATCGGCTTTTTCGTAATATTTATTCTAACCTTCGTTGCTCTGATCGGAGTGAGCATTTCGTAATCGATGATCATATCGATATCGTTTTTGCTCTTATCGAGAACGCATATCCATTCTCCGTCAGATCCTTTGGCATCGACAGTATATCCGAATGCTCCGGGAAGTATTCCCCTCTCTATGTCAAGTCCGACATCTCGCCACATAACGCGCACGGACGATATTTCAAGAGGCTCGCCTGCTATGCTCACGGTAAGAGACGGAGACGGATCGTTTATATCGGGCTGCCACCATGTTATCATACTGTCATCAAGAGCATAAAGCTCGTCTCTGCCGGGAGCGCACGAGGTTGCCTCACAGCTCATGCGCTGAGTAAGCGGGACAAGCTCGGCTGAATTATTGATATACGGTTTATCGCATACACCCGGAGCCCAAGACGGATTTTCGCTCGCGCTTGTGGGGATTATATCTCCGTTTTCGTCAAAGCCGATAGGATCGTATCCTATACGGCGCTCAAAGGCTCCCCCATAGCACACACAGCAAGTATAAAATACCCACGCAGTTCCGTTCGGTCCGTCAACAATGCTTCCGTGTCCCGTACCGCGAATAATTCCGCTTTTTGTGAGCAGAAACGGACTCGTTTTCATATACTCCCACGGCCCTTTGGGAGATTTGCTTTTATATGCTCCCATCGCATAGGAACACCATTCGGTTCCGGGGGCTGAATATGTAAGATAATACGTTCCGTTGCGCTTGTACATCCAAGCTCCCTCTGTCCAGCTATATGTGGGATCATGATTCCATTCGCCCAAGCGCTCCCATTCGTGATCCTTGGTGTTCATTGCGAACATAAGATCATTTGATGTTATGAGCTGTGTCGGATCGTTTGGATCAAGCTCAGCACCTCGAATTTCCACTCCGCAGCCGCTATAAAGATACAGTCTTCCGTCATCGTCTGAAAACAGCATAGGATCATTTACATAAAGCTCTTTTCCGTCCGGTGTTTTAAATGCACCGATACATTCAAACGGGCCCAAGGGGGAATTCGATTCATAAAGCTTAGCCTCGCAGGCGGTGAGCAAAAATCTTCCGTTATGCTTTACCACCGTCGGCGCGTATCCGATATCATAAGGCTCCATATGCTTATGCTTCCAATGAATAAAATCCTCAGACCAATACACCATACCGCACGAGGGGTAAAGATACCAGATACCGTTTTCATATATAACGCTCGGATCTGCGGTCTCGCGGTAATCTGTTTTATACTTTCTCGTTTTATTAACGCACACTCTTCCGAGAGGATAATTGGGAAGCGGTGTGGGATTGCAATATGTTTTTGCATATTTATGTGAATTTTGCATATGCTCTTCTCCTTAAGCCTTCTGCTGAATAAATTTTATCACACATACATTCTCTTGTCAAGCCGATCAAACTCACGCTTTTCCAAGCGTGAGTTGATTTTATTTAAGTATTTCATCTAAATATTTCTTTAGCTTTTCAGAGTCGCCGTCGAAAATATATCCGTTTATTCCGAAGTCGATTGCGCCTTTTATATTAGCTGAATTATCGTCGATAAATAAAGTTTCGGACGGGATCAAGTCGAATTTTTTGCAAAGATATTCAAAAATCTCTCTGCTCGGCTTTGTAACACCGATACGAGACGAAAAAACGCAGCCGTCAAACGGCAAAAGGATCGGTATTTCACCGCTGTGATTGTCAAAATATTTTGATATATTTGAGAGAACGAGAAGCTTAACGCCGTATTTTTCCTTAAGATACAACGTCAACTCACGCATACCGTCGATCTCGGGTATATTGTAGACCCAATTATAATATATCGTATCAGCAACCTCCCAAAGGCGCTCGGGGAGTCGTTTGCGGCATTTTTCAAGCGTTTCTTCATCGCTTATCGTACCAGCATCGAGCTTGTCCCAGTAAAGACGGTCAAACACAACCTCCTCAAGAAGCTTTGCATCAGCCTCATCCTTTACATATTGTCCAACCATATATTCAGGGTCAAAGTGAACAAGCACCTGACCGAAATCAAATACTACGTTTTTTATTTTCATATAGCTTCTCCTCTCGCTTTCTTAAAAAAATTATAACAATATTTTCTTTATTTGTCAAGCATTTGAAATTATTCGTTTTTAGCTCCTGTAAAGATTGACACATTTATTAAAGTGTGATAAAATAAATTTAAGAATTCAAAAAACAGGAGCTTTACTATGAGTGATAGAAAAAAAGTTTTAGAATTATTTTATGAAAACAAAGATGTGCTTTCTGAAAAGATAAATTCAGGTATTGAAAAGAACAGAAAAGGCGATATCAAAATAAAAATCTCAGACAAGGACGGAAACGCCCTTAACGGAGCAAAGGTAACGCTTAAGCAAAAATCTCACGAATTTCGTTTCGGCGCTAATCTTTTTTTACTTGACGAGCTTGAGACCGAAGAGAAAAACGAGCTTTATAAAAAGTATTTCAAGGAAACGTTCAATATGGCAACGCTTCCGTTTTATTGGAACACCTTAGAGCCCGAAAAGGGCAAGCCGAGATACGCAAAAAATTCTGTGAAATGGTACAGACGTCCGAGCATTGACTTGTGCATGGAGTTTTGCGAGGAAAACGGAATAGAGCCCCGCGAGCACGCCTTGGCTTATGAAAGTACATTTCCTGATTGGTTGAAGGACAAAGATGTTCACGAGATAAAGAAAGAGCTTGAAAGGCGCTATAAGGAGATATCCGAAAGATACAAGGACAAAATACGAACTATTGAAGTCACAAATGAAATGAACTGGTCTTTCGGTAAGACCGCATTTTATAACCAGCCTGATTATGTTGAGTGGTGCTTTAAAACGGCCGAAAAATATTTTCCCAACAATCAGCTCGTTATCAACGAATCAACCGAGGAAACATGGCTTGACAATTGCAGAGCAACAGACAAATACTATTCATATGCGGAGGCTACCATTTTAAAGGGTGCAAGAGTCGATGCTGTCGGTATGCAGTTTCATATGTTTTATCCTAAAGAGCTTGAATACGAAAAAACGAGACGCCTTTACTCGCCCACCAGCCTCTATGCTCATATGGATATGTACTCAGCTCTTTCAAAATGCTTGCAAATAACAGAGGTTACTATTCCTGCGTATTCAAACGATGCCGAGGATGAAAATATACAGGCAGAGCTTTTAACGCTGCTTTATTCAATATGGTTCTCTCATCCGTCAGTCGAGCAGATAGTTTATTGGAATTTGGTCGACGGCTATGCGTATGTTCCCGATCCTACACCCGAGGCTATCAGCCGTTCTATGGGAAATATGACTGTTGGCGAAAATTATTATTACGGCGGTCTTGTTCGCTTTGATATGACGCCGAAGCCGGCTTATTACGCTATAAAAAAGCTCATTCACGAAACCTGGCACACAGAGCTTTCAGCTCTTACAAATGACGGTGGCTGTGTCGAGACTCGCGGCTTTTACGGTGATTACGAGCTTACTGTCACATACGGTGAAAAATCAGTAAGTAAATTAATAACCGTTTCCTCAAAGGGCGATAATCGCTATTCTATTATTATATAAGAGAAAAACACGGAAATTCCGTGTTTTTTCTTAATTGAAAAGAGTGCAACCATGCCTTCTGAAAAAATCTATCTTTCTGTCGATCTCGCTAACCTCGACCTTTAAGGTCGCGGCAAGGCACTCTTTACATTCAAAGCTTTCAGCACCGCGATTTATCAGCCTTTTATATATAGCGATCTCGTCAGCGCTCAGCTCTTTATTGCATTTTATACATTTCATTATTTTTTCTCCGGCTTTGCGATAAACATTTTAACGTCTCCCGCCGCTACCGTAACCTTAACGTAATCGTTAAACGAGCCAAGCTCCTCGCCTGTAAATACATCTGTAAGCTTAAAGGTGCAGTTATCACTTGGCATAAGACCGAGCTGATAAAAATTAAACGTTATCGTACGCGGTTTATCAACAGGATTAAAAAAGCCTATTGCGTATTCGTTATCAGAAAGGAGCTTGATCGCAGAAAATTCGTATTCCTTTCCGCTAAACATCGGAGGACGTGCTTCCTCGTCTTGATTTATACGAATGAGAAAAGGATTTTTCAAAAGCGCTTTGTTTTCTTCGCTCAACGAACGGACATCACAGCCTATCATAAGAGGTGATGACGCCATGCACCAGAATGCAAAATGGTATTTGTAATTTTCATCTGTGCAGCCCTGACCAAAGCCTATATTGCCCTGTCCCTTAAGTCCTGTTACAAGCATATCTATATCGTTGAAGCAGTTATTTCCCGAATAAACGAATTTATCCATCTGACTTGTTGATATATACTTTATAGATTCAAAGGTATCAGTAATATCTCCCGTAGAGCGATACATATGTGCGCCGACTGAGCGTGCCCAATTATGAACATCGTTCGTTCCCCAGTTACAAGCAGAGAAAAGAATATCTCTTCCGCATGAACGAAGTGCCACGGACATTCTTAAATATGCAAGTCGGTTTTCCATTGTGGTGGCGTAGCAGTTATCATATTTCAAAAAATCAACGCCTACCTCGGCAAAATATTTTGCATCCTCAAATTCATGACCGAAGCTACCGGGATATCCTGCGCAGGTGAGTGTTCCCGTACAGGAATACATTCCGAATTTAAGTCCCTTTGAGTGTACATAATCTGCTACATATTTCATCCCGTGAGGAAATTTTTGCTTATCGGCGACGAGCATTCCGTTTTTATCACGCTCTTTTTCGCTCCAGCAATCGTCGATAACGAGATATTCGTACCCTACTTCAAGAAGTCCGTTTTCCACCATAGCGTCGGCAGTTTCCATAATGAGCTTCTCGTCTATTTTATCGGTAAATGTGTTCCAAGAGTTCCAACCCATCGGCGGTTTATTAACTATCATTTTTTGTTCTCCTCGGTGTTTTTTATTTTATTGTATTATATTTTCAAATCAATATCAAGTCTTTTCTCATTTTTCTATCAATAATTTTTAAATAATATTCATAAAAGCCGTGTATCAAAACACGGCTTTTCCTATTCAACAGTAACGCTTTTGGCAAGATTTCTCGGTCTGTCAATATCACAGCCTCTGAAAAACGCGGTATAGTACGCTATCATCTGCGTTATGATAAGTGTGGAATAAAAGCGTTCGACATCGCTTTCGTACGGGATACTTATATTTATATCAGCAGAATGGGCGCCTTTATCTGAGCTTATAAGCACTGTATACGCACCTCGTGAGCTTGTTTCAAGCAAATTGCTCTCAGTTTTTGAATAAAGCTCATCAAGCGTCGATATCGCGATAACGGGGGTGTTTTTCTCGATCAGCGATATCGTGCCGTGCTTAAGCTCTGCACTCGGATATGCTTGAGCGTGAATATACGATATTTCCTTCAGCTTGAGTGCTGCCTCCATTGAGGTATAATAATCAATGCCTCTGCCGATGTAAAACAGATTTTCGTTATCGAATATCCGCCTTGCTACCGTTTTTATCTCGTCCTCACGGTTAAGAGTCTCTGTTATTGCCGCGGGAACCTTTTCGCTTATATTTTTCACAAGAAGCTGGGCTATGTGTGCATTTATCTGCGCTTTTTTGTTCGCCAGATATACGGCTATCAAATACATCAGCGCTACCTGTGTAGCGTATCCCTTAGTCGTTGCCACTGCGATCTCCGGTCCTGCCTGCGTGTAGATACAGCTATCGGCTTCCTTGGCTATTGATGTTTCCTTTGCATTCACAATGGCAAGTGTTTTGTTCCCGATATTTTTAGCAACCCGCAACGCTCCGAGAGTGTCGGCGGTTTCGCCTGACTGTGATACAGCAACCGTAAGAGTGTTCTTTCTAAAAAGAGGCGGGGAGTATCTGTATTCCGAGGCTATATAAACGCTTGACGGTATTTTTGCAAGGTTTTCGATAAAATGCGCTCCTACCAATGATGCGTGCATTGCAGAGCCACACGCCACAAGCTCTATTCTATCGATATTTTCAAATATATTTTCATCGATATCTGAAGAAAAGTCGGGGAGAGTGTTTTTTATTCGGGGAGATACGGTATTATATATCGCGCTTGACTGCTCGTGCATCTCCTTGAGCATAAAATGAGCGTAGCCGTCCTTCTTAATAGCCTGCTCGCCCTGCGTGCTCTTTTTCCACTCAATCTGTTTTTCCTCACTTCCGCAAAATATTTTTACTCCATCTGCCGTCAAATGACCTATTTCATGATCGTTTACGTGGCAGTATGTGTCTGTAAAGGGCAAAAGTGCAACTATATCGGACGATATATAAAAGCCGTCATTTCCAAATCCGACAACGAGCGAGCTTTCCTGCTTTGTCACCCACACGCCTTCCCTGCCCTCAAACATTATCGCGAAGGCATATGAGCCTTTAAGCTCAGAGAGTGCGTGTTCAATTGCTTCTCTTTCATCCTCTGTTTCCGTATAATATTTATCTATAAGCGCGCACGCGACCTCAGTATCGGTTTCTGATAAAAATGTGACTCCCTGTGTCTCTAAATCCGATTTTATATCCTTATAATTCTCGATAATTCCGTTATGAACGAGGCACACTCTGCCGACCTTATGAGGATGAGCGTTTATATCATTTACCTCGCCGTGCGTTGCCCAGCGCGTGTGACCTATTGAGCAATATGATCTTTCGTTTTTTGCAATCTTTTCGGATAAATTATCGACACGTCCCTGCGCTTTTATGACCCTTATTGCATTATCCTTTGTAAAAGCCACTCCTGCGGAATCGTATCCGCGATATTCTAAAAGCGATAAGCCCTTTAATATTTTTGGAACTGCATTTTCATTTCCGGCATAGCCGATTATACCACACATAAAATCTCCATCATTTCTTTGAAATTATATCTTTTTCCGATTTATAGATCGAATTTTCCGAAACATACCCACGAACACGGCAAAGGGGATAAACATTTGAGCATCTGCCTATCACAGTACCCGGATTTAAAACGCTGTTGCACCCTATCTCGGCAAGATCTCCGATAAGAGAGCCGAGCTTTCGCGCTCCTGTCGGTATGCTTCGATCATTCAAATGCACCGAGACCTCGGTTTTATCGCTTTTTAAATTGGATAAAACGACGCCTGCGCCAAGGTGCGCTCCGTATCCTAAGATACTGTCGCCTATATAATTATAATGCGGTGCTTGCACCTTATCAAAAAGCACTGAATTTTTTATTTCTGTTGAATTGCCGACAACGCACCCTTCTCCGACAATAACGCTTCCGCGAATGTATGCGCCCTTTCGTATTTCTGCATCCTTGCATATTATAGCGGGAGCGCGAATTTCGGCATCGGGAGATATTTTCGCGCTTTTTGAAATGAATATATTCGTATTTCTTTCCTCATATTCCTCTTTAGACAGCTTTTTGCCTATCTCTATTATTATCTCCTTAAGATCGGGCAATATCTGCCACGGATATTCCGTCTTGATCAAATATTCGTATACCAAAGAGCGTTTTGACGGAAAAAGCGATACTGTGTCGATAATATTACTCACAACAAAGCCCCTCCGCCACTATCGAATTTACTATTTTATCGACACATTCCCTGCATTTTTGATAGCTTTCTGCTTCTGCCATAACTCTTACAACATCCTCTGTTCCGCTTTTACGTAAAAGCACCCTGCCGTTTCCCGAAAGCATTGCTTTCACTTCATCATAGACCTTCAATACAGCTTCGTTACTCATGACCGCGTCCTTATTTGCAACAGACACGTTCTCGGTTATTTGCGGCATCATCACAAGAGGCGCGCAAAGTCTTGAAAGCGTCGTTTTTTGCGATATCATAGTTTCAGTCAGCTTTATTGCGGTAAGTATTCCGTCTCCTGTCGTTGCATATTTTGAAATTATGATATGTCCCGACTGCTCACCGCCAAGAGAGTATGCGTTTTTCATCATATTTTCATAAACATATCTGTCTCCCACGCTCGTTGTTTCATATTTTATATTTTCCTTTTCAAGCTCCTTGTACAGAGCAAAATTCGACATTACCGTCGTTACCACCGTATCCTTCGCAAGCTCACCCTTCTTTTTAAATTCCTTTGCAAGAATATAAAGTATGTGATCCCCGTTTACTATGCTTCCGTTTTCGTCAACCGCTATACATCTGTCTGCATCTCCGTCAAAGGCAAATGCAACATCAAGCGAGTTACGCTTTACGTATGCGCATAAATTTTCAATATGTGTAGAGCCTGCGTTTTCATTTATATTAATTCCGTTAGGCGACGCATTTATTACATATGTTTTAGCTCCCAGAGCATCGAATACGCTTTTTGCTATCATATGCGCTCCGCCGTTTGCGCAGTCAAGTCCGATTCTCAGCTCCTTAAAGGAATGAGCGCAGCTTGAAATGAGATATCCTATATATCTGTTTCTTCCTGCGAAAAAGTCTATTATCTTTCCAACGCCCTCGTCGGTTTCAAACGGTATTGTCGGCTCTTCATTGTCGATATAGCTCTCAATCTTCATAATAAGAGCGTCATCTATTTTTTCTCCGTCCGAGTTTACTATTTTTATTCCGTTATCACTGTATTTGTTGTGGCTTGCAGAGATCATAATACCGCAATCGAGCTTTTCGCTTGAGGTAACATAGGATATGCTTGGAGTCGTCGTAACATGAAGCATATATACATAAGCTCCCGAGGACGATGCACCCGACGCCAAAGCGTATTCAAGCATATAGCTTGAAAGACGGGTATCCTTTCCTATCGCTATTTTTGCTTTTCTACCCTGTTTCTTGCCGAAATACCAGCCCAAAAATCTGCCGATCTTATATGCGTGCTCACTGTTAAGTGCTTCTCCCGCTTTACCGCGAAAGCCGTCTGTGCCGAAATATTTGCCCATACTCCCTCCGATAAGTTTGTTATGTCTTTATTATTTTATGCCTGACGGATAAGAAACGAAACAGTTAAAGGGCTAAATTTTGAGTTTATTTCATTGGTCTTACATTGTTTTAATGCAAAAAACAAGCCCTTTTCAAAAGAGCTTGTTTTGAGGCTGTGCCCATTGAAGCAGCACCGTTTTACATTATCACCTTTTCAAAAAAGGCTTGCGTTTCGTCAAGTGACGGAATAGAGCTTGATGCTCCGTGGCGGCTTACTGTAAGTGCGCCTGCGCAGTTTGCAAATTTGCAGGAAAGCGCAATATCCTGACACTGAAGATATTTAAGAGTGAGAGCCGCAGTAAACGCATCTCCCGCCGCTGTCGTATCAACTGCCTTTATTTCGTATGAAGGGAACATCTCTCCCTTTTCTCCGTCAAAAACATATGCGCCCTTTGAACCGAGCTTGATTACTATATATTTTGCATCAATCCTCTTTTGAAGCTCAAGGCAAGCCCGCATACAAGCATCATCATCTGTCGGAGCTATACCGGTAAAGCCTAGAGTTTCCGTTTCATTTGGAGAAAATATCTCAAGCCTCGGAAGCTTTTCAAGAGGAAAGGTCTTATCGGCAGGTCCTGCATCGATAAAGACGGGAATGCCCTTCTTATAAGCCTCGTTTGCGGCGTGCAATATTGCATCGTGATTTATCTCGAACTGCATATAAAGCGCATCGGGAGCATCATTCAGCGCCTCACTGACCGTTTCTCTGTCGATCTTTTGGTTAGCTCCTGCGAATACGATTATTCTGTTTTGTCCGTTTTTCTCAACAAAAATAGTAGCAAGACCTGTTGGAGCGTTATCATCTTTTTTTATGTAGGAGATATCAATTTCTTCCTTTTTATAAAGCTCCAGAAGGGAATTGGCATTTGCATCGTTTCCCACCCTTGTAAGAAATGTACATTCAGCACCCAAGCGGCTTATGGCAACTGCGGAATTTGCACCCTTTCCGCCGGGAACATACGCGTAGCTTCCGTTTTCTATAACAGTTTCTCCTGCCGACGGTACGGTATTTATATTCATTACCATATCCATATTTGCCGAGCTTACAACTAAAATTCTTTTTTTCATATTTGTTCCTCTATGCTTATCAAGGTGAGCTTTTTTTCGTCGACCTTGAATTTTATCTCATATCCCGAATATCCGAAGCCGTAGACACGTTCGCTATCGTTAATATACGACGGACGCGGATCTTGGCTTAAAATTTTTATTAAGGCCTCTCTTTTTTCGGTAGGCAATATATCAAGTATATTTTTATCACAAACGACATCCAAGGTAAAATCTCCGATATTCTCGGCAAAGCCCGATTTTGCGTTCTCTGCGAAATCGGAATACAAAAGATACGGCTTTATATCGTAAATTGGCGTTCCGTTTACCATATCAACTCCGCTGACCTCGATAACCGGACCGAGGTCTTTATCGATATATACCCCTTCAAGCTTGACAAGAGAAAGTCCCAAGGAGTTGGGTCTGAAGGGGGAGCGTGTCGCAAAAACGCCCTTTTTTTCGTTTCCGCCAAGCTTTGGCGGGCGAACGGTAGGCATGAATTTTTCATACGCGTTTTCAGAAAATCCCCAAATGAGCCAAAGATGCGAAAATTCCTCAATACCTCTTAAAGCATCGATGTTTCTGTATTTGCTTTCAAAAACTATCTTACCCTTAAGCTCCTTTATAATTCCGCTTTGACGTGGGATGCCGAATTTCGTATCAAAATCCGTTTTGATCCTTGCAATCTTATTTATTTCCAAATCTTATTCCTCAATCAAAAAGCTTTTTTGCTTCATCCTTTGTAAAG